>NZ_JAKLTV010000001.1:0-499348 GCF_022698185.1 Synechococcus sp. PCC 6717 | reverse complement strand
TAACGGCTAGAAAACAACCTAAGTTTTTTTGGTTGGTTTAACAGTACCTTTGGGCAAAAGGGAACTGCCCCGCAAGGGGGAACGCTTGGGGAGATAAGCACCGCTGTTGTAGCAGGGCAACCTGATGCGATAAGTGCTGTCGCAGAACCAAGAACAAGAATCCCCTGCCTTTAGGCATGGGGAGTATGTCAAACTTTGCAGTCCTTTGAATAGAACTCTGATTCCTAGAGGTCGCTCGCTTTTAAGACCACACTGGCCGCTTGGTTCGGGTCATCGCGACCGTGTTGCAATTGCAACACTTGAACCGCCGCGGCAAGGGACAGAACCCATCAACTCCAGATTCTAATTGAGTGGCTTCGATGTCAAAGCAATCGCCTGTCAACACAACTCGCTTAGAGTGCGGGCTTCTCGCTTCGTCGGGGAGCCACGGTACAGTGCGGGGCTTATCTACCCCCAACCCCCCACAAGCTAAACAGCGCGATTCTCTGCTAGGGGGTAAACACTAACCCGCTTACGCGTTTTGCCATAGCGCTCAAAGGTGACAACGCCAGCAATGGTGGCAAACAGTGTATCATCACTGCCACGCCCCACGTTCACGCCCGGATGGAATTTAGTGCCCCGCTGCCGCACAAGGATATGGCCAGCTTTGACCACTTCGCCACCAAATCGCTTCACCCCAAGGCGTTGGGCATTGGAGTCACGACCATTACGGGTACTGCCAGTTCCTTTCTTATGTGCCATGGTAACCTCCTAGCTATTTGAATTCAGGGCTTCACCATTGAGGCGAATCTCGTTAATCATGATGCGGGTTAATTCTTGGCGATGCCCTTGTTTTTTCCGCGTTTTTTTCTTGGGCTTCATTTTATAGACAATTACCTTGGGGGCACGGCGATGCTGCAACACTGTACCGGTAACAACAGCTCCACTAACGTAGGGTTGGCCAACATGAACGCCAGCATCGGTTTGCACGAGTAATACTTGCTCAATATCAATGGTGCTGTCGGGGTCAAGCGCTAACCGCTCCACATCATAAAACCGCCCGGCTTCGACTCGCAGTTGCTTGCCACCGGTTTCAATAATTGCGTATGCCATAGGGGACCTAAAGTAACTCCTTGCCGTGCAGGTGAGGGCGCATTGTCCTCTTGGTGAACCTGTTCCGTGCAAATTCAGCAACTTTACATCATAGACTTTTGAGCTGGGTCTGTCAACGACCTTAGCCGACCCAGGGGACACTGCTGGTGGAAACTTTATTGAGTTGAGAGAGCATCGAGGCATCGATCTCGTTGAACATCTCTGGATAGTAGAAGACCAGTAACGCCCTGCCAATGCCGATCACATCTTCGTGGTGCAACAAGGTGCTGTGCCTGATGAGCAAGCCATTGATTAAGGTTCCATTGCGGCTGTGGTAATCAGCAATGAAATAAAGGGGCTGGTTGGCGAAAAGAAAACTATTAATAACAGCGTGGACTCGCGAGACATAGCGATCGCGAAGGATAATGCTGCAATCTTTTTGGCGACCAATGGTCCACTGGCGATCGGGGGTGAGAGCAACGTCGCGTTTGGGTTGCCCATACTCGCGAATAATCAGCCATGCTCGATGATGCGTGGGCGTTGTCATGGGGTTCCCGATGACGGCCTAGACTACAAAGGTAGCACCATCTCCTTGGGCGGCTTGCCAACTACGGGCATCAAAATACAAATCTTCAAGGGAAATACTGTCAAGGGCATCCTGTAGTTTTTGGTGCAGTTGCTGCCAGAGACTCAGGGTGACCCAGTCAGCGGTAGCAGCGTCAGGCTCCGGCGGCTGCAAAAAAAGAGGCTGAGGGGACTCACCCACCGCAAGAAGAATCTGCCGCAGTGAAATCTGTTGCGGGGGACGAGCTAGTTGATAGCCACCATAGACCCCCCGCAGCGATCGCACTAGGCCGGCACGCCGCAGTTCGATCAATAGTTTTTCTAGATAGGGAGCGGGAATATTTTGGCGCTCGGCAATGGCACGCACTGAGGACGGGCCATACTGCGGCTGTAAGCTCAGGTCTAAGAGGGCTTTGATACTATAGTGGCCGCGGGTTGTCAGGGTCATGCAGCCTGTCCCACCGTCGTAATGTAGAGCACGGCTTCGTCAGCGGGAATGCCCAGTACCTCATTCACCTGATCATCAAAAAAGCCACCAATGCCGCTAACCCCTAACCCCAAAGCAGTTGCCGCCAAGTTCAAGCGCTGTCCCAAATGTCCTGCATCCATGTGCAGGTAGCGGTAGGCACGCTCTCCATAGCGGGCGATCGCCGCTGCTAAGTTGGCGGTATGGAAAATGACGACGGCGGCATCCCGCCCTAACTCTTGATTGAGACAGAGGAAGTGCAGTTGCTCCTGAAAATTCTTAAAGCGAATTTGTCGCAGTTCGTGATTTGCCACAGCGTAGTAGTAGCAGCCCTCTTCTAAGTCACTCACGCGAGTGACCGCAACAAAGGTTTCCACTAATGAGAGATCAAAGAAACTAGGGGCCTCATCCAGTCCTTGGTCGCGGTAGGCTTCGGCATGGTAGGTAAAGGTCAACAGCGCCGCCAATTGATCTAGGGTGATTCCCTTGCCACTGTACTGGCGGGTCGAACGGCGCTGCAAAATTGTCTGTTGCAACGCCCCTAGACCAGTATCCCAGTTCAGTACGGTTTGCGGCAGCGATACCCGCAAGCCAAAGGGGAAGTTGTATTTATCGTCCGGTGCAGCGTTGGGAAGGGCACCCCCACTGTTGAGAGTGGGCACGGTGGTCTCTTCAACCTTTGACATGCCGTAAATGATGTCTGTGTTTGTGAGCGCACTCCCTTGATGACAAGCAGCAAGGAGATCGCCATCAGGGATTGCCCCATAGTCATAGCAGACGGTGGACGCTAAGGCAGCGGGAAAGGCAGAGAGATTTTGTGACACCTGCAGTAGATCCGCGAGCACCACAACCCCCAGTACCGCTTCTTGGGCTGAGTCTAGGTAAAGCAGATCGTTGATTTGCGAGTCCACAAAGCCGCCGATGAGGTGAGAGCGAAAATCATTGATGCTGGCAGCCAGTTCGACATTGCCGAGTAGGTGACCAATATCTAAGCAAATGCGTCGATAGGCACGATCGCCATAGCGCCAAGCAGAGCGATAAAATACAGCCGTTACAATCAGCGCCACTTCAGTTGCTTCAAGGGCTGGATGCCACAGGCAAGCATCTTGAAGGCCAGACCAGTGGTAACTTTGCCAAACCTGTACAAGGGCATGATCCTTAACTTGGTAGTTATAAATCCCCGCTGGAATGAGGCGATCGGTACGGGTGATGACATAGACTTCGGCTGGGTATAGCCCCCCTGCAGAGGGGGCTGCTCGCATTAAGAAGGGGCGATCGGGATAGGGCACCACTGCTGTTACACCATAGGTGCAGTACAGCAGCCGCGAGAGTCGTTGCCAATACCGCTCTGCGGCGGTTTCCCCTTGCCTAAAGAACGGCTTGAGTGGAAAGACCTTGCCCAAGGGATAGGTTTTGAACGGTTCCGGTTGGCGGCTCCAGTCGAGGCCACGAGCCTGCTGCGCTAAGGTTTCTGGGGCATACTTGGTGCGCTCGTGGTAGTGCTGTGCCAAGGATGAATGCTCAAACCCCATCGCCATTGTGCTGCCTCATCAAGTTAAGAAACCATTAAGTAATATGAATTTCCCTGATAACTCCCCCTACAGTCAGAAAGACGTAAGTAAGAATACTTATTTCACTGTAAAAACTCTACTTATTATTATGGCGAAATTTAGTGCCGAGGAGCTACTGCAAGCCTATGCCATGGGAGAGCGGGACTTTAGGGGGCTAGATTTGCGGGGGGTGAGTCTATTTGACACAAACTTGGGGGATGCGGATTTTAGTGATAGCAATTTAGAAAATGCTTATCTTCCCTACTGCCAGCTGAATCGAATTGTGGCCACCGCCACCAATCTACGCCAGAGTGAACTGGGGGATGCCCAGCTCTACCAAGCCAATTTAGCGGCAGCAGATCTCGAGGGGGCACGCATGATGCGGGTAAACCTGCGCTCGGCCAACCTCGAGCAGGCCAATTTAGCGGGAGCTAACCTCCAAGGAGCGGATCTGCGCTCGGCTAACCTGCGCCAAGCGAACTTGCAGGGGGCAAATTTACAGCAGGCCAACCTTGAGCAGGCGGATTTAACGGGGACTCAGGTGCAGCGGTGTAATTTTTTTCGGGCGACGGGAGTGGACTTGAGCCATGCGATGTGTGATGCCACCACGATCTGTCCCGATGGTCACTTTTATGGATGAGACACGGTGATGAGTGTAACGGGGTTGAGGGGGTGCAGGCGGTGTCCGCTGCCTAAGGGAACTGAACGGCTTAGTTGCAGGTGGAGGAATTGTGGTTTGAGATGGTGTTGATGACACCACGCTAAAACTTGGCCTTGGTGCTCAAGGGTGGCGATCGCCATGACGATACGGCCTTGGGGGGGCAGGCGTGACCATGCCACCTCTAAGTTGGTGGCCAACAGCGTGCCGCTGCCGCCAATAAACACTCGATCGGGATCAGGGAGGGAATCCAAGGCGGTGGGAGCTATCCCCTGAATCGGTTTTAAGTTCGCCAGACCAAAGCGATCGCGGTTCTGGCACAGAAGTTGATAGCCGACGGCGGTTTTTTCAACGGCATAGACGGTGGCATGGGGTAAAAGGCGGGCGATTTCTACGGCGACACTGCCGGTGCCAGCGCCAATATCCCAAATCACTTGCACTTGAGGGGTCAAGGCCAATTCTGCCAAGGCCAGTACCCGTACCTCTCGTTTAGTCATGAGGCCGGGGCGATCGCCAAAGCTAAAGAATTGGTGATCCTCTAGGCCAAAGCAGGGGAGATCGGCAGCCGGGATCTGCTGAGGTTGCCGTACCAGCACCACCAGGTTGAGAGGATGGATCTCAGGGGAGGGAACCGGTGGTTGGTGCAACTCCCAAGGGAGAATCTGCTCCTGGGGGCTACCCAAAGCTTGGCAGACCCATGCTTGGTAGGACACCGGCAGGTTCAGGCGTTGATAGAGGGCACTGATGGCGGTGATGTCGGCCTCAGCATCGGTGTAAATGGCAATTTTGGCCGTGCCTTGTTGCAGTAAGGGAATCAATGCCGATAGGTTTCGCCCGTGAGCACTACAGATAGCGGCATCCTGCCATGGCAGCTTGAGCCGACTAAAGGCCAACTGCACGGCGGTAAGGTGAGGATGAAAGGTCAACTGCTCCGCTGGAAAAACTGTGAGGAGCCAGCGGCCTAGGCCATAAAAGAGAGGGTCACCACTGGTGAGAATGACAACTTGGGGATGTGGTGTGGTGCTCAGGTGGGTCTCTAGGGCAGCAAGACTGTCGTTAAATTGGCGTAGCTCAAGGCGCGGAATGCCAAGCTCCGGAATCAGAGCAAGGTGGCGATCGCTCCCCACCAATAGCGTCGCCGTCTGGATAATGGCTTGGGKAGCACTCCCCAGACCTGCCATGCCCTCCAGACCGATCCCCACCACATGGATAGGACTCAAGCGTGCCCCTCCTGCCACGCTAAATCCAGTAGGGCATTGACAATGGCCGCAGCAACCGCCGAACCACCTTTGCGCCCAGACACTCGAATTTGGGGCACAGCTAGGTTTGCAAGGGCAGCTTTAGACTCCACCACATTGACAAACCCCACCGGCACCCCAATCACCCCTGCTGGCAGAACCGATCCTTGACGGAGGCGATCGCACAACGCCATTAATGCCGTGGGGGCGTTCCCAATCACAAACAGCGCCTGGGGATACTGCTGCCAAGCGGCAATCATCCCGGCTTCAGTGCGGGTTTGATCCGGGGCTGGTGCCTGCCCATAGTCCAAGGCAGTGATCACAGGATTTGCAAAGGTACGGCTGGCCATGGTTTGAATCCCCACGGTGACCATCCGCACATCCGTAACAATGGGCACCCCGGTGGCCAAGGCCTGAGTCATGGCGGCAACAGTTGCTGCCGGCGCGTACAGCAGATCCTTAAATTCAAAATCAGCCGTGCTGTGGATAATCCGCCGCAAAATGGCATAGGTGGCTGGATCAAGGCTGTGGTCACCGATTTCGTGATCAATAATCCTAAAACTCTCTTGGGCAATGGGATGAATCAGAGACACAGGACTTCTGCTAGGATAGGAAAGCTGTCTAAAAAGGAGAGATGGCCGAGTGGTCGAAGGCGCAGCACTGGAAATGCTGTGTGGGGCAACTCACCGAGGGTTCGAATCCCTCTCTCTCCGTACCCATTTTCTGCCAGATTAGACCTATTTCCATCGTTTCAGGGGTCTATTTTTGCTGTTGATTGCAATTTGTGAACTATCCAACACTCATCCTTCAGATAGAGCGCGGGCTTCCCTTGTCACAGGCAACCGCCTCTGCCGTATCAGATAATTTTGTTATGTTACAAATCAAGTTGTTCGCCTACGCCTCACGCGACCCTCATCCCGACGCTGCCCCTAGCAGGTACAGCGCGGGGCTTCCCGTCTAGAACAGCTAAAGCTCTCTATTGTCTCACAGGCAAATCGCTAGAATACAAAGAAAGAATACAAAGAATAGAGCGTTTGTCTCTTTTTATGGTATTACGCAGACGCACTTAGGAGTCACTACTGCCTGAACCTTAACAACGTAAAAACGTTCGCTAATCACTCGAGGATTTTTAATTTATGCGTAACTCATGGATCATTTCACTACTGGCGATCGCTAGTCCACTGACGGTTGCAACCTTGCCCGCCTCTGCCAACTCTGCAACCATTGGCCCCATCGAGGTCAGCCCAGATCTACGCTCCGCCCTACAAACAGCACCTTCAACCTCTGCCAATGCCAATGAACTGCAATATCCTGATGGATTAGAGGACAGTTTATCCCCTCAACCCGTGCGGCTGCGGCAAGACCCCAAAGTCTATAAGCAATTTGAAGAGCCACGGAACAACCGAGGTGTTGGCTTTAGTGTAGGCATCTGAGTACTGGAAAGTGTACACCTTGGTTAATAGGGGTTAGGAAGCAGAAGCACCACTCAAACGCTTTTGAAGAGAGCTGACCCGTCGCTGGGCAATCCCATTGTTGGGATCGTGCCTGAGGGTGTGCTGATAGGCCTCAAGGGCAGGCTGAGCTAGGTTTTTCTTTTCGTAGGCATGACCGAGGTTATTCGCCGCAGTGACGTACTCAGGCTGATTTTTCAAGGCATCCTTGTAGTAACGAATAGCCAAATCGTACTGCTCCTGAATAAAGTAGGCATAGCCAAGGGCATTGTAAATAGGGGCTAGGTAGGTCTCCTGCTCATTTTCCGCTGCCTTTAGCGCCTTTTGCAGCAGGGGAATGGCCTGAGTAGCTAGCTTTTTGCTGAGATAGATGCTGCCCAGTTCAAAATACTCTTGGGTTGTGCCCGGCTCTTGCTTGAGCTTGCGTTGTAGCCGCGCCAAGGTGGTTTCAATCCGGCGGGTTTTAATAATTTGCCCCAGCACAAACCATGCAGACACCCCCAACAATACAATCAGCACCCCTAAATACAGGGCAGGTAATAAACCGTCCATGGTACTCAACGTCCTCAATCACAAGAGACAATCATACATATGAAGGGTGTTTAAGACCCGAGGCATAAACATCCCTAGGATTATCATAAATACATGACTTCCTTCAAACACCTCAGTGAACGGAGGCTAAATCACTCCCCGCGGAGGTGGCACACGGCAGATTTAAGGCACTTCTTTTCTGGGCATTGCATAGTATAGAAATAGAAGACGCGAATCACTGAATTATGGCGCACCGCCACCAAAGCTGCCATGTACAACAGTTGACGCACAGCAGCACGACCACCAAAGATAGCGCGTTTGCCTTGCTTCTGCCCACTATCTCGGTTGAATGGGGCAACGCCCACCAGCGCACTGATTTTTCGAGTGGACAACTGTCCTAGGTCTGGCAACAGGGCTAACAAGGTAGCAGCAACAACCTTGCCCACCCCTGGAACCGTCATCAGCCGCGTCTGTTTTGCCTGCCAGGGCTGACATGGATGGATTTGGGTGTCGATCTGCTCGTCTAGTTGCTGAATGCGGTCTTTGCGCCATGCAATGTGAGCTGCTATATCTGCTTGGGCTGTTCCGCGTAAGCCTGACAAGCGGTTTTGTTCAGCAGTCAGGATGTCTATCAGTTGCCGCCTGCGGGTGACCAAGTCCTGAAGTTCTGCGTCCGCTTCGCTGGCCAATGAGCGAATCGGCGGTTTCATCGCTTCGCCAAACCAGGCTAAAATCGCGGCATCGACCGGATCGGTTTTAGCCAGTTGATTGGCAGCTTTGGCAACGTTTCGCGCTTGCCGAGCATTAATCACGACCACGGGATAGGCTAGCGTGGACAGCACCAACGCCACTGACCGCTCATAGCCGCCAGTGGATTCTAGAATCACCCGACCGACCGCCTCAGGCGGACACAGGTGAGTCAAAAGTTCGCGAATCCCACTCGCGGTGTTGCTCACGCGAAAACTCTGCTTCTGGGGGCGTAGATGTACACCTAGCCACCGCTTACACACATCAATGCCAATCCATTGTTCTTGATCCTGCATATCACTTTTGCGCCTGTCTGGGGGTAAATCAGGTGTTTACTCAGCCTTGCGTCATGCGGGTTCTACTGTCCCAACCGATGATTCGAGTTTGACCTGTTGCATCAGAGAGATGACCCTAGCTTCTCCACGATGTCTCGCATCTAAGGGGTGACGGTCTGTCTCTCTAGTTTTAAGATACAAGGGAGCTAAGAGTCTTGTTCCCTCTCCGTTGGGAGAGGTGAAACACGAAACCTATCCAACCACGCCAGCCATGACCTGCTCAGCAAGGCGTGTGTCGCTGAGGCGATCAATTTCACGAATACCGGTGGGACTGGTCACATTCMCCTCCGTTAGGTAACCGCCAATAATGTCAATGCCAACAAAATAAAGGCCATCTTGGCGGAGGCTTGGTGCCAAAATCTGACAAATGTGGCGATCGCGCTCAGTTATATCAATCGCTGCAACTCGTCCACCAGTGGCCATATTGCCCCGAAATTCATCCCCGGTGGGAATCCGGTTCACTGCCCCAATCGGCTCGCCATTCAGCAGAATGATGCGCTTATCCCCCTCTTTGGCTGCAGGTAGGTATTCCTGCACCATCACTGGCAGTTGTCCTTGCTGGGTACTGATTTCAATCATGGAGTTGAGGTTGCGATCGCCCGCCTGCAAGAATAAAATGCCTTCTCCGGCTTTACCGCCTAAGGGTTTCAGGACAGCAGTCCCTTGGCGTTGGACAAACTCACGAATCACTTGTTTATCGCTACTCACCAAGGTGTGGGGCATCACACTGCTAAAGCGCAACCCATACATTTTTTCATTGGCATGGCGCAGTGCCGCTGGACTATTTAGCACCCGCGTTTTCTGTGGATTCACTAAGTCCAAGCAGTAGGTTGCATAGAGGTAAGCACTATTGACGGGTGGGTCTTTGCGCATCCAAACGGCGGTAAAGTCCTCTAGCGATCGCCACTCCGGTGTGCCTAACTGAAACCACGGCCGTGAGACTTGCCACTGACCCGCAACAAGTTGGGCGGGCACCAACTGCACCGGCGTGAGGCGTGCCCACGCTTGGCCGTCGCGGATCACAAGCTGCGAAATCTCTGTAATCCAAACCTCCAACCCCATCTGTTGCGCTGCTTCCATGAGGGCAACACTGGTGTCATGGCCAGGATCCAAACTGGCGATAGGGTCAATAATAAAGGCAACCAACACAGTCACTAGGCCGCAGACTGCAAGAGGGAGTCTAACTTCCCTTGCGCCTCAAGGGCATAGAGATCATCACAGCCGCCAATATGTTGGTTGTTAATGAAAATCTGTGGCAGCGATCGCCGCCCATTGGCCCGCTGCGCCATCGCTTGCCGTGCGGCTTCATCGCCATCAATCACATACTCTGTAAAGGATACCCCCTTGCGGTTCAGCAGTTGCTTAGCCCGAAGACAGAAGGGACAGGCAGACCAAGTATAGATTTCCACAGTGGCCACAGCGGTTGCACCTCGTTACAAAAGTTCACTCTTGCTTCCAGCCTAGCAAAAAGTGAGGGGGCGATCGCCATCGAGCAGCACGATTGCCCCAGCAGTGCTAACGGTAATTGGGGTCTTGGACATTGCGGATTTTGCAGGCATCGACAATACCGTACTGCGGACGGATAAAGCGATCCATCTGGGCAATAAAAAAGCGACGGTTTGCCATTAAGTGCTCCGGATTCGGATCATCTAGGGGATAGTAAAATGCTGCCCGGGTCGCCTGTAGTACCGCCGACGTGACGGTGTACATCGAGCGTTGGAAGGCGATCCCCAACTGCACCAGAATATCATCTTCACCGCGACAGTGCTGATGGAAATGATCCCTTAGGTACTGCGGCAAAAAGTGGTACATATCCTGATGGAGCAATGTCGGCGGAATGCCAGCGGTACCCACCGGGAACTTATCCGCAAATAGAATGCCATAGTGGAAATCCACCTGCTCACTGGGCACCTGATTCGCTTGGGCATTGTAGGACTTAGTGCCCCGGAAGGGAGCCGTCCGATAAAATACGGCCTCAACGTAGGGAAAGGCAGCCTCGTACAGCCACATAAAGCCTTTCTCTTTAGGAACTAGCACATGCACCTCGTCATCAATATAGACGTGGTGGTAAATGGGCCGACCCGCAATCGCAAAAATGCCATTGACCAAGAAATTCATGGCATCCTTAACGCTGCGAATACTGCCCTCGTCGTAGCGATCGCTAATTTCAAAGAAGACGGGTGCCATTACCTCCCAGAATAGCCCCAGCACATTCATGTAGGTGGCTTGGCGTGCCTGCTCCAAAAAGAGATCCGGAAACACCTTGTGCAGTGCCAACATCAGGGGGTTGCGCTTGAAATAGGCACGAATGGCCTTGTGGGCTGCGGCCTTATACTCGTCCGAGTCGAGGTAAATCTCCAGTTGCCCCCCCATGCCGTGCCACATCATCGCACGTGCTAAATCTTCGGAAAACTCCATGTTGATGCGGTCGTGCCAGAGGTGGTGCAGCAATCGCGGTAGTTTGCGAGTTTCCCCTTTTTCAATAAACTCCATTAACTCGGGATGGGCATGGGCTGGCCCGCGCCAAATCCGCAGATCCGCTGTATCCCCCGCATAGTGATTCAGCAGATCAAAGTAGTCCTTGGTGGGGAAATACTTGAAAAACGGGAACGGATCAATAAAAACGCGCTCACCCAGGTACAGTAGATCTCGCCAATAAAAGTCCATCGGGATGGAATAGGCCTTGTACATGCCGATGATCTTCATGAGGTTTTCCGGCGTATCGGGGATCATTGCCCCTCCCGCTTCGAGGCGGTGAATAATGTCGGCCAAGGGGTGGTCAACGGGGGGGAGCTTGGCACTGCTAGGACGCTCAAGAGCTTGAACCATAGGGCTTCTCCGTTAGTTAATTGTGGGTAGAGGACAAGGATGGCGCTATGCTGGCAACTATTTCCGTTGTGGTGGGGATCGCTGCCACTAGCTTCTGACTGATGGTTTCACTCCAGCGCACTAGCCACGTGGGTTGAACCCCCAACACCAGAATTAATAGGGTCAAGACTAGCGCTGGCAGTTTTTCAGGCCACAACACCCGCGGATAGTAGGCCGTGGCGTTATCTAGGCGGCCAAAGCAGGTACGGTTTAGTAAGATAACAAAGTAAACCGCCGTCAAGCCAGTTCCCACAACCGCAACGAGGGTAGGGATCGGAAAGATGGCATAACTGCCTTGAAAGACTAAAAACTCGGCAACAAAGCCCACCAAGCCGGGAATACCAGCACTGGCCATCCCCCCTAATATCAGCAAGGCACTGGTAGTGGGTAACCCCCGCAGAGGATTGAGCAAGCCGTTAAGCACATCGAGTTCGCGGGTGCCGACTTTGGTTTCAATAATTCCCACTAAATAAAACAGCAGCGCCAAGATCAGACCATGACTAATCATTTGGGCGATCGCCCCCACCATACTCAGGTGGGTATGTGCCGCCAGCGCCAGTAAGACGTAACCCATGTGACCAATAGAGCTGTAGGCCACCATCCGTTTGATGTCCTTTTGAGCAATGGCCGCCAACGCACCGTAGAGAATGCTGGCTGCCGCCACGATCGCCAGCACACTGGCAAACGAGCCCCATGTTTGCGGAAACAGCCCGACAGCGAAACGCACTAGACCGTAGGTGCCCAACTTTGCCAGAATCCCCCCTAAGAGAATTGCTGTGGGGGTTGAGGCTTCGACGTAGGCATCCGGTAGCCAGCTATGGAGGGGCACAAGGGGAATTTTAATGCCAAAGCCAATCACCAGTAGAGCCAAAAGAATGGCTTGCGTGGTAGGTGCAAGTGCCGCCAGTTGCAGATCCCCATAGTCAAAGCTGGGGGCGTGGGTCAGCCAACCCATGGCCAAGAAGGCGGCTAGGATGAGAATACCGGAGATGGCTGTATAAATGAGAAATTTCACCGCCGCTCGCTCCCGGCGCTGTCCCCCCCACATTAAAATCAGCAGATAAAAGGGAACCAGTTCAACTTCGTAAAACAGAACAAAGAGCAGAAGGTTTTGAGCCGCTAGGGCACCAATAATCCCGGCATTGGCCACCAACACAAGGCCATAAAACAACCGTGGCGAACTTTTCTCACCGTTAAAGATGACGAGTAGCGTTAAGAATGTACCTAGGACAATCAGCGGCAGAGAGAGACCATCCACCCCTAGGGAATAGTTCAGCCCAAGGGGCGGCAACCACGGGGTAAATTCTGGAAACTGTAAGCCTGCTTGCTGTAGATCCAATTGACTCAGAAGCCAAGCAGATAGGCCAAAGGTAACCGCTGCCCCAGCCAGTGCCACCGGCCGCAGTAGGCGTTCCGGCAAGACCGACATCAGCAGCGCTGCCAGTGCGGGAATCAGGATCAGCAGTGTTAAGAGCATAGCAAGAACCTCGCTGGATGTTGATTTGAGCTAGCGCAGCAGTGGCCAGCAAATGGCAATACCAAGAATGGCAATGCCCACAATAATGGTGAGAATATAGGCTTGGGATTGACCGGTGGTGCTGTACTTGAGGCGATCGCCCCCCAACAGCGTCACCAAACCAAAGGCATTGCCCGTCCCATCCACCAAGGTGCGGTCAAACCAATCAGTGAGGCGCGAGATGACATCCACTGCCCCAACAACCGTTGCCTTATAAAGTTTAGGGGTGTAAAAGTCGTAGGCAAGCAGGTCTTGTAGCGACGGTAACGGCAACTGCACCGGCTTGGGAATGGTTCGCCCCAAATAGATCCACGCTGCTAAGCCCCAACCCGCAACGGCAGTCAGGGTTAAGGCGGCAGCGGTTTGCACTGAAGGCTGTGTCCAGATCACCCAATCAAAGACCCGCATCATAATCGGCAAGTGCAGAACCACCCCCACATTCACTGTCATGGGCAGGATCATGGGCCAAAACACCTCCGGCGATCGCGCCGTCATGGGTTTGACCTCCCCTCCCCAAATGAGACAGAACGTGCGTCCCAAACTAAAGGCGGCAAAGGTATTCACCAGTAGCAAGACAACCCCCACCCACGGCAACTGGGCAAAGGCGGTATCCAATAGCTCTGCTTGGGGCAAAAAACYCCCAAGGGGCGGCACTGCCAATAAACCTGCCGATCCCACCAAAAATGAAATCCCGGAAATGGGTCGCCGTGACCACAGCCCCCCCAGCAACCGCAGATCTTGGGTAATGCTGTTCCAGATAATGCTGCCAATACTCATCATCAGCAGCGACATCGCCACCGCATAGGTGAGCACAAACACAAAGGCCAATCCAGGCTCTTTCAGACCCACCGCAATAAATACCCAGCCCATGTAAGCACTGACTAAATAGGACAGCGCCCGCTTAATATCCACCTGAGCTGTGGCAATCAAGGTGCCGCCTAAGGCCGTGACACTACCAATCACCAGTAATGCGGTCAGGGCTACAGGAGAGAGTGCCAACACTGGGGTCAGCTTGACCAGCACCCATGCCCCCGTTGCCACCACAATGGCATTCCGCAACACCGAGGCGGGCACCGGCCCTTCCATGGCTTCATCAAGCCACAGGTGCAGGGGAAACTGGGCACATTTCCCCATCGGACCAGCAATCAGGGCTAAGCAGATCAGAGTAATCAATGTCGGATTGGCTGTAGCAGTAGCCGCCCAAGCCGCCAGATCATCGTAATTCCAAGACCCTGCAAGGGGATAGATGGCCAGAACTCCCATTAAGAGAATCAAGTCCCCCACTCGTTTCGTCAGGAAGGCATCGCGGGCACCCGTCACCACCAGCGGTTGGTTAAACCACAGCCCAATGAGCAGGTAGGTGGCAAGGGTGAGAATTTCCAACACCACGTAATTGAAAAAGAGGGAGTCAAGCAGCACAAGGGCAGCCATCCCCCCTTCAAAGAGCGCCAGCAGGGCAAAGAACCGCGCCCAACCCCAGTCCATTTCCATATACCCAACGGCAAAGACTTGGGCCATCAAATTCAGCCCCGTAATGAGCATGAGAGCAGTGGTCGTCAGGACTGAAATTTCCACCGGCACATCAAAATGAAGCCCCGCCACCTCTAACCAAGTCCAGTGAAGGTACTGCGGCGGTTTGTCGGCGATCGCCAACGTGGCCAGCAGCGCATGGCAAAAGGAGAAGAATGTGAGCACGATATTGATATACCCCGCTGGACGCGGGCCGGTCTTGCGGGTGATCCCCGGCGACCAAATCAGCGACAGCCCCATCCCCAGTAGCGAGTAAAAAGGAATGAGCCAAACTGTGTCCGCAAATGATTGCAACATAAATCCCGCTTACGCCTATGGACAAGACTAATTAGATTTAATCTTATCTATGAAAAGGACACTCTTAGCAGGGATAACGATAAACTTCTATCAATATCTTTTATTGCGCTGATAACAGAGGCAAGGGGTAGCTCACTTTAAGAATATGCAAGCCACCCACACAGAAGACATTTGCTAGACATTTGCTCAACTAATTCGCCTCTGTGAGCCAAACAAGCTGCCCATAGCCCTCACGCAGGAGGCGGTTGTATTTCTGCTGCCCAAGTTGCTAAGCTGAAGTCAGAAGGGTTCGGTTATCCGGCAATGATGTTTGCTGCGGGCACCCGCACCCCCGCTGTGCACTCTTGATTCTTGGGTGATGCCGTCTATGACGCTAACGTACGTTGCACCCCAATGGCAAACCCTGACCTTTCCTTCGACATTATTTTTGCAACCTATCCTTGAAATATTACTCGCCAATGTTCCTCACCCTTTGCATGATGAGTTGCGCCTTGGGCTGCAGGAGGCATTGGTCAATGCGGCTCGCCATGGCAACGCCCTTAACCCTGAAAAAGTTGTTTTCGTGCGCTACACCTATTCCCCCGAACAATGCTGGTGGGTCATTACTGATCAAGGCGACGGTTTTTTGCCACCTCGCTGCGTTTTCTCCCCTGAAGATGAACTGCTGCCCCCTGACGACTGTGAGTGTGGTCGGGGGTTATTTTTGATCTATGCCATTTTTGACGAAGTGTATTGGAATGCCAAAGGCACAGAACTGAGCTTGTGTAAATATCTGCATCGCTATTAGAGCTGCCCTAGGCAATCGGTACTATATCTAGCCAGTGGCGATAGTTGGGATCGCGGCCTGTGACAATGGCTTGTAACTGCTGCTGCAATTGCCTTGTGAGGGGGCGCTGCTCTGGGAGGGTGTAGGTTTCAATGCGGCGGACAGGCACAATCCTTGCTGCCGTACCCGTTAAAAAGACTTCATCGGCAATTAATAATTCCGTGCGATCCACTGCCCGCTCAAGGACGGTAACCCCCGCTGCTTGAGCGAGTTCAATCACGCTGCGGCGGGTAATGCCCTCTAAAATATCTTGATCCACGCTTGGGGTAATGAGTTGGCCATCCCGTACTAGGAACAGATTCATTCCCGAGGCTTCGCACACTTTGCCTTGAGTGTTGAGGAGAATGGCTTCGTCAAACCCTGAGGCCACCGCTTCGGTTTTTGCGAGCGCTGAAACAATGTAGGAGGTGGTAAGCTTACCGCGCAACGGAAAGGAGCGATCGCACTGCCGCTGCCAAGAACTAATCCGACAGGTCACGCCCTCAGCGGAGAGGTAATCTCCTAGGGGCATCCCATAGATGAGAAAGTCTTTTTCAACATCGTGCAGGCGGGGCGCAATCCCCAGCCCGGAGGTATAAACTAAGGGGCGGATATAGAACGGCACCGTGGGGCGGTTTTTTTGTACCCACTCAATAATGGTGGTTTTGATCTGTGCCATCGGCAGCTCATAGCCTAGGTAGTGGGCACTGCGACTCAAGCGCTGACAGTGATCTTCAAGACGGAACAGCAGAATTTCGTTAGCATTTGCAGGATTGGGTAACCCGCGCAAACCACCGAGAGCGGCGGTGCCGTAGTGTAGGGCATGGGTGGCAACGGAAATTTTGGCTTCGCTAAAGGGGACAAACTGACCGTTAAGGTACGCGTAGGGTAAAAAGTCGCTCATGCAGGCAAGGCGTGAAAAATAGTGGGCTCAAAGGCGTGTAAGCTCATCTTACCTGATGGTGGCGTTTGCAAAAAACGCAGCACCGTGACCCTAGGTAACCAATGCTTGGGAGTTCACGGCTGCTGTTGCTGAGCAATGTGCGCCAAAAGCCGCTGGGGTCCAAAACGTCCCCATTGATAGCCCTGTTGCAGGTAGGATTCCAGTTTGCGGCGCAGTTGCTGATACCCCCAAAGAATCACCCCTGCTTGGAGCACCACAGTGGTATTCAGGCTCCAGAGTTCACTGCTGATACTGCCCCCCAGCCACGGGGTAACATAGATGGCGGCACACCACAGCAGCAGGAACTGACTGATTTCACTAAAGGCCGGCAGCGGAAACGGTAAGGCATAGGCTTGACACCAGTGGCGCACATACCCAAGGCAGGCCACCATCGCTAAAACGGCATCCCCACCCCCGCCGGGCAGCAGGGCGCTACCGAGCAGTTGGCCGCCCAGCCATGGCCACGGTACGCTACCTTGTTGTGCTTGACGGTAGCTACTGAGGGCATTGCCAACGGCACGTTCAATCGTACTAGCTTGATGCAAAAGGTGAGTCGATCGCTCAAGCAGGGCGTTGTGGCTGAGCCATTGCTGCACGTGGGCACGGAGTTCACTAATGCCTTGGCCGGTCGTGCTACTGACAACAATGGCGTCGGTGAGGTTTTCCGGAACGGCGGCATACAGATCCGCTTTGGTGATCACCCACTGATAGGGCACTCTGCGTGCCTCAAGCTGCTGGCGAGCTTGCACTTCAATAGGGGTCAGGGTGTCATGGCTAACCAATAGGACTAAATCGGCGGTGGCGATCGCCCCCCACGTCATTGCTTCTCGCTGCGAGCCAGCCACTTCATCTAACCCCGGAGTATCGGTTAAATCCACCGCATGGTCACCAAATTGCCAACGAACGGTGCGTGGCCATTGGGTTGTGCCATGAACTGCTCCCACGGGAAAAATGGTCTCGCCATAGAGCGCATTGAGGAGAGCAGATTTACCCCGGCTGACTTGCCCTAAAACCACAATGTGCCATGCCGGTTGATTGAGGCGATCGCGCAGATCGTAGAGTGGTAACCAGTGCTCACTGACGTGGGAATGATGGCTCTGATGCCATGCCAGCAATTCATTCAGGCAGTTAAGGGTAAGCTGCCCCAGACTGAGTTGACCCTGCACACTGGCATGATGAACCTTGGGGGAGATGTTGCTAGCGCTAGGCATGTTGCTCAATCACGCCGGAACAACGACCAGTTAGAGGCAACCGCTAATGCCGCTGCCGCCACCAATAGGACAGGGAGCGGCAATACCCACTGCCGTGCCATCAGAATCGCTTCTGTCAGCAGGAATAAAATAACAAAACTCGTAACGGCAATTCCCATACGCTGAGACTAACGACGGCGGGGAACGTCAAGGGGGAAAAATGCTTTTTCGCCGTTGGGGAGGGTGGCATCGCGGAAGGTGCGCACCCGCGCGAGGCGATCGCGCCCTCCCAAGGCGGCATTCACCATTTGGGCACCTGTCAGTACGGCACGGTTAAGGCGAGTCATCAGGAGGTTGGCCTCAGAGAGGTTTGCATTTGTCAAGTTCGCCCCCGTTAAATCTGCATTATTCAGGGTTGCCCCTGTTAAGTTGGCACGGCTGAGATTAGCACCGCGTAAGTTCGCCGCATTGAGGTTGGCTCCCCGTAAATCTGCCCCTTGGAGGTTACGCCCCCGTAGCTGGGCATAGCTGAGATCGCAGTTGGGGCAATGCCCCGTACGGCGCAGTTGCTCTAAATCAGCGGGATTAGCGGCCAAGGCAGGCACCCCCATCGAAAGCAGTAAAAGCGTGGCGGCGACGTTTGCAATCATGGTACTGAGGATTGACTTCTCCCCTCCTTGAAAGAGAGGGGATTCCCAAAGGATGCTACGCAACGGGCTGAAGCCGCGTTGCTTCGCTTTTCCCTTGAGCTGTCACCCACAATTTAATGCGGGTGGGAGCAGTCAAAGACCCCCTACTCACCTCAAGCATCTCTGCTATTGGGACTACGTTTATGTTTCGGTTCGTGGTTTCGCGCTTTTCAACACTAGCCAGTTCGATACGCTCAACATCCTGCCATTGCTTGCAGTGGTTTAGGCTTGCCGCCAAAGCGGTAGTGACTTACTTGCCGGGATTTCTCCGTACTAGGATGTTTCTTCGCGTAGTTGATACGCCTACTTTCCACGTCTCTAGTTTAACACATAGAGAGGGCTAAAGCCCCCTGAGTTGGCTGTATCCCCTCGCTAAAGCGGAGGGGTTTTAGCCCGCCCACATCACTCCTATAAATGCTGGTACTGTAGGCGCGATCGCCCCCCGCAAAGTGAGGGGGCAAGGCTACTGCTGGAATTGTGCCTGCTGCCCGATAGACTTCCCGAAAGTACCCACCCTCAGGGTGGGGCTGAAGCTGAAGCGCCCTTACCCAATCCTCCGCTTGCCATGAGTTCATGCTTTTACCATGCCTTAGCTGGCTAGGTATTCGTACATTTGCTGCCGTCGCCGCCGTAAATGGTCTAAGGCTTGACGTTCGAGCTGCCGTACCCGCTCTCGGCTGAGGTTAAGCTGCTCACCCACCTTAGCTAGGGAGAGTTCCTGGCCATCGCTTAACCCGTAGCGCAGGGTCAGCACTTGCCGCTGCTGGGGGGTCAACTCCGCCAGCCAGAGATGGACATCATCCCGCAGTGACTCAACCGTGGTGAACTGCTCCGGCGAAATACTGTTGTCTTCGAGTAATTCGCCGAGTTCCGTATCTTGGTTATCGCCAACTCGGAGGTCAAGGGACACGGGCTGCCGTGCCAAGGTGAGGTATTCACGGATTTGCTCTGGCTCCAGCTCTAAGGCCGCAGCAATTTCTGCGGGGGTGGCACTGCGCCCTAACCGCTGGGACAGTTCCCGCTGGGTTCGCTTAATTTTATTTAGCTTCTCAGTAATGTGGATAGGCAAGCGGATGGTGCGTGCCTGCTGAGCGATCGCCCGCGTGATGGCTTGACGAATCCACCAGTAAGCGTAGGTAGAAAACTTGTACCCCCGGGTGGGATCAAATTTCTCCACCCCTCGCTCAAGGCCAAGGGTGCCTTCTTGCACCAAATCTAATAGTTCTAAATTCCGCTTTTGGTATTTTTTGGCCACAGACACCACCAGCCGGAGGTTGGCCTCAATCATCTTCTGCTTGGCTCGTTGCCCCCGCTTCAGCAGACTGTTCAGTTCCTTGAGACTGAGATTGCAGGCAGCCGCCCATTCTTCAAGGGTTAGCTCACGGCCTAAGGACTCCGCTAAGGCATCGTGCTTTTCCCGTAACGCCATCATTTGCTGGACTTGTTTCCCCAGAATGATCTCTTGCTCGTGGCTGAGGAGCGGCACCCGGCCAATTTCTTGGAGGTAGGTGCGCACCATGTCAGTGCTGATACTGGGACTGGTTGTTGTTTTTGCGGCGGAGTTTATCATAGCAGCACACATTCCAACGGTATTCAAAGGGATAGCAGCAGTTGCCGACGGGCATACGTGTAGAGGGTTTCAAGGTTGGGGACGATAATGACTCGCTAGAAAAAAGTTGACCAATCATGTTTAGAGGTAGCCTAGCAGGAGTTAATTTTTTGACCTGTATCCTAATCTACTTAGACTTAAATTGTGCCCCTAAAGTTGCCAATTCATAACAGCCAACTTCTGAAATAAAAGTTAAATTTTGTCAACCAGTGGTAAAGCTGGCAATTATCAACGCTGGGGATCATTCGGTTCGTCCTCCTGTATCAGGGGTTTCAAGGAGATCTCCAAGGGATCGCAGGTCTAAATGCAGGTTAAAGACATCGGCAAAGGATTGACTAAACTGCTCTCGCACAGATTCAAACTTAATGTCGGCTCTAAACTGTAGCAGGTTCCCCACCGGGCGATCGCCAATACCGCAGGGCACAATTTGACCAAAGCCCCGTAAGTCATTAACAACATTCAGGGCAATGCCGTGGAAACTCAGCCAGCGGCTGACTTTGATCCCAATAGCGGCCACCTTATACCCCTCCACCCAAACCCCCGTGAGGCCAGCAACACGCTCCCCTTTTATGTCATATACCCGTAAGGTTTGGATGATGACTTCCTCCAACTGGTGGAGATACCAGTGCAAGTCACACCGATGCCGCCGTAAGTTCAAGATTGGGTAGGCCACCAACTGCCCCGGGCAATGGTAGGTGACCTCTCCCCCCCGCTCAACTCTCAGCACTGGGACAGAACAACCATCGGGTGCAAACTGTAAATGGTCGGTTGTGGCCCCCTGCCCAAGGGTGTAGATCGGTGGATGCTCTAGGGTCAACAGAACATCCGCCAACTGTGGGTTGCCCTTGCGCTGCTCGACTAATTGCCGTTGCCATGCCCACGCCTGCGGATAGGGGATCAGGTCAAGGGGGCAATACCAAGCAATGGGTTTATTCATACATCGCTCAACCTTGTCAAGGGCCAGAGGATAAGAATTATCACAGAACACGAATAAAGGTGAAGAGGACGGGGGTGGGCTGTAATCCCCAATACGAAAATGCTAGGGTGAGGGTAGATCAGCCTTTAATTCTTTACGTCTTTTGCTCAGGGGAGGCAACCCTATGAGGCTAGTGATTCATGGTAAAAATATTGACATTACCGATGGCATTCGCAGCTATGTGAACCAAAAAATTGAACGCGCTGCCAGTCACTTTCAAAATGTCATTAACGAAATTGATGTCCACCTTTCTGTGGCTCGTAATCGCAGCACTGCCCCAAAACAAACCGCTGAGGTCACGTTATTTGTGAACGGGTCAGTGATTCGCGCTGAAGAAAGTAGTGAAAATCTCTATGCCAGCATTGATCTGGTTGCGGACAAAATTGCCCGTAAACTGCGCAAACTGAAAGAAAAACGCCAAGATAAAGCGCGCACCAAAGAGGTTAACGCCGTCGCCGAAGCACCGGTGGTTGCTGATCTGGTGGGCGATCGCACCCCCCAATTACCGGAGCACGTGGTGCGGATGAAATATTTTGCCATGCCACCGATGACCATCCAAGAAGCGCTTGAGCATCTGGAAATGGTAGATCACGACTTCTACGTTTTCCGCAATCAGGAGACCGGCGAAATCAATGTGGTGTATGAGCGCAATCACGGTGGTTTTGGGGTGATTCAACCCCGCCCTACCTCCGGCGGCAATCACCATCACCATAAAGCCGTGGCGAAGTCTGCCCACTGAGGGTTGCGTAAATTCCCATAACTGGCTTAGGTTAGAGGGGCGCTCCATAGATAGCACACGTGAGTACTTCCTATGACCCCCGCCCCAACTGACCTCACGGATGAATTTGGCTTCCAAAGTATCTTTGAAAATGCCGTTGTGGGAATTTTCCAAACCGACTTGGAGGGGAATTATATCCGTGCCAATCGTGCTTTGGCGTTAATTTATGGCTATGATTCCCCGTCGCAATTGCTCCAAGAGCAGCCCAATGCCCGAGCCTGCCTTTATGTGGATCCACAGCAGCGGCAGCGGTTTATTGAGATGATGGCGCGCCAAGATACGCTGACCAACTTTGAGTCAGAAGTCTATCGTCGGGATGGGTCTCGCTGCTGGATCTCGGAAACCTGCCGGGTGGTGCGCAGCCCTGAGGGGCAAATTCTCTACTTTGAAGGATTTGTGCAAGATATTACGGTGCAGCATCAAGCCTTGGCTGGGTTGCAAGCGGCAGAGCGGCACCTAAAACAAAAAAACCTAGAACTGGAGGAAACCCTTAGCCAACTGCAAAAAGCGCAGCGGGAACTCATTTACTCGGAAAAGATGGCGGCCTTAGGACAGTTAGTGGCGGGTGTTGCCCACGAAATTAATACGCCTCTTGGTGCCATTCGCTCCTCTATTGAAACCATTAACCTCTGTACCGAGCGATCGCTACCCTTATTGCCAACCCTAGTGCGGCAATTGCCTGAAGGGGTGTTTAACCAATTCCTAGAGTTGTGTACCTTGTCCCGAGCAGACTCCCTTGCTCTGTCTAGTCGAGAACGGCGGCAGTACAAGCGCCAGATCATGGCACTTCTGGAGGCTCATGATATTGCGAATGCGGATGTGTGGGCAGACACCTTGGTGGACTTGGGAGTGCTGACAGAGGCAACGGTGCCCGTGGAACTACTGCGTACCGCTCAAGGACAGGAGGCAGTCACCCTTGCCCATCAGTTGGCCTTGCTCGAGCGCAGCACCCACACGATTACAACGGCCATTGAACGCGCAGCCAAGGTTGTGTTTGCCCTGAAAACCTATGCCAGAGTGGATCAGAGCAGTCAAAAAGTCCCTGCCCAAATTATTGATGGCATTGAAACTGTGCTCACCCTCTATCACAACAAGCTCAAGCATGGCGTAGAGGTGGTGCGGCACTACGAACCCGTACCGGAAATCCATTGCTACCCTGATGAATTGACCCAAGTGTGGACAAACCTGATTCACAATGCCCTGCATGCCATGGACGATCGCGGACGGCTAGACATTGTTGTGCGGCGGGAGCAAACACAGATCTGTGTTGAAATTATCGACAGTGGTTGTGGCATTCCAGAGGCGGTATTWCCCCGGATTTTTKAGCCATTTTTTACAACGAAACCCATTGGTGAGGGCAATGGGTTGGGTCTTGATATTGTCCGCAAAATTATTGATAAGCACCAAGGCCACATTGAGGTCAACTCTCAACCCGGTCGCACCCAATTCTGTGTTCGTTTACCCCTTGAGTAGTAGCTGCTATGCCTAAGCCAGTAATTCTGTGCGTCGATGATGAGCGCGTGATTTTGGAAAGCCTGCGTACCCAATTGCGAACTGCCTTTGGTGAGCGCTATTTCTACGAAACGGCTGAGAGTGCGGAGGAAGCACTGGAAATCATTGATGAGTTACAGGGAGACAGTGCCGATATTATCGTTATTGTCTCTGACTGGTTGATGCCCAAGGTGCGGGGGGATGAATTTTTAATTCAAGTGCATCAGCGGTTTCCCAAGGTGGTGAAGGTGATGCTGACGGGGCAAGCAGATGAAGCGGCAATTCAGCGGGCGATAGAGCAGGCTAACCTGCATCGCTGTTTGTATAAGCCATGGCACAGTGACGAGTTAGTCGAGACGATCCGTTCTGGCTTATCCCCTGAGTAACCTTAGGGGCGCAGGGTGAGCTGCCACTCATTGGTTTGGCGATCGCGCTGGAGTTGATCGTTTTCACCAATGACGTAGGGGCCCCAGTACCGCTTTGAACCGTCAAGGGTAAAGGCAACTACAATATCGCCGTGGCTGAGTTTGAGGGTGCCGTCGGGCAAAGATAACAATAACCCTTTGATACTGCCTTCCATGGGGGCAAAATCCCAGTGTACGGTTTTGCTGTCCGGGCGGGAGCGATCGCCTGCGGCTAACAGGACAACCCGCACCGGAAAACCTGTCTGATTACTGATGCGCAACCCGTCAGGCTGGGGGCTGGCCGGGGGTTGCGGCGGCGGCAAGGGGTCGGGAGAAACCCGTTCCGGTTCTGTTTCTACAATGGGCGGTGGCTGGGTCAGAAGATCAGGCTCCCACCACAGGGTGAAATGCAGTTGTGAGAGCACAATTGCACCAATAACGCCAATCACTACTGCGACAAGGTACGGTAAGAATTTAATTTGGATGGCCATAGAGAGTCTGTTGCTGCCAACGCCGCATCGCTACTTCATCCAGTGTAGAGAGTCAGCAGGGCAACCGCAGAGAGACTGTGGCAAATATCGATACTTATCGATATGCTGCGCTAGCCTATCGCTGGGCAAGGCGTTGTAAAGAAATTTCTGCTGCTGCTGCAACGTGGGGATGCTCGTCCTTGGCCAAATACTCTAAGGCTGACTGAGTTTTCGGGCTGGGGAGGTTGCCCAAGGCTTCCGCAAGTCGCTGGCGAATGAGCCAGTCCTCGGCAGTCACAAAGGGTAAAATCTCTTCAACAATGCTGGGGTCACCAATTTCCCCCAGCGCCGCGATCGCGCCTTGGAGCATCACCACCTCGTTACTGCTTAAGGCTGAGCGCAGCACCTCAACCGCCCGCACATCCTTCAGGTTGCCCAGGGAAACTGCTGCACTAAAGCGCACTAACCAGTCGGTGTCTTCGTAAAAGGCACGCACGAGGGGGGCAAATGCCCGCTGATCTTGCAGATACCCTAATGCTCCGGCAGCATCAGCGCGAATGCCGTAGTCGGGTTCTGTTTCGAGGAGTTGCACTAAAATGTCAAAGCACTCTGGCGTGGGCTTAACCCCTAAGGCAAACACAGCCATGGAGCGGATTTGTAAATTATCATCCCACAGTACTTTTTTGATTAACGGGACAGCCTCAGGCGGGGGCACATCCCGCAGCGCCGCCAAGGCAAGGAGGCGATCGCGGGAATTCGGACTTTCAAGCTGGGTGGCAAGCTGCTCAAGGGATAGCATAGGTTTAACCTGAGAATAATTTACAAAATTTAACAATACACCTCCAATTATACGAAAATTCCCCAAAGTTCCCCAGTGGTAACCGTACTGGACTTTGGGGAGGCGTTAGAGTCAGAGCAATCCGCTAGAGGAGCTTATGGTTAATTGGCAGGAGACCTTAGCGTTTCCCTAGGGACGGGAAGAACTTTTGGAATTGCTTAATCGCAAAGGGCAGGATATTGCGAACTGCCCAAGCCCCTGCCAACAGTACCGGCAGTAACACAATGAGTACACGCCAATCCATAACCATGACCTCCCAGTAACAATATGAAAATGTTATGAGTTATTTTACCCTTTGCTTAAGCGTGGCGATCGCCCTTAACAGTCGGGTCCAGTGACACTCTCCCGAGGCTAATGGGGTGAACGACTGGGGAGATAGACACCTCTGAGGTAACGTAGGAAACTGCTTTGCTTTAAGTGTTGTCGGTGAACCAGTCAGTCTAAGCTATGAGGCTAGAAGAATCCCCTGCCTTTAGGCATGGGAAGCCTGCCAGAGCGTGCTCCCTCACCACGACCCACTCATGCGGCAGCATAAAATGTTCGCTATACAATAGACGTGATGTTTGGTGTTAGTTGCTATCGTGAGTTGGCAGCCGCATTGGAGACCGTTGACATCTGTGGTGGGGGTAGGGCTGGTCTTGCTATTGATGCCCCGGGCGATCGCCGCGACAACAACCCTCAAAGATTCCCCCAAAGCCCTTGTGGATGAAGCATGGCAGGTCATCTACAAAAACTATATTGACCAAACCTTTAATCAGTTGGACTGGCCGTCTATTCGCACTGAGTTGCTCTCAAAGCGCTACAGCGATCGCGATGCCGCCCATCGGGTGATTCAGCAGACGCTAATGCGCCTCAATGACCCCTACACCCGGTTTTTGCCACCGCAAGAGTATAGCCAGCTTCTGTTACAAACCCAAGGTCAGCAGGTGGATGTGGGGATTACCCTTGTCGAGGCAGGGGAACTATTTCGGGTCAGCACGATCCAAGCAGGGTCGGTGGCAGCCAAAAGCGACCTCAAGGTTGGCGACGAGATCCTAGCGATTAATGGTCGGGGGAGCGATCGCCTCACCTTAGAGCGAGCCACCCTTGCCCTGCGCGGACCGGCAGGAAGTAAGGTGCGCCTTTTAGTGCGCCGTGAGGGCAGGCCACAGCCCTTTAGTATTGAACTGACCCGAGCCGGGGACATTCCCCGCACCGTTAACTTTCAAACCCTGACGGTGGGTCAGCAGCGGGTGGGGTACATCCGCCTCAGTGGGTTTAATAGCCGCTCGGTGGAGCAGATGAAAGAGGCTATAGACGTCCTCAAAGGCGAGCGGGTGCAGGGGTTTATCCTTGATGTGCGCCATAACCCGGGAGGGCTGCTAGAGGCGGGGATTGAAATTACTCGCCAATGGCTAGACTCGGGGGTTATTGTCCGCATTCAGCAGCATCAGCGGGAGGAAACCATTCGGGCACGGCAAACCGCCATCAGTCACCTACCCCTTGTCATATTGGTGAACCACACCTCCGCCAGTGCCAGTGAAATTCTAGCGGGTGCCCTACAGGATCAGGGACGAGCCACGGTCGTGGGCACTCGTACCTTTGGTAAAGTGCGGGTGCAGGCAGTACACGAAATGGCGGATGGCTCTGCCCTAGTGGTAACGATCGCCCGCTACTTAACCCCCCGTGGCACCGACATTTCCGCAGGGGGAATCACCCCCGATGTAATGGTGGCAACCGACCCAACGGTGGATTTAGAGTTGCGCCTTAATCCCAATCTTTTGCCGCGTCCCACAGACCCAGTCATGGTCAAAGCCCTAGAATTGTTAAACACCAAAATTAGCGATCGCCGCTCTGCCAATGTCCGCTGATGCTTTAGTCTCTCCCGCTGCTCCAGCCTTGATTGCCCCCTGCTCTCCGCTGCGGCTGGGGGTGCTTGCCTCCGGCAGTGGCACCAATTTTGCTGCCCTTGCGGCGGCGATCGCCAACGGCGAACTGCCAGCAACCCTTCAGGTACTGATCTACAATAACCCCAAGGCCTTAGTTGCCGAGCGAGCACAGCAGTGGCAGATTCCCAGTGTGCTCCTAAACCATCGGCACTACAATAGCCGCGAAAGCCTAGATGCCGCCATTGTCGAAACCCTAAAAACTTACGATGTCGAGTGGGTTGTGATGGCGGGTTGGATGCGGATTGTTACCCCTGTGCTCTTGAATGCCTATCCTCAGCGAGTGATCAATCTCCACCCCAGTTTGTTGCCCAGTTTTCGGGGGCTACACGCTGTTGAACAAGCTTTGGCTGCTGGCGTGAAAATTACTGGCTGTACGGTGCACCTTGTCGAAGAAGCGGTGGATAGTGGCCCAATTTTGGTTCAAGCTGCTGTTCCAGTCTTGGCGGAGGATACCCCCGCAACCCTGCACGCGCGCATTCAACGTCAAGAGCATCATATTCTTAAGCAGGCGATCGCCCACCTTGCTGCTGCCCACTCCCTGAGCCGTTAGCGGTGGCAGCCCAGCCACAAACTGACGATCATCACATTTGAGCAATCCCTGAGCGCATCTTGCGATTGCATGAAACGCATCAATCGTCAGTTAGCGAAGGATCTGAATTTGCGGGAGACTCTTCATCTTCAATAGACGATAAAATACTACACTCTGTCCCCTTTTTTAGGTCGCTTAACCTAACTTTCAACACTTCTGCTTCTGTCGATAAACGGTAACCTATGGAACTGCGAAATCGCCTTGGGGGAGTCAATATTTACCTTGTCGGGATGATGGGTTCCGGCAAAACCACGACTGGCAAAGTGCTAGCAAAACGCTTAGGCTACGGCTTTGTGGATACTGATGCTGTTATTACACAGGTGCGCCAACAGTCAATTCGAGAGATTTTTGCCCGTGAGGGGGAAGCCTACTTTCGCCAGTTGGAGCAGCAAGTCCTAGCGGAGGTATCCAGCTATCACCATTTGGTGGTGGCCACGGGCGGTGGCATTGTTCTCAGTTCGCTGAACTGGAGCTATCTGCGCCATGGCATTGTGGTGTGGTTACACGTGCCCATTGCAGTCCTGTGCGAGCGTTTAGCCGCAGATGCTGAGCGCCCTCTGCTGCAAGAGCAACCCCTCGAAGAGCGATTGAACCAGATCATGGCCGATCGCCATGCCCTCTATGCCCAAGCAGATCTCGAATTGGTGATCGGACAAACAGATACCCCCACCAAGGTGTGCGATCGCCTCTGGGAGGCTCTACCCAGTATTCTTAAGCCCATTGCTTCAGATGCACCCCCTAAAGAACCATGCTAGAACTTCTCGCCATCCTTTCAGCCGCGGCGGCTGGGGGCTTACGGCTAGCCTTACCGCTGCTATTGATTGGTTTGTTACAAGGGCCACAGCTATGGTCAGCAGTGCCGTTACTGGGGAAGCTATCCCCGTACTGGGTTGTGGGGGTTCTGACGGGTTGGGCGTTCCTAGAGCTATTTCTAAGGGGGCATCCTTGGGGATACCGTCTGATTATCTTGGTGCAACTCTGTTTTAGTCCCTTTGTGGGTGCCCTACTGGGGATGACGGTGGCTACAGCAACCGCAACCCCTCAATGGCTGGTGGGCACCCTCAGCGGCTTATTTGCCCTTGTGGTGCAACTGGTGCAGGTGGGATGGTTCTATCGCCTTGGCAAGCTACCGCGCTGGCTTGTAGTGGCTCAAGATATCCTGTGCATTCTCTTAATCTTATTTGCCCTCAAAGCGCCCACTCAAGGTGGCCTGATTGCCCTGCTGTTGCTGTGGCTAGTGGTGCGGAGTGCCAAGGATTGGCGACAACAGCAACAACGGACTCAAAAGCAACTGCGCTGAGTCACTCTACCCCCCAAGTCTTATGCTACAGTCTCCCTAGGGTGGACGGAGAACTCGTTATGGATATGCGTCAAAGTGTGATCGCAACAATTGTGTTGGGGGCGATCGCCAGCGGTCAGAGCATTGCTAGTCCTTCACCGCAACTGCGACAACTATTCACCACCAACGCCTGTCCGGGCTGTGACCTGAGTAATGCCGATCTACGCGGATATAACTTGGCTGGAGCAAACCTGCGGGGAGCCAATCTCCAAGGAGCCAATCTCCAGGATGCCACGCTACTGCTGGCCAACCTTGAGAGAGCAAACCTCAGTAATGCGAACTTAACAGCGGCCTACCTCGAACGCGCTAATCTGCAACAGGCGAATTTGACTGGCGCAACCCTCGTGCTAGCTACCCTGCGCCATGCTAGCTTCCGCCGTGCCAACCTCACGAATGCCAACCTCAGTGGTGCGGATATTCGCTATGGTGATTTTCGTCGTGCCAACCTCAGCAGTGCCAACTTCGAGCAAACAAACCTGCAATGGGCACGTCTGAACGGTGCAACTATGAATCAGACCAATTTTGAAGAGGCCTATCGCCCTCGTATGCCCTACGGCCTTAACCTGTGGTAGGAGCCGGCGATCGCGCTGAGGCTACAAACGGGTTGGCAACGTTCTGTACCTGCCACCTAATTTTCGCCACTTTTGGGAAGTCAGTTATAGAGATGTGGGCGGGCTAAAACCCCTCCGCTTTAGCGAGGGGATACAGCCAACTCAGGGGGCTTTAGCCCTCTCTATGTGTTAAACTAGAGACGTGGAAAGTAGGCGTATCAACTACGCGAAGAGACATCCTAGTACGGAGAAATCCCGGCAAGTAAGTCACTACCGCTTTGGCGGCAAGCCTAAACCACTGCAAGCAATGGCAGGATGTTGAGCGTATCGAATTGGCTAGTGTTGAAAAGTGCGAAACCACGAACCGAAACATAAACGTAGTCCCAATAGCAGAAATGCTTGAGGTGAGTAGGGGGTCTTTGACTGCCCCCACCCGCATTAAGTTGTGGGTGACAGCTCAAGGGAAAAGCGAAGCAACGCGGCTTCAGCCCGTTGCGTAGCATCCTTTGGGAATCCCCTCTCTTTCAAGGAGGGGAGAAGTCAAGACTACCCAGTGTTCACAGGCCAGCACGCCTGCCAAATCGCTGCAAACTTTAATGAGTGGACGGACGACGACGGCGGCACCGCTCAGAACAGTATTTAACGTCTTCCCAGCAGGCTGACCACTTTTTACGCCATTGAAATGGGCGACCACAGACGGGACACACCTTTGTAGGCAATTCGGCTTTGCGACGCTGTTTTGCCATGGTAATGAACGCCTAGCTGACAATTGCCTCAGCAGCAGTCACACACTCAGAGAGCTGTGCCAACAAGGTGGCGTGATCTAGCTGTTGGCCAATGAGTACCAGTTGATTTTTGGGGGTGCCTTTCCAGTCCTCATCATCCAAGCTAAAGCGTTTACCACTGAGATGAAACACATGGCGGCGAGGGCTTTCCTTAAACCAAAGAATGCCTTTAGCGCGAAACACTGTTTCTGGCAACTGGTGATCTAGAAAATACTGAAATTTGCGCAGTTCAAAGGGGCGATCGCTCTCAAATGAAACTGAGGTAAAGCCATCCTCTTCAAGATGATTTGAGTGAGCATGATGGTGGTGCCCATGATCATCGTGATGATGGTGATCGGGGTGATCGCAGTGCTCATCACACTCATGTTCGGCAGTCTCATAATGGTGAGCTTCAGGGTTCGGCTGGAAATAGCGATCGCTCTGGAACAACCCCACACTCAGGATGAGGGGTAGAGGCACTTGGGCATTGATGGTGCGGATGATGCGGGCACCTTCGCGAGTCTCACGAATCCGAGATTCCAAATAAGCGAGGCGTTCCTCACTGACTAGATCTGCTTTATTCAGTAGGATAATGTCGCCATAGGCAATCTGGCTTTGAGCAGCACTGCTGTTGAACAGATCAAGGCTAAAATTCTCAGCATCAACTACGGTAATAATGGAGTCCAAGCGGGTAACATCCCGCAAATCGGTACCGATAAAGGTGAGGGCAACCGGTAGGGGATCCGCCAAGCCTGTCGTTTCTACCACGAGATAGTCCACCTTGTCTTGACGCTCGAGCACCCGATAGACTGCATTAACAAGGTCATTGTTAATCGTGCAGCAGACACAGCCATTGTTTAACTCCACCATGTCGTCGTCGCTAGCCACCAGTAGCTCATTGTCAATGCCAATTTCACCAAACTCATTGACGAGGACAGCGGTTTTTAGTCCCTCCTGATTGGTGAGGATGTGGTTCAGGAGTGTCGTTTTGCCACTCCCCAAAAAGCCGGTGATGATTGTAACGGGCAAGCCGTGCTTGAGAGCATCCATTCTTACGGCAGAGGTGAGGGTTGGCGCAGACATAGGCATCCTTGAGCAATTACGACGAATGGGACGAATGGAAATTATCTTTACGATTATAGCGAGCAAGGCGTTGCTGAATAGAAGTATGATGTTCGGGTTTGAGTCTTGCCGCCCTCTCCCGAAGGAGAGGGAACAAGAATCTTAGCTCCCTTCTCCCTAGGGATAAGGGGTGGGGATGAGGGCAATTCATAACTACATTCAGCAACACCGCGAGCACTATCCGTCGGATCAGCTAACGACTAAGTATTGACTGCCACTGGTGTAATCATTGATGGAATTGGCGAAATCTCTGCCTCTGACTGTTTAGCAGCAGCCGTGCCATTAACGACAATGCCCAATATTTTGTCCTTTAGGCCAAGATCATATTCCTTGAGGGCTGTTGCAAAGGCATCTCGTTTAGTTTTGCCGAGGCGAACCACAAATAACGATTGCTCCACCCTAGCCAATAAGCGATTGGTTTCCGCAAAGGAGACTAGGGGAGCAGTATCAATAATCACCAGATCAAACGCCGCGTTGGCAGCGTCTAGTAAGGTGTGCCATGCATCACTGCTCAGGAGTGTCATTGGCTCTTGCTGGGGCTGACCCGCTGTCAGCACCCACAACCTTTCGGTCTGGGCGCTTAAGAGGCTTGACCATTCGGGCAGGGGAAATGCCCCACTCAAAAGGTCTGCCAACCCCGATGTGTTAGCAATGCCCAACGTCTGATGGAGTCCCGGCTGCCGTAAATTGGCATCGATGAGTAATACCCGCTTACCGATGGCGGCTGCGGCTAAAGCCATATAGGCCGCAATAGTGCTGCGCCCTTCACCTGCTTGTGCCGAGGTAATCGCAAGGCTCCGCTGCAGACCAAGCTGCTCTAAATGGCTCAGCAGAAAGTAAAAACTTTCCTTAAACGCTGGTGTTGCCCCAGCAAGGTGGTGTTGCAGCCCCCAAAGGGTCAGAGGGGCTTCCAAACGGCTAAACGAATACTGATCAAATTCACTGGCAATAGGTACTTGGCCAACAATCGGCAAACGGGTGTTTTGACGAACCTGATCCACCTCCAAAAACCGCGCATCCAGTAGCTCCAAGAGCAGAGCGAGCACCACCCCAGAGACGCCCCCTAAAACAAGAGCGATCGCCAACGCAACCAGCAGCCGCATCCTTGTCGTGTACTGCTTAGTATCCTCAATATCCGACAGTAGCCGCCATGTAAAATCTTGCTGGGCAATTTGTAGTTGTAGCGATTGCCGAGTTTGTAGTAACAACTGCAGAGATTGCTGTGCCGCTGCCATGCGCTGTTCAATTTTTCGGTAGGGATTCGCCAACCGCATGATGCGATTTAGCTCTGCGCGCACAGTATCTATTTGCCGCGAAAGCTCAGCATCCATCCGTTGTAGTGATTCCATTTCAACTTTGGCTTCAAGGTACTTGCCAATTAATGCTTCGGTAACAGTCCCTTGATAGCCAATGAGACTCTCAGGGTTACTGACTTGATTACGGCGAGCAATTTGTTGAGCTTCCTGCTTGAGTTGTGCTAATAATAGACGCCTTTCTTCCTCAAGACTGCGAACCGTTGGAGAATTCGGCTGTAACCGTGCCATTTCTTGCGCTAAAAGTTGCTCTGCCTCGGTTAAATTCTGAAGGAGGCTCTTATAATTCTGTGATGTATTCAAATTTGAAGCCACAAGTGCTTCTGCAGGTGACATTCTTAATTGTCTGTTTAAGGCATCAAACGCTTCCCGCGTAAATTCGAGCTTGCTATCATTTTCACTTTTAATTTGTAATAAATTTGCAAGTTGCACCCGATACAGATCTGCATCGCTGCTACCACCTTGCCCACTGCTTATGCCCCCTGCAATAGCTCCACCCACAGAATCAGGGCGCAGCACTTGATTTTCAGATCGGAACTGATTTAATTGATCCTCAAGCTCATCAATTTGGCTCAGAGTTTTTTGAATTTCTTGATTAACATATCGTAGATTTTGAAAAATCTGTTCCTGCTTTTCTGCTTCATTAAACTGAGTCAACTCTTTTGAAATTAAATCAAGCGCATTTTTTACTATACTTTTATTATTTGCCGAAAAAGTTATTTGAAGCACTTTGGCATTACCACGATTACCCAATAGACCAGTTGATCTTGGCTCCTCAATGCTGAGACTTTTACGAAAAGCGCGATAGGTGTACGTTTGTGGATCTAAGTCGGGATTTTGTTCTACCAACTGCTCATAGAGCGGCCTGAGGACTAAATCACTATTGAGGATTTGTACAAGCGTAGTGGTATCTCCTACTGCTTCACCTGAGGGGAGCGCTAGACTCGGTACCGATAGGCCACGAATAGCGTCTAAACTGGCACCCTGCCTAGCTCCTAAGGGCTTGATGGCCTCTACCTGTAGTGAAATGGTGTGTTGATAACTCCTTAAGAATAGATAGTAGTAGCCTAAGTATGCTACTGCAGTGACTGCGCCAGCAATAACTGCAGGTTTCCATCGCCGCTTAATGCCCGCTAGAAATTCACCAATGGTGATTTTATCAGCAGTAATGGGTTGCAGGAGGCTTTCTGAATGAGGCTCAGGGTCACTCATTAACAGACCTTCTGCCCCCAAGCTACCATTTACATAACGACTGTCTAGTGACATTAACGCGAACCTCAGTACAGCTAGATCTGAATTTGATAAAAGTCACAGTACCACTCCACAAATCGCTGCACACCAACCTCGACGGAGGTCGTTGGCTCATAACCGGTATCCTCCTTGAGAGCCAAGACATCAGCATGGGTATCGGGGACATCACCGGGTTGTAGGGGCAGAAGGTTCAACTGTGCTTTTTTACCAAGATAAGTTTCTAGAAGCTCAATATAGCGTAGCAGTTCCACCGGCGTGTGGGCACCGATGTTGTACACCCGCCACGGGGCAAGGCTGGTTCCGGGATCCGGGGCATAGCCATCCCACTGGGGATTGGGGGTGGCAGGGCGATCCAGCACACGAATAATGCCTTCGACAATGTCATCAATATAGGWAAAATCCCGCCGATGCTTGCCATAGTTAAACACTGGCAATGGTTCATCATTGAGGATGGCTTGGGTAAACTTAAAGAGTGCCATATCGGGTCGCCCCCAAGGGCCATAAACGGTGAAAAAGCGCAACCCTGTGGTCGGAATACCGTAAAGGTAGCTATAGGTATGAGCCATCAGTTCATTGGCTTTTTTGGTGGCGGCGTACAGGCTCAGGGGATGATCGATATTGTCGTGAACAGAGAAGGGGAGTTTTTTGTTAGCACCATAGACGCTGGAACTACTGGCATAGACAAGGTGCTCAACGGCGTGGTGCCGACAGCCTTCAAGAATGTGGGTAAAGCCAACAATATTACTATCGATATAGGCTAAAGGATTCTTAATGGAGTAGCGCACCCCCGCTTGGGCCGCAAGGTGAATGACTCGCTGTGGCGGATAATCTTCAAACAGCTGATTCACATCTTGGCGATCGGCTAAGTCGATTTTTCTAAAAACAAACTGGTGAGTTTGCTGAAACGCTTCCAGCCGCTGGAGCCGTGCCTTCTTGAGGCTGACATCATAGTAGTTGTTTAAGTTATCAAGGCCAATGACAATGTCGCCCCGCTGTAGCAGCTTCAGAGCTACTGCATTGCCAATAAAGCCCGCAACGCCAGTCACCAAAATATTCATGCAAGCCGCCTCCTAACTACAGCCGACCATCGACATCGTCCTTCGCCAAAATCCACTTCACATCATAGAGAACACCTTCCGCCTTAAGCAGTTGACGAATTCCAGCGGGCCCCATATCGCGAAATTGTTGGTGAGCTACGGCAATCACAATGCCATCCCACGTATTGGGCTGCAGATGCTGAATAGGCTGAATTCCGTATTCTATTTCGGCTTGCACGGCATCAATCCATGGATCATAAACATCAACGTGCAGACCATAGCTTTGGAGTTCAGCAATAATATCAACAACACGAGTGTTCCGTAGATCTGGACAGTTTTCCTTAAAGGTTAAGCCCATGACTAAAATACGGGCTTCTGAAAGACTAATTCCCTTTTTAGCTAATAATTTCAGGAACTGTGCCGCTACATAAAAGCCCATATTATCATTGATACGACGACCAGCCAAAATCAGCTCAGGATGGTAGTTGTGGGCGATCGCCTTATAGGTAAGGTAGTAAGGATCAACACCAATGCAGTGCCCTCCCACTAATCCTGGCCGAAAGGGTAGAAAATTCCATTTAGTGCTGGCTGCAGCTAACACTTCCTCGGTATCAAGCTCCAACAAATTAAAAATGAGTGCCAGTTCATTCACAAAAGCAATATTGATGTCTCGCTTAATATTTTCAATCACTTTTGCAGCTTCTGCAACCTTGATTGAGCTAGTTTTGTAAGTTCCGGCAGGAATAATTGACGCATACAGATGATCGACGAAGTCGGCAACTTCAGGGGTGGAACCTGACGTGACCTTTGTTAATCGTGGTTAAACGGTGCTCTTGATCACCCGGATTAATACGCTCCGGACTATAGCCCACAAAAAAATCCTGATTAAACCTCAATCCTGATTCCTGCTCCAGAATCGGGACACAGACTTCTTCGGTAACCCCCGGATAAACCGTAGATTCATAAATGACGATACAGTTAGCAGATAACACTCGGCCAATACTGGCAGAGGCTTTCTTCAGAGGTGTTAAGTCAGGGATTTTATAGCGATCAATCGGGGTCGGTACAGCAATAATAAAGACGTTGCACGTTTTTAGCGCGTCTAAACTGGTCGTGTAGCTCAGTAGTGTAGAGGCTTGTAAATCTGCCTTGCTAACTTCTCCAGTTTGATCGCTGCCTTGAGCTAACTCCGCAATGCGCTGCGCATTGACATCATAACCAATAGTACGGTAGAGTTTGCTAGTACGGTAGAGTTTGCCGAATTCAACGGCCAATGGTAAGCCAACGTAACCCAACCCAACAACAGCAATTTGTGTTTTTCCTAAAGAGTCAAAAGGCATAGAACAATCAGCCATGTACAGCAGCTTGCAAGTTTAGCTCCTAACAAGACTAGCACTCACGGAGTAGTTTGAGGTACTGGGCATTGATTTTCCTGACATCGAACAGCTCCACCGCCATCTGGTAGCTGTTGTAGCCCATGGATGGAATCAGATCAGGGTTCTCAATAAACCTCTGCATTGCCTCAATAAGGGCAGCAACATCTCGGGGTGGAATGAGAAAACCATTGTGGCCGTCAACAACCGTTTCGCGGCAACCTGGCACATCAGTCGTAATGACCGGTCGCCCCATGGCCATGGCTTCTTGAGTGCTGCGGGGAACGCCTTCACGGTAATAAGACGGTAAGACAAAGACACTGGTGATGGGTAAATAGTCCTTGACATTCACAAAGCCAAACCACTCAACCACCCCTGAGGCTATAAATTCATCTATCTGCGACTGAGATAAGCTACCTGGGTTTGTGTCTAGCCCACCAATCAACCAAAATTGCACTTGAGGATAGATAGCTTTTAGGTGCTGAGCAGCCGCTAAAAATTCAAGGATACCTTTTTCAATAAGCAATCTTGCAACAAGTGTAAACGTCAGAGGCGTAAGATGAGGCGGACAAAAAGGCCACTCTTGAAGGTTAACTCCAGTTCCTTTGATGACTAGCGTTTTATCCTGATTCAGACCGCAAATCTCAGTAATTTCACAGCAATCATCTGGATTTTGGAAAATAACCTTATGGGCAAAAGGTAACGTCAGCTTATACAAAAAGGTTAAAATACTTTTTAATAGTTTTTGCCTTAACTGGCCAGTTGGTGTGAATGCATAACCCAAACCAGTGAATAGGACAAATCGTGATTTAACATTAACGAAATTAGAAGCTAATAATCCCCAAATAATTGGCTTCGCGCTAATCGCTAATACACAATCAGGATTGACTTGTTTCATTAATTTGATTAATGAAAAAAAGGACTTTATATCATCTAAGGGATTAATGCTATTACGAACAAGATAAAAACTATGACAAATTGCACCAAGAGCATTGAGCCTTAATTTTTCTGCTTCAGAATAATCAGGTGCCAAGCAGTGCACCTCTAAGCCTGCATTTGCAAGATCTGCAATTAGCTCACTTCGAAAGTTGAGCAACATCTGAGCATTGTTGCACAGCAATAAAATTGACAGTGATCTTAATTCAACGCTATTAGAAACAGATTGAACCGTCATCTTAAATAAAAGGATACATTCGGTAAGGAAGCCACGCAAAAGCGTGATCTGCAAATTGAAGCCACACCCATAGTACCACAAAACTGTACCCAATCACTAGAAAGAGCCAACGAAAAAATAGCTGACGTTGCTTTGGGAAGAAAAGATACGGTAAATTTCCAAAGACATAGAGTTGAATAGGAATTAAGTATAAAGCGAGGCGATCGGCAGCAGTTGTTGAGCCTGTTAGCAGAAGCAAGAATGAGAAAATAACTAACCAAGATAATGCCAAATAAACCTTTGGTGAATGTTTGAAGAAATTTTTACCTCTATAATATTCTAGGAGAAAGATTATCGCAGGCAATAGGTTCATTGTTAATCTAATTAACGCTCCTGAGGATGACATTTGACCTTCTATATAGCTGCTAGTAAATCTAGGGTTCGATTGTATAATTATTGTTGTGCTGATTAAAAGCACAAAAGCAAATATTACTAGGTAAGCAGTATTAATTACTTTCTTTTCTTTTATTGATTTTATCATTGTTATTAAAAGTGGAACTAAAAGTAAAAATATTACAGTTTTATGAAATAACAAGGCCAAAAAGAAATAGACGAAAAATCTTAATCGCTTATTTTGAGTCAGTGCAAAAATAGCTAACAGTTCAAAACCAATGGCTGCAGCTTGGCGTGTGTATCCCATTGCTACAACTGTAGTCAAATAAGGAAATGCAACGCTTAGACCTAGGTATGGATTTTTTAATTGATTGCAAAAATTGAAAAGACAAGAAACAAAAATAATGGCGACACAAAAATTAACAAAATATATATCTTGATTTAAGGCAATAGCAATCTTATTGATCCAATAGTAGCCCAGATCAGAAAATATAGCTTCATATCCAAACCAAGGTGTGAATTTAACACTCTCAAAAATATAAAGATATCCTGTCCAATCTGCGCCTACTTCAAAACGTAAACCAATAAATAGTACATAAACACAAAAAAGAAAGACTTTATACCACTGGGGTACTTCGATAATGATTGGGAAGCTGGTTAGGGCAAATACTAGAAAATACGGAAACATAAGCAAGTCATTACACTGAACGATTGTTTTCTAGCCATGCCTGAAACATTAAAATATCCCAAAGCGGAAAAGCCCAGTTGCGATGTCCTTGACGATGTTCTTGCCAGTACTGCCAAATAGATTCAGGATACAAAAAACCCTCTTGTTTGAGTCGTGTAGGGTTCAATAAGTCCTCGACCCACTCTCGTAGTTCATGGCGTAGCCACTGGGCAATAGGAACATCAAATCCCATCTTTGGCCGTTCAATGAGTTCTTTAGGAACATGCTGATAAAGGATATGACGCAGAATGTGTTTTCCTGTTTGCTGCTTGATTTTCATCGATAGCGGCACAGCACAGGCAAATTCAACAATGCGGTGATCTAACAGAGGAATACGTGTTTCTAAGCTAACCCCCATTGCTGCCCGATCTACCTTAGCCAAAATATCATCAGGAAGATACGTGAGCACATCTAGTATCATCATGTATGACTCGAACGGCAAGCCAGACAACCAACTAGGTGGTTCAGTGGGTAGTGAAGTTGGCTCCTTGCCATCAATGACTATCTCTGAGGGTGGATTAAAATGCGATAAAAAGGAAAGATAAACACTATCTTGCGATCTTAGCTCACAAAGCTTAGCTAGTTTACTGATTTTATCGCCAATAGTTGTATATCTTAAGTGCTTGGGTAAGAAGCGGTTGATACCGCCCAACAATTGATCCCATTGCCTTGGAGGTAGAACTCGCAGTGCAGTTGCTAACATTGTACGTATGGGTGCTGGGAGTAATTGTATTTTTTGCCAAATACTTGGAGCCAAGAAATGCCGCGTATAGCCCCCAAATAGCTCGTCCCCACCATCACCGGAAAGTGCCACAGTTACGTGCTGGCGAGCGATCATCGAGACTAAAAAGGTAGGAATTTGCGATGAATCAGCAAAAGGCTCATCATAAAGGGTTGGTAACTTGGGGATGACATCCCGAGCATCTTGACCTGTCAGGTAGTATTCTGTGTGATCTGTGCCTAGATGGGTAGCTACCGCTTTAGCATACTGTGCTTCGTTATACTGATCTTCGTAAAAACCAATGGTAAAAGTCTTGACCGGTTGAGCAGATTGGCTTTGCATCAAGGCCACAACTGTAGAAGAGTCTACCCCCCCAGACAAAAATGCGCCAAGAGGAACATCGGCTAAGAGTTGGCCTTGCAAACTTTGCCGTAGCAGTCGCTCCAGCTCACCTGCCGCTTCTTGCTCTGTTCCTTGAAATGGCTCAGCTAAACCCTGCTCAACAGCCGTTTGTAACGACCAGTAGGCTTGCGGTTCTCCTTGGATGCCTTTTACCAAGGCGTTAGTAGGTAACTGAAGGTAAGTGCCCGCAGGTAGCTTCCAAATGTGCTCGTAAATGCTGTAAGGTGAGGGAACGTAGTTATAACGTAAATATAATGTGAGTGCTTGGCGATTAATTGAATTTTGAAAATTAGGGCAAGCTCGCAATGCTTTTAGTTCAGAGGCAAACACAAACGCATTGTTAACCCAGCCATAGTAAAGGGGCTTTTCCCCGAGGCGATCGCGCGCTAAGGTTAATGTCTGTTCTGAACGATCCCACAGAGCAAGAGCAAACATCCCCACCGTGCGCTTTAGGGTGGCTTCAATGCCCCAGTAAGCAAATGCTGCTAAGAGGGTTTCTGTATCCGAGTGACCCCGCCAAGCAGGCGCAGCACCAGTGCTTGTCAGCAACTGTCGCAGATCCAAATGGTTATAAATTTCACCATTAAAGACCAAGACATAGCGGCCACAGGCGGAGACCATGGGCTGATGCCCTGCTGGTGAGAGATCTAAAATGGCCAGACGACGGTGCCCCAAAGCGACTCCAGCGGATTCATCGATCCACGTTCCCTCATCGTCGGGACCACGATGATAGAGAGTTGCCACCATCGTTTGAATCGTTGACCTCAAGTCCATAGACTCACCAAGGCTAATTAACCCAACAAGACCACACATCTGCTTAACATTGCCTCTGATAATTAGTTACTACTAACTCTAGCAGATGAATGAAGATTAAGATAGTAGCTATAAGCCGATTGATTATTCGATTTACCAAGAGTTTGCGGCTCTATCGTCCGAGTTATGCTTAATCAATAGCTAAATGCCAGCAAATTAAGCAACGTAACTGAAAATTGTCAAAGTTCCTGAACCCATAACCTGACCGCTTGATCAGCTTCAATTTATTGTTAATACCTTCAATAACACCACTATTTGTGTGATTATCAAAATAGGCGGTGACTTCACCAAACCACCGATAAATTGTTCTTACGCTCTCTTGAAAAGAATCCTGAGCTTGAGCTAACCAATCGAGCAATTGAAAGGTTCCATCTTTCCAATCTTTTGCTTGCTCAAAGATGGCTCTAAACGATTCCTTCTCCTGATGCATTCGAGCCAGACTTGGCACTACTTCTCGAATTTCTTCCAGTTTTGCTTTTTGCTTCTGAGTTAGATTTTCCTCCGGCTTCAGTAACGCATATTTACTTTGTTTGAGCGCGGCTGCAATCTGGGCTTTCTGGACTTCATTTACCGTCTGCTCATTCGCTTTACAAATACTTTGTCGAGCCTTATCCAATTCCTGATTCACAATTTTTATAACATGAAATCAGTCAGCAACCACCGTAGCATTAGGTAGGAGTTTATGAACCAAACTTTTATAGTTTCCAGACAGGTCAATGCTCACCTCAATAATTTAATTGAGTACTGCTGCTCCCCATGCCTCAAGCACTTGCCTCACATCTTCCTGCTTGCAAGAAGGCGCAAAGGCAAGGGGAATTCGCCGCTCTAAATCGACCAAAACAACTATGTAATCTCCTTGTCCTTTACCTAAGAAAATCTCATCTATACCTAATCGTTTTAATGAACTCACATCGACGTGGAGTTTTTTTACTGACATACTGTACCATTGACCATACTTCTTCATCAGTGAGACCATTTGAAATTGCAACATTATGAATGTCGCTGTGCAAAACCTGTTGCACGATTGACTGAGCAAATCGATCCGTTTGCTTGCGACGATTGCCGATGAAATCGAGGGTTTCACTGAATGGCTTACCACAAGTTCGACACTTAAACTGGCGACGATTGATCTTAAGAAATACGGTTCGTCCACTGATGCTTAAATCTCGCACTAGATACCAATGATTCTGGTGTAAATGACAACTTTTTTGTTGGCAACGTGGGCAAATCGCCTCGGTTGTCTTTGCTTCCACTATAAGAATCAATTCTCCCGCAACATCGGTATAATCTTCAACCTCAATTCCAGGTAGGTTGAGTAGATCAGTTAGAAGTAGCTGCATATCTTAGATTTCGTATAGCATGTTACATTAGCATACCAAGTCCGATAGACCCTAACTGAAAAATAATCCTTGTATGCTTAGCCTCGTATATCCTGTGAACAGGAAACACGCTTAGCGGGTGTGAGCATGGATCAAGATATTCCTATTGCAGAACGCTTACCAACAGACTCTGCGGTTAGGCTTCAGAAACAACCCTTGTATAAACGGTGGGCGATCGCCAGCATCATTGGCTTAGGTTGTATGGCTGGGGGTGTCTGGGTTTTCAGCCGTTCTACGGAACCCTCAGCCGTTGCTGAAGCAGTTGGGAACCCCATTGCGGTTCCCACAGAGAATCTGTTGGGGCATTTACCCTACGAAGAAGCACCCCTGAGTGAGTTAGTGCCCGTAAGTGCCGACGGCCAGATCCAGTTACGCCGAGCGGCGGCGGAGCGATTTCGAGCCATGGTTGCTGCGGCTCAGCAGGAGGGAATTATTCTGGTTCCCCTTTCGGGCTTCCGCTCTAAGCAGGATCAAGATTATCTCTTTTTTCAGGTGAAGGAACAGCGAGGACAACGGACGAGTGAGCGTGCCTTAGTGAGTGCGCCGCCGGGCTACAGTGAACACCATACAGGGTATGCCATTGATATTGGCGATGCCAGCCAGCCCGACACTCATCTTAGCGTGGCCTTTGAGCAAACCCCGGCCTTTCAGTGGTTAGCGGTGAATGCTGCTCGCTTTAGCTTTGAACTATCGTTCCCTGAGAGCAATTCGCAAGGGGTTAGCTATGAACCGTGGCATTGGCGATTTGTGGGCGATCGCCACAGTTTGCAAACGTTTTATAAAGCACGGCAACTAAACGTAAGGAGTGCAAAATGAGTGGGCTAGGGCATCGAGCCGTACTGTTAACGGGTGGCACGGGCGGCTTAGGTCAAGGGGTAGCTCCGGTATTACTGGCTCAGGGCTATACCCTCACCATTCCCTACATTGATGCGGTGGGACGGGAGCACCTTGAGCAGCAACTGGCCGCAGCAGAGCTGGCCAATGTCCGCTTTGTCGCTGCCGACCTCAACAACGAAAGTGAAGTAGCCGCACTGATTAATCGTATGCCCCAACTCGATGCAGTGGTTCATTTAGTGGGGGGCTTTAGCATGGGCGCGACGGCTAACGTTGCCTTGAGTGATTGGCAGCACAGCTTCGCCCTCAACGTTGAAACCACCTTCCTAGTGTGTAAACACGCCCTTAAACGGATGCAGCCCCAACACTACGGTCGAATTGTCACGATTGGTTCACGCGGGGCAGTGGAACCCACGGCTGAGTTGGCCGCCTACTGTGCTGCCAAAGCCGCTGTTGTGGCCTTCACGCGGGCGATCGCTGCTGAAACCAAAGGGATGAACATTACTGCCAATGTAATTCTTCCCAGTATTATCGATACCCCCAACAACCGTGCTGCGATGGGGAGCGACCAAGCCGCGATGTGGGTGCCGCCAACAGCCATTGGTCAACTGATTGCCTATCTCATTTCCGAGAGTGCAGGGGCAATCAGTGGCGCAGCGATCCCCATCTATGGCAACGCCTAGCTAGGTATGAGCCATGGTTTTTCTGGTTCTGTTGAGTGCTCTGTGCTACATCAGCATCCTGCTGACTCAACTGTTTGTGAGTGTTCCCATGGAGTTTTTTGGCTGGGTCCATCTTCCCAGCGTTGTGCTGTGGGGATCCTTCTTGCTGCTGTTGGCTTGGCTCCTAGGAGGTGATTAAAACCCCATGACTTTAGCGACGGTGGCTTCGCTTGGGTCGATGTGGCGATGAAAGCGATCGCTCTCCTGCTGCAAGGCCGTGTCCGGATCCTTCAGGCCATTGCCGGTCAGCACACAAACGACGGTGGCACCGCTGGGCACCTGATCGGCTAATTTGAGTAAGCCTGCCACAGAGGCAGCACTGGCCGGTTCACAGAAAATGCCTTCTTCAGAGGCTAATAGGCAGTAAGCCGTGAGGATTTCAGCATCGGTGACGGCATTAAAAGCCCCTTGGCTGGCCTCCTTGACGGCGATCGCCCGCTGCCAATTGGCGGGGTTGCCAATGCGAATGGCGGTAGCCACGGTTTCTGGATGCACGACCACGGCACCGTTGACGAGGGGGGCAGAGCCCGCTGCTTGAAAGCCCATCATGCGGGGGAGGCGATCGCAGCGATTTTGTTCACGATACTGACAGAAGCCCATCCAATAGGCGGTAATATTGCCAGCATTGCCCATGGGGATGCACAGCCAATCGGGGGCATTGCCCAAGCTATCCACCACCTCAAAGGCTGCGGTTTTTTGCCCTTCAAGGCGATAGGGATTGACAGAGTTCACTAGGGTAATGGGGTAGGTATCGGCCATCACCCGCACAATGTCAAGGGCTTGGTCAAAGTTCCCTTCAATGGCAATCACTTCAGCACCATAGAGCAATGCCTGAGCCAGCTTGCCCTGAGCCACATAGCCTTCCGGGACGAGGACATAGGCGCGCAGACCCGCCCGCCGCGCATAGGCCGCTGCTGCTGCGGAGGTATTCCCAGTACTAGCGCAAATCACTGCTTCCGCTCCCGCCTCCTTGGCTTTAGAGATCGCCATGGTCATACCGCGATCCTTGAAGCTACCGGTGGGATTAAGGCCGTCGTACTTTACATATACTGAAACATTCCGACCCACCCGCTCAGCAATGCGGGGCACCGGAATCAGGGGCGTGTTCCCTTCATAAAGGGTCACAATGGGGGTGCGATCGCTGACGGGCAAAAAGTCACCGTAGGCGTGAATTAAGCCATGCCAAGCAGGACGAATGGGAGGGGCGATTACGGGCACAGGTATGCAATCAATCAAATGTAAATAAATCTGTGGCCAGCCATCGAGAGCAGCCACTCAGTACGATAATTCTACCGAGGAGTGGAGCAATTGCCAATTTTACCGCGAGTCATGATATTCAGGGGAGGGCAAAATGCGCTTAATTTTAGTCCGCCATGGTGAAGCGGTGGGGAATGACACTGGCGTGATGTTGGGGCGGCAGGATGTTCCCCTCACACAGCGGGGCCGCCAGCAAGCCCTTGCGCTACGGGAGATTTTGCCCCCGCCGGATTTTATCTATACCAGTCCGCTGCAGCGCTGTTGTGAGGCGGCTCGCCTAATGAACCCAATCTCTGGCTTAAAGATTCAGGAATTGGCGGACTTAATTGAGATTGATCAGGGGGTTTTTACCGGTCTGACTTGGGCGCAAGCTCAGGAACAGCAGCCGCATCTCTGTAATGAGTTGGAGGAGCAGGACTGTCTTGTGCCGATTCCCGAAGCGGAGTCGATGGCAGCGGCATGGCAGCGGGCCAAACAAACGTGGAAGCACCTACGCAAACACGAGGATGAGCACTGTGTGTGGTGTATTTCCCACGGCGGATTTTTGCAGTGCTTAGTGAGTGTGGTTCTCGGCAGCGATCGCCTGTGGGGAATCAATATCCCACCAGCCGCATGGTTTGACTTTTCAGTCAGAGTGGATGTAGATGGTCGCTTTGAGGCGGAAAATGTGCGTTGGTGGCAAATTCACGGCTTCAATCTCTCTCTGCCGCCGTCGGCCTAGGCGTTGCTACCGTCGTTTGCACAGGCTGCTTGAGTGCGTCAAGCCACTGCTGCAAAATTAACGCCGCCGCAATTTGATCTACAAGGGCTTTTTCCCGCCGCGGCGATCGCCCCCGCTGCTTGAGAATCTCTTCGGCTTGAAAGGAGGTCAGCCGTTCATCCACGTACTCCACCGGCAAGTCAAGCGCCTTGCCAAAGCGTTCTGCCAAGTGCTGTACCTGCCGCGCTTGGGATCCCAGCTCACCGTTGAGGGTGTAGGGTAGCCCCACCACGAGGCGTTCGACCTGCCGCTCCTGACACAGTTGCCGGAGTTGCTCAAGGTCGTGGGCAAAGCTGCGGCGCTGAATCGTTCTTAAGCCGGTCGCAAGCTGCCCGAGGCGATCGCAGCCCGCCACCCCAATCCGTTTGCGCCCTACATCTAACCCAAGAACAGAAATCACGCCTGCCTTTGATCCCTCTTGATAGCTTGAGCGTGCCCGATCACTTCCCCTACAATTGAAGGGCACGTTATCCTGCTGTTATTCTAAAACCTGCCCGCTGCCATGGCTGACCCCGCAACAGACTACAAAGATACGGTAAATCTGCCACAGACGACCTTTGAGATGCGGGCGAATGCACCCACCCGTGAACCCCAACTGCAAGACTTTTGGGCACAACAGCAGATCTATGAACGGCTGCAACAGCACAATCCGGGCGAGGTATTTATCCTTCACGATGGTCCGCCCTACGCCAACGGTGCCCTTCATATTGGCCATGCCCTCAATAAAATTCTTAAAGACATTATCAATAAATATCAGCTCCTCCAAGGGCGCAAAGTTCACTACCGCCCCGGCTGGGACTGCCACGGCTTGCCGATTGAACTCAAAGTACTGCAAACCCTAAGTGCTGAAGAACGCCAGAACCTTACCCCCCTCTCCCTGCGGCAGCGCGCCAAGGAGTTTGCCCTCAAAACCGTTGCTGAACAAAAACGGAGCTTTCAGCGCTACGGTGTGTGGGGAGACTGGCAGCACCCCTACCTCACCCTCTCACCTGAGTACGAAGCAGCACAAATTGGGGTGTTTGGGGAAATGGTACTGCGGGGCTATATCTACCGCGGTCTGAAGCCCGTGCATTGGAGCCCCAGTTCCAAAACTGCCCTTGCGGAAGCAGAACTGGAATATCCTGAAGGCCATACGTCCCGCAGTGTGTACGCTGCCTTTGACGTACTGGAGCTCCCCCAAGGGTTGGCCGCAGCTTGGTATGAAGCACTCGGGCAGATGGGGGTTGCCATTTGGACGACAACACCGTGGACTTTGCCAGCGAACCTAGCGGTGAGCGTCAACCCCGACTTGACCTATGCTCTGGTACGGGTAGCGCCAGCAAAGCGCCACGCTTACCTGATTGTGGCGCACGACTTAGTGCTGTCCCTCAGTCAAACCCTAGGCACAACCTTAACCGTGGTGACTACCGCCAAGGGTGCCGATCTCGAACATACCCGCTATCAGCACCCCCTGTACGATCGCCAGAGCAAAATCGTTATCGGCGGTGACTATGTGACAACGGACTCCGGTACCGGCTTAGTACATACGGCTCCCGGTCATGGACTGGAGGACTACGCCGTTGGTCAACGCTACGGCCTGCCCATTCTGTCCCCGGTGGATGCAGATGGCTGTTTCACGGCGGAGGCGGGTCAGTTCGCTGGCCTGAATGTCCTCAAAGAGGGGAATGAGGCGGTTATTKTGGCTTTAGAGGCTGCCGGCGCCCTTCTTAAAGAAGAGCCTTACGTTCACAAGTATCCCTACGACTGGCGAACCAAAAAACCCACGATCTTTCGAGCAACGGAGCAATGGTTTGCTTCGGTAGCGGGGTTTCGCGATGCTGCCCTCGCGGCGATCGCCGAGGTGAGGTGGATTCCGGCGCAAGGGGAAAATCGCATTACCGCCATGGTGGCGGAGCGATCCGACTGGTGTATTTCGCGGCAGCGCAGTTGGGGGGTACCCATTCCGGTGTTTTATGACAAGGTGACCGGTGACCCCCTGCTCACGGCAGACACCATTGCCCATGTCCAAGCCATCATTCGCCAGCGGGGGTCTGATGCTTGGTGGGAACTCTCGGTGGCGGAGCTATTGCCCCCCGCCCTGCAAGATCAGGCAGATCGCTACGAAAAGGGCACCGATACCATGGATGTGTGGTTTGACTCCGGCTCATCCTGGGCAGCAGTTCTAGGGGAGCAGCAAGCGGATCTATACCTCGAAGGCTCGGATCAGCATCGGGGGTGGTTCCAGTCATCGCTGCTGACCCGGGTGGCGGTGCAGGGGCACGCTCCCTACAAATCGGTGCTCACCCACGGCTTTGTCTTGGATGAGCAGGGGCGCAAGATGAGTAAATCCTTGGGCAATGTCACGGATCCGCGCGAGGTAATTGAGGGCGGCAAAAACCAAAAGCAAGACCCGGCCTACGGTGCGGATGTTTTGCGGCTGTGGGTGTCCTCGGTGGACTATGCCAATGATGTGCCCATTGGCAAAACGATTCTGAAGCAGTTGGCGGATATCTATCGCAAAATTCGCAATACAGCGCGCTTTTTACTGGGTAACCTCTACGATTTCGACCCACAGCAGGATGCTGTGCCCTACGCTCAGTTGCCAGAACTGGATCGCTATATGCTGCACCGCCTCCATGAGGTGTTTAGCGAAGTGACGGCAGCCTTTGACAGCTACCAGTTTTACCGGTTCTTCCAAACCATTCAGAACCTCTGCACGGTGGATTTGTCAAATTTTTATCTGGATATTGCCAAGGATCGCTTGTACATTAGTGCCCCTGCCAGCGATCGCCGCCGTAGTTGCCAAACGGTGCTTGCTATTACGGTACAAAATCTGGCGCGGGCGATCGCCCCGGTGCTGCCCCACTTGGCAGAAGATATTTGGCAGCACTTACCGTTTGCCACGCCCTACACATCGGTGTTTCAAAGTGGCTGGGTACAGCGTGCGGATCAGTGGCGCGACCCACCCTTGGCGAGCCGCTGGGAGGTGCTGCGACAGTTGCGCTCAGAGGTCAACAAGGTACTGGAGCAGGCGCGCGCTGAAAAGGCCATTGGCTCGTCCCTCGAAGCCAAGGTGTGGCTGTACGTGGCCAACCCAGACCTGCGCGATCGCCTCGAGGCCATGAACAGTGCCGATGCCTTGGCGGGTAATGGTGTGGATGAACTCCGCTATCTATTTTTAGTCTCACAAGTGGAGGTGATGCCGCAGCCGCGATCGCTCAGCTTGAGCTACACCCTTGAGCAACCGGAGCTATGGGTTGGCGTAGGCACCGCCAGCGGGACCAAGTGCGTCCGGTGCTGGAATTATGCCGAGAGTGTAGGGCGCTCTGCAACCCATCCCCAGTTGTGCGATCGCTGTGAAGCGGCCTTAGCGGGTAACTTCTAGCCCAGCGTTAGGGTATTTCGGAGGTTCTATGAACGTTGCCTACTTCGACTGCCCAGCGGGAATTGCTGGGGATATGTGCCTTGGGGCGCTGATCGATGGTGGCGTTCCCCTTGACTACTTGCACGGGCAACTGGCAAAGCTGGGAATTGCAGCAGAGTTTACCTTAACCACTGAAACCGTGCAGCGAAAAGGGCAGCGGGGTCTGAAGGCTCACGTCCAGCTTCACGAGCACAGCCATCCGCACCACCGCCATTGGCCAGACATTCAGGCGCAGATTTTAGCCGCAGATTTGCCCGATCGCGCCCGCGACTGGAGTTTACGGGTGTTTGAAGCCTTGGCGATCGCCGAAGGTGCCGTTCATGGCATTGCCCCCACTGCCGTTCACTTCCACGAAGTCGGTGCCGTGGATGCCCTAGTAGATATTGTTGGCACCTGTTTAGGGCTAGATTACCTCGGCATTGAGCAGATCTACTGCTCGCCCTTGCCCACCGGTGGCGGGACAGTACGGGCCGCCCATGGTCAACTGCCGGTGCCCGTGCCAGCGGTCTTGCAACTCTGGCAAGCCTATCGGGTGCCGGTTTACAGCAACGGGATTGCGAACGAACTGGTGACCCCCACGGGTGCCGCGATTGTCTGTGCCCTTAGCCAAGACTTTGGCACCCCACCCGCCATGACCCTAGAGCGAGTAGGCTTAGGTGCTGGCAGCCATGAGTTACCGCTGCCGAACCTCCTCCGCCTATGGCTAGGCGAAACCCCCAACCGCCAACCGCCAACCCCCACCACCATTGTGGAGTTGCAAACCCAACTGGATGACCTGCCGCCCCAAGCCTTAGCCTACGCGATAGAGCAACTCTATGCCGCTGGTGCGGTGGAGGTCTTCTGTCAAGCCATTACAATGAAAAAGTCACGCCTTGGGGTGCTCCTGACCGTACTGTGTCCTCTCAGTGCCGAAGCCGCCTGTGTTCAGACCCTCTTTCGGGAAACCACGACCCTAGGGCTGCGCCGCCAAGTGCAAGATCGCTATATCCTCCAGCGGCAGATCAAAACCGTGACTACCCCGTTTGGCGAGGTGCGGCTGAAATTAGCCACCGATGGTCACGGACACCCCCTCAATGTGCAGCCGGAGTATGAAGATTGTGCCGCCCTAGCACGGCAGCATCAGCAGCCATGGCAGGTGGTGTATCATGCAGCACTGAAAGCAGGGTTAACCTTCTGGCCACTGGCAAGCTCCCCAGACCCCTAAGTCAGTTTCGGCTTAATAAAGACAATGGCTTGCTTCCAAATAATCGTTGGTTGGTCATAGTGATCCACCACGCACAGGCAGTTTGCGTCTTGCCAGCGCACCTTCCCCACCACTAGATCACTTGTGATCAGTTTCACCTCAACCTCAGTGCTATCTTTAATTAAGGTCTGTAGCTGGCGGATACTGGGTAATCCCGTCTGGAATTCGTCAGTCATGGGTTCTCCTCTAGTTCCTCTACAATTCTATGAGCCTATCTTTTCAGAAGTACCAAGGGCTAGGTAACGATTTCCTACTCTTAGACAATCGTCAGCAGCCGACCCTTCGTCTTTCGCCACAGGAGGCTCGCCACTGGTGCGATCGCCATTTTGGGGTGGGTGCCGACGGGGTAATTTTCCTACTGGCGGGCACTGGCGACTGTGACTACCAAATGCGGATGTACAATGCCGATGGCTCCGTTGCCGAAATGTGTGGCAATGGCATTCGCTGTCTGGCCAAGTTTATTTTTGAACTGGAAGGCCGCACCTGCGGTGAAACCGTCAGCTACCGCATTGACACCCTAGCGGGGGTGATGGTGCCCCACATTCAAGCAGACGGTCAAGTGACAGTGGATATGGGGACACCACAACTGCTGGCGCAACAAATCCCCACTACCCTAACCGCTCCAGATGCCAAAGTGATCGAGGTGCCCTTGACGGTGGCCGATCGCCCTTGGCTGGTAACCTGTGTGAGTATGGGGAATCCGCACTGTGTCACCTTTGTAGAAGATGTAGCCGCTATTCCCTTAGAGACGCTAGGGCCACTGTTTGAGCACCATGCTGTGTTTCCCCAGCGCACGAATACTGAGTTTGTCCAAGTGCTGGGGGGCGATCGCCTGCGCATGCGCGTCTGGGAGCGGGGGGCGGGGATGACCCTTGCCTGCGGTACCGGTGCCTGTGCCACGGTTGTTGCGGCGGTACTCACCGGGCGACTCAAAGCCGATGCAGCAGGGCAAGCCCAAGCCACGGTTGAACTACCCGGCGGTGATCTGCATATTCGCTGGGATGTTCACAGTCAACATCTGTATATGACCGGACCTGCCGTCGCAGTGTTTAGGGGAACCCTTGACACCCAGTAGCCCCATGTATCGTCAACGACGACCCCTGTGGTCTTATCCCCTCTTTCAAATTCCCCTGATCCTGCTGACGGGGTGCCTGCTCTTGGCGCTTCTGTTTACGCTGTTGGGGTGGGGTCGCCCCAGTGTGGCGTTGGTGCTTTCCTTGGATTTGAGTGGCAGCACCTTTGGGGACAATCCCTTACAGTTTAACCAGCCTCAAACCGTGATGGCGCAGCAGGTAGCCGCGGCCAAACTTTATCTGCAACGCAATCAGCGGGAGTTGGCGAACCCCAATGCCATCATGATCCATGGCTTTGGCCGCAATGTGGTCTTTTTAACCCCACGCTTTGAAACCAATGCCGATGTGTTGCTGACACAACTCGATCAGGCGCTCAACCGCAGCGATCTTTTAGCTCAGGTGGACCCCAGCGCCACGAACCTATCGGGGGCGATCGCCACCGCCACCCAGCAACTGCAACAGGTTTCTAACCGCTGCCGTGAATTACTGATCATTACCGATGGCGCAGCACCCGTGGATACCGCTGTCGTCACCTCAGCCCAAGGGCAAGGGATTAAAATTAATGCCATTGTTGTCGGGGAGTATGCGCCACAACTGGCAGCCGCGACCCAAGCCACCGGCGGACAATACCGCTCTGGGACTACGGCACTTTTAGAGGAACTGGTGAGTCGTACCTTTTTTGAGAACATTAACACCAATGCCCGCTGGTCGATATTCTGGTTGGGTCTGGCGCTAGTCTGCCTGATGTGGGTGCTGGTGTTGCCCTTAGATCGGTGGTTGTTGCAAGGGCTACTCCAATTACCCATGAATCTGTCGGGGCAACTGGCGCTTGGGAATGCCTTTTTCTGGACCGTTGCTATCCCCATTGTCCTCTGGCGCTTTCCGGGCTGGCCATTTTTGAGCGGGTGCTAAGGAGGAGAGATGCGATCGCGCTGGCGGTTTTCGGTAATTGCCCTCATCGTTGCTGTGGGGGTTGTCCTCAGCGGTAGCTCCCCCTCCCTTGCCCGCCAAAATCTTGCCTTACCCCCCCTTACCACCTATCCCTTGCCTAGCTCCCTTGCAGCTCTGCCTCCGGCGGGGGACGACTATTTTACCGAGGTACAGCCGTTGGAAGTGGGGTATCTGCTGTGGACAGCGTTTCCGGTGACCGTGGCCATTGCCCCCCCGCCGCGGGATCCCAATAACCTATGGGCACAGGCAGCCCAGCAAGCTGTTGCCGAATGGTCGGCCTATCTGCCACTGCAAATTGTGCCGCCAACCGCTACGGCCAATATTCGCCTCCAGTCTGAGCGCCCCAGCGACCAAAACAACCGTCGTGTCCGAGCGGCGGAAACCAGCTATGAACTGTTTGTGGATAGCAACGGCCTACTGCGGCATCGGGTTCGGGTGGTGGTGCGACCCACCCAAGCCCCCCGCTATGTGCTGGCGGCTCTGCGCCATGAGTTGGGTCATGCCCTCGGTATTTGGGGGCATAGTCCCCTGCCCACGGATGCTCTCTATTTTGCCCAAGTAGCGGATCCACCGCCCATTTCTCAGCGAGATGTAAATACCCTGCGGCGAGTTTACGAGCAACCCACCCGCTTAGGGCAACCCATGCCAGAGGTGGCTTCCCATGGATGAGAGCCTCACCCTTTGGGGCATTTTACTCACCCTGACTGCCTTGGGGCTGTGGCTGGAGCACCGCTATCGTTGGGCAGCACGGGTGGGGGGATCCTTAATTATTTTGCTCCTAGCGGCCTTGTGTGCCAATTTAGGGGTCATTCCCCAACAGTCTGCTGTCTATGACACCATCTATGGGCCAGTGACCTCCTTAGCCATTGTCTGGTTACTGTTGCTTGTGAATTTGCAGGATGTGCGCCGCTTGGGGCGATCGGCCTTGTTAGCCTTTGGGATTGCGGCTGTGGGCACCTTGATGGGGGCGCTACTGGCGAGCCTCCTGTTTCACAGTCGCTTTGGTGGCGACACCCCACGGCTGGCGGGCAGCTTAGCAGCAAGTTACATTGGTGGCAGTTTAAATTTTGTGAGTGTCGGGCGTGCCCTGAACCTCACTGATCTGCTCTTTACCGCAGCAACGACCGCAGATAACCTGCTCACGGCAGTATGGTTGGGCTTCACCTTAACGCTGCCCTCAGTCTTGGCACGGTTTTATCCGCAGCGCTCAGCAACAGACGCCTTAGCTTTATCGCCCTTGCCCACAGCCTCGGCGATCGCCCCCCTCGATTTAGCCATTCTCCTGAGCTTAGGCATGGGAGTTTTAGTGCTGGCTACAGCGCTACATCAATTTTGGCCGGTTATCCCGACGGTGGTTTGGCTCACCACCCTAAGTGTAGCCATTGCCCAATTCCAGTGGGTACGCTACCTCCGTGGTACCGGTGCCCTTGGCATGTTTAGTCTCAATCTCTTTTTTACCGTCATTGGCGCGGGAACCCATCTGCCCTCGTTAGTGCCTGTGGGGGTTGAGATTGTGCTGTTTGCCGCCACCATCGTGTTTAGCCATGGGGTGGTGATCTTTGGGCTGGGGTATCTATTCAAGCTGGATGTTGAATTACTGGCCTTAGCCTCCCAAGCGGCGGTGGGGGGGCCTACCACTGCTGCAGCTCAAGCGAGCGGTCGCCACCAGCCAGCCCTACTGGGGGTTGGCATCACCCTTGGCCTCCTTGGCTATGGGGTCGCCAATTACCTAGGTTTGGCAATGGCTCAGCTACTCAACTGGTTAGAACTTGGCTAAAGCTTGCTGCCACATTCAGGGCAAAAGCGATGGCTAGAAATCGTCTTGGCACCGCAGTTCGTACAGTACACTAGCTCGGCTGCTTTCTCGAGGGTTGCCTGCTCCGGTAAGCCCAGCATTTGGGCGTTGCTTTTGCCGGGAGCCACCATCGGATAGCAGTTTTCATCCCGGGTCACGTGGGCATCTAGCAAGACGGGGCCATCGTAGGTCAGCACCTCTTGAATAATGTCGTCCAGATTGTGGCGATCGCTCACCCGCAATCCTTTGACACCGTAGGCCTCCGCCAACTTAATAAAATCTGGCATTCCCTTGGCCATATTGGAGTGGGAGTAGCGCTCTTCATAGAAGGCCTGCTGCCACTGCCGCACCATTCCCTGCCAGAAGTTATTAATAATCACTGTCTTCACCGCAATACCGTACTGGGCAAGGGTGGCCAATTCTTGGGAGTTCATTTGAAAGCTAGCATCACCACTGATGCAGATCACCTGCTCATTGGGCAGTGCAACCTTAACCCCCATTGCCGCAGGCAGTCCAAAGCCCATTGTCCCCAAGCCGGCACTAGAGACCCATCGCCGCGGGCCATTTTTCAAAAATTGGGCAGCCCACATTTGGTGTTGCCCCACATCCGTTGTATAAAACGCATCGGGAGCATGACGGCCAAAGGCCACAATCACTTCTTGGGGAGACAGTTCCCCGCTGGGATGCGGCACCACTAAGGGGTAATCTTCTTTCCATGCCTTAATGCGCGCCAGCCACCCATGGGTCATCGGTTCCGGGGGAACGCCTGTTTCGTTGATATGGTGCAGAAGTTGCTGCAGCACTGGCTTGACACTGCCAACAATGGGCACCTCCGGGACGCGGTTTTTACCCACCTCCGCCGGATCGATGTCAATGTGAATGACCTTTGCTCGCGAGGCAAACTCATCCAGTTTGCCGGTAACGCGATCATCAAACCGTGCCCCCACCGCAATGAGCAGGTCGCACTCGCTCACCGCAAAGTTGGCATAGGCGGTACCGTGCATCCCCAGCATTCCCAGTGAGAGTGGATGAGATTCTGGAAAGGCACCTTTACCCATTAGGGTTGTGGTGACTGGAATTTGAAACAGCTCAGCAAGTTGGTAAATTTCATCATGTGCTGCTGCTGTAATTGCGCCACCCCCAACGTACAGCAGCGGTCGTTTGGCCTCGCGAATCAGTTGCGCGGCTTGGGCAATTTGACGCACATTGCCGCGAATGGTCGGACGATACCCTCGCAGCTTAACCTGCCCTGGCTCTACCGGCTCGTAGTCGCACACCTCTAAGCCCACATCTTTGGGAATATCGACAAGAACTGGCCCCGGCCGGCCTGTGGTGGCAATATAGATGGCCTCAGCGATGATGCGCGCCATATCCTTGGCATCGCGAACCACGTAGGAGTGCTTAACAATAGGGAGCGTAATGCCGTAAATGTCCGTTTCTTGAAAGGCATCGGTGCCAATGGCAGAGCGAGGCACTTGACCGGTGATCACTAATAGCGGTATGGAGTCCATGTGGGCAGTGGCAATGCCGGTGACCAAGTTTGTGGCACCAGGACCAGACGTGCCAAAACACACCCCAACTTGCCCCGTTGCTCTGGCATAGCCATCGGCAGCGTGAGCCGCTCCCTGCTCATGGCGGACTAAAATGTGCTGGATCGCCCCGCGGGATTCAGCACGGTATAGCTCATCGTAAATTGGTAAAATTGCCCCACCAGGGTAGCCAAAGATATGCTTAACGCCATGACGACACAAGGTATCTATTAGGATGTAGGCTCCAGTTGCTTGCACAGGCCGACCTCGTAAGGCAATGATGGTGCTTCTAAATTGTAATTTTCCATACCATCTCTGTCGAGATTTATGTTAATAAGACTCAACTTTTTTAAGAAATATTACTCAGGCATAGCAGAGTCAGCCTCTGGACTCGCCTCGGGGCTGGGAGGGGCTTCACTGGTGCTTGGTGCAGGTGGCGGCGGTTCTGGTGTCGGTGATGACTGGGGCGTGGACGCAGGTGGTGTAGGCGATGAGTGGGGGATGGGGGCGGCTTCGCGGGCAGGGGGGGGTGCTTGGGGCGTAGGTGTGGGGCGGGTTGCAGTACAGACCTCTGGGCGGTACTGAAAGTCAAAGGTGATGGCTAAGGCTTGGTATTGCCCTGTGGCCGAGAAGGTTTGCTGTTTCACCGCGGCGATTGCCGCCTGATCCAGCAGTGTTGAGCCACTAGTGCGGATAATCTGCGGGTTTTGGGTGAGCAGTCCGGTCTCTGGGGCAGCATTGGCAGGCAGCAGTTGACCGTCGGGGGTAATCACAGCGGCGACGGTGGCTTGCCCTTGCAGGCGATCGCCACAGGCGTCGGGGGGGTACAGATCGGTCACTCGCTGGCTGAGGTTAATCCGAATATTGGTGGTATTGAGGGTGAGGCGGGTTTGATTAAACCAGCGGGAGAGGGCAGCGGCGGCTTCCCCCTCTGTGGTGGCCAGTGGCTCTTGGGGTGGCGGAGCCGGCGAAGGTGGTGCAAGCTCTGGAGCAGTGGCCACGTCTTGTTCAGGCGTGCCGGTATCCGGTCGCGGGCGGGCAGGTGGTGGTAACTGCCAAGGGGCGGGGAGGGGCTCAAACCTCAACGGGGGTGGCGGCGGCGGCAGGTCTGCCAAGGGAGGTAAGGGCGGCAGCGGCGGGAGGGGACTAAACGTGAGGGGCGGCGGTTCAATGCCTGTAAAGGGTAGGGGGGGCGGCACACTCTCGATGGCAGGTAATTCCGTGGGGAGCAGCGGTTCAATGGAGGGTAGATCGGCTTCTAGCTCTGCGGGAATGCTCATTAACTCGACCGTTTCGTTGATATCGATCGGCGCTGGTGTGGTGTCAGGCACCCGCACTAAGGCGAGGATAATGCCGTGGAGTACCACTGAGCCGGCGATCGCCAAGCGCGTTGGCTGCCAAATGGGCCAGCCAGCGAGTTGTTGCCAAAGGGGTTGCAGGGGCAAACGTAGCACACGCATAGCTCCACACACTCTCATGCCTTAATTATTAGTCTAGGAGATGCCTAGAATAAATAAAGAGAAGAAATAATGCATAGAGATGCCCCATGGCTGTTCGTTGGCAGACCTCGGCTAACGTTCTGATATTGACCCTATGGCTGCTGCTACTGGGGTGGCAGCTGCTTGCCCCGGCACCGGCGATCGCCCTCACCGACGAGCAAAAACTCGTTAACGAAGCATGGCGCATTGTTAACCAAGCTTACGTTGATACCTCTTTTAATGGTCAAAACTGGTGGCTGGTGCGCCAACAGATCCTCAGTCGCCCACTTCCTAACCGTGAGGCAACCTACCAAGCCATTCAAACCATGCTTGCCAGCCTCGAGGATCCCTTCACCCGCCTGTTGCGCCCGGCGCAATTTCGCAGCTTGCAAACCACCACGGCGGGAGAGCTAACGGGAGTTGGCCTCCAAATTAGTAGTGATCCTACTACAGGTATTTTAGAAGTCATTGCCCCCATTGATGGCTCGCCAGCGGCCAAAGCAGGCATTCTCCCCCGCGATCGCATCCTTGCCATTGATGGTATTCCCACTTCCCAACTCACCCTAGATGAGGCGGCGGAAAAAATGCGCGGTGCCAGTGGCTCCCGGGTGCAGTTACAGGTGCAACATGGTAGCCAGCCGCCCCAACTCATCACCCTTGAGCGAGGGCACATCGAAATTAACCCGGTTGTGGCAGAATTGCGCCACGTCGAGGGTCGTGCCGTTGGCTACATTCGCCTAGGGCAGTTTAGTGCCATGGCACCCGCCGAGATGCGTAAAGCAATACAAACCCTAGCAGAGCAGGGAGCACAGGCGTATGTTCTCGATTTGCGCAACAATCCGGGCGGGCTGTTACAGGCAGGCGTGGAGATTGCCCAACTGTGGATGGAGCCTGGGGTGGTTGTCTATACGGTGGATCGCCAAGGGATAACAGAGAGCCTCAATGCCACGGGGACTCCCCTCAGCCATGATCCGCTGGTGGTGTTGGTGAACGGTGGCACCGCCAGTGCCAGTGAAATTTTAGCGGGTGCCCTGCAAGATAGTGGTCGCGCCCAACTGGTGGGCGATCGCACCTTTGGCAAAGGTTCGATTCAGTCGCTGTTTAGCCTTGCCGATGGCGCTGGTTTAGCGGTCACTATTGCCCACTACGAAACCCCTAACCACCGCAACATCAATAAGGTGGGGATTGAGCCGAACCAGCGGGTTCTTGAGGCGCCTGAAAGTTTGCTGGCCATGGGCACCACCGCGGATCCCCAGTACCTTGCGGCTCTAGAGCTATTGCACAAACCGGTTCAAGTGGCCACTAGCGCAGGGTAACAAACTCTTCAGCCGTTGAGGGGTGAATGCCGATCGTGGCATCAAAGTCTTTTTTGGTGGCACCCATTTTCAGGGCGATCGCGATCCCCTGAATAATTTCGGCGGCGTTATCCCCCACCATGTGCGCCCCCAGCACCCACTCCGTTTGCTTTTCCACCACCAGCTTGACGACAACTTTCGCCTCCTTGCCGGTGAGACTATGGTACATCGGGCGAAAGGCAGCGCGATACACCAAGACATTTTCTGCCCCTACTTTGGCCTTGGCCTGCGCCTCCGAAAGCCCCACCGAAGCGGCCTCAGGCTGAGAAAAGACCGCTGAGGGAATATTGTCGTAGCTGAGGGTGCGGGGAAGATTGCCAAACTGGGTATCGGCAAAGGCTCGACCTTCGGCAATGGCAACGGGGGTGAGGTTCACCCGATTCGTACAGTCGCCCACAGCAAAAATATGGTCTTGATTGGTGCGATAGGCCTCATCCACAGCAATAGCGGCAATCCCCTGACTATTAATGTTCAGGTGCACCCCCGCTTGATCTAACCCAAGTCCCTGTAGGTTAGGGGCGCGACCCACCGCACACAGCACCGCATCTACTTTGGCTTCGTGGGGTTGTCCCTGCTGCTCGTAGCAAACGCGAATCTTCCCCTTTTTGGTGAGCTTCAGGCTGCTAATGTGGCACTGGGGGCGCACATCAATGCCATGGCGAATCATCCCCTCATATACCCCATCCTGAATGTCTTGATCAAAGCCGCGCAGGGGGCGATCGCCCCGCAGAAAATGAATGACTTCGCTGCCCAGCCCCCGCATGATGCCCGCAAACTCAACACTGATATAGCCCCCTCCCAATACCGCTAACCGCTTCGGTTGCTTCGGCAGCAGAAACATCTCCCGGGACGTAATACTGTGCTCAATGCCGGGCAGGTTCGGTTTAATCGCCTCGCCGCCTACAGCAATGAGAATTTTGGCAGCGGTGACTCGTCGTTGTACTTGGCCGTTGCGATCGACCAATTCAAGGGTATGGGGATCGACAAACCGGGCAAAAAAGGGGAGGAGTTCTACCCCTGCTTTAGCTAAATAGCTAATATGCAACTGGCTCAGGCGGTTTACCTCGTTGTCCACCGCGCGAATTAAGCGTTCCCAATCCAGCTTTGGCGTGACAGCGCGCCAGCCATAGCCCGCTGCATCTGTAAACAGCTGACTGAACTTAGACGCATAGACCAAGAGTTTTTTGGGTACACACCCGCGAATCACACAGGTGCCACCCACTTTATCTCCCTCGGCGATCGCCACCCGTGCCCCATAGGAGGCTGCCCGCTTAGACGCTGCCAAGCCGCCGGAACCCGCGCCAATGACAAATAAGTCGTAGTCGTAGCTCATTGTCTCTCCCTGGATCCTAGCCCCAGTCTAGCGAATTTGCCCCCGTGGCCTATAAAAACGTTTGGCGATGAACGCTTTGCAGCGCGGCATACTCCGCCTGTTTCCCTAGCCGCCGCAGCGATCGCAACCGCTGTTCAATCAACAGGCGCGCATCCGTGCGACTAATAGACTCAAATTCCATCCCCTCCGGACGCAGCGTGACAATAAAGAACAGCCGCTGGGCGTAGAGGGTGGTAAACAGTTCCCGATTCTCCTCCACAGGACAAACGCCATACAACAGCCCAAACGTAGGGTGGTTTAAGTACTGCTCAGCAGTCATGGACGGTTTCATCAACGAATTAATACCTACCTCACAAACGTGATCAAGCATTCACAGCCACAGTAGCCCCATAAGGAGTGGCCAATGTGAGGATCAAGAGCACGGATAAGACCCAGAAGAACGCAATGCACCGCTAAAATGGGGAGAACGTTAGACAAAAAACTGTACAGATTATACCGAACCACACTCCCTTCGTATTCATGACTCGTTCTCTGCCTCCATTTTGGCCTGCTGTTGCACATCGCTGCGGCATGATTTTTTTTGGCACCCTTGTCTTTTTCCTGACCCTAGGGATTGTTGGCATGAGTGCCACTCTCTTCCTTGCGATTCTGGGAGTCTTAATGGCGCCAGCGGATCAGGATAGCCCCTACCAGCACGTCAGTGGCAAAGAAACCAGCCGCAACCGTATCCTCACCATTGATATTGTTGGCCCAATTTTAGGGAGTCCTCAAACCGAAGAAGACACCCTATTTTCCTCCATTGTTGGTGTAACCTACGGCTACCAAGTGCAGCAGCAGCTTGAGGCAGCCGCCGAGGACGAGAGTGTCAAGGCCATTCTGCTGAATATTGCCACCCCAGGAGGCACGATCTTTGGCTCTCAGGCGATCGCCGACGGCATCAACGCCTATCGTAAAGCTACCCAAAAACCCATCTATGCCTTTGTTGAAGGTATTTCGGCCTCCGGGGGCGTTTGGGCAATGGTGGCCGCTGATAAAATCTATGCTGACCATGGCAGCCTCATCGGCAGTATCGGCATTATTGGCCCAAGTGTGCTCTTTTACGATCGCCCCACGAGCCTAGATAGCGGTCTATTTCAGGGGGGAGTGACCGCCAACGCCATTGAAGAGCGCACCCTCAGTGCCGGGCGAGGCAAAGACTTTGGCAATCCCTTCCGCCGCCTCACGCCAGCAGAAATTCAGGTCTTCCAAGCGGGTCTAGAGCAGGAGTACAGCACCTTTGTGAGCCATGTTGCCAAGGCGCGCGGCATCGATCCCAGCGTCATCCGCAACCAAATGGGCGCCATGGTGTTTAGCAATGCTCAGGCGCAGCAATATCGCCTGATTGATGGCACCCTCAGTCGCCCTCAGGTGATCACCGCCCTTGCCCGTGCCGCCCAGATTGAGGACAACTATGCGGTTGTGCGGCTACGGCGCGATCGCACCCCCCTGATCAACCAACTGTTTGGGGTACACCTCCCGCGCCCCTCCCAGCAGGAGCAACACCTTTGGCAACAACAGCAACTGTGCGCCCTCAGCCAGCAGCGTGCCCTTGCCTACTACGGTCAACTAGCATCCCTGTGTCGGCCTTGACTTCTCCCCTCTTTGAAAGAGAGGGGATTCCCAAAGGATGCTACGCAACGGGCTGAAGCCGCGTTGCTTCGCTTTTCCCTTGAGCTGTCACCCACAACTTAATGCGGGTGGGGGCAGTCAAAGACCCCCTACTCACCTCAAGCATTTCTGCTATTGGGACTACGTTTATGTTTCGGTTCGTGGTTTCGCACTTTTCAACACTAGCCAGTTCGATACGCTCAACATCCTGCCATTGCTTGCAGTGGTTTAGGCTTGCCGCCAAAGCGGTAGTGACTTACTTGCCGGGATCTCTCCGTACTAGGATGTCTCTTCGCGTAGTTGATACGCCTACTTTCCACGTTTTTAGGTTAACACATAGAGAGGGCTAAAGCCCCCTGAGTTGGCTGTATCCCCTCGCTAAAGCGGAGGGGTTTTAGCCGCCCACATCAATATCAATATAAGCCATGCGGTTTGACATTATCACCCTGTTTCCAGAATTCTTTAGCACCCCCCTCAAGACCGGTCTGATGGCCAAAGCCTTGGATCGGGGGATTGCTTCAGTGGTGCTGACCAATCCCCGTGACTTTACGGAGGATCGACACCATACCGTTGACGATGAACCCTACGGCGGTGGKGTCGGTATGGTGATGAAGCCCGCCCCCCTATTTGCTGCGGTGGAGTCCCTCCCCGTCTTACCGCGACGGGAGATTATTTACGTCACTCCCCAAGGTGAGCCCCTTCGCCAACAGCATCTGTGGGAATGGGCCAAACACCGCGATCAACTGGTCATTCTCTGTGGCCATTACGAAGGGGTGGATGAGCGGGTTGTCGAGCATTTGGTGACCCAAGAAATTTCCATTGGTGATTTTGTCCTCACCTGTGGCGAAATTCCGGCACTAACCATCCTCAACGGTGTGCTGCGTCTCTTGCCGGGCACGGTGGGCAAAGCTGCGTCCCTGCAACAGGAGAGTTTTGAGGACGGCTTGCTCGACTACCCCCACTACACCCGACCGGCAGAGTTTCGGGGGTGGCCGGTGCCGTCGGTGCTGCTTTCGGGGCACCACGAGAACATTGCCAAATGGCGCAAAGCCCAGCAAATTGAGCGAACCCGGCAGCGTCGCCCAGATCTCTACCAGCGGTGGTTAGCGCAGCAGCCCTAGCGCCAGCGCAACACTTGGGTTTTCATAGGATTGACAAACTCCCGCCCCTCTTGGATGGCCTTGGCATACTCTCGCTTAATTTGGTAGTACCACTTTGCTTGGTTATCGGCCTCTTTGATCAGGGTTAGGGGCGGGTTGTAGGCTAGCCCCTCGCTTTGTTTGGCCACAATGCGCAGGTCTTGGTTAATAAATTCGCGCGCAAAGGGAGCCAGCAGGGGCTTAAGGGGAGCCAACCACGGAAAGGTCCAGTAAAATATGCTGGTCAGTTCAGTCTGGTGCTCGTTAATGGGGGTGAGGGTAATTAAAAAACAAAAGGTGTGGCGATCGGTGTAGTTGGTTTCAATACGAATTCCCGGTAAGCGATAGATAATTTCCACCTCCGGGTGGCCGCCTAGGATATGGTGTGCCCAAGATTTACGCAGCAGGGGATGCCGACGCATGGTAAACCCGTAGGGAGACGGATCAAAGGTTTTAGCTTTTTCAAACAGTTTCCCACGGGTACGCCACCACCACGCGCCATGGACAAAGGGTGCGTGAGCCGGATCCATAAAGTTAATAAAGACTTGGTCTAAATGCCCCGGAAAAATGAATTTTTGTACGGCTTGGGGGCAGGCTGTGGCACTGAAGCCCGGCACAAGGGGCACCTCCAACGCTGGTTCAGGGGCTTGCCGATCCTTGGCTGGCATATAAATCCAGAGATTCCCTTGCGCTTCCCGTACTGGATAACTCAGGACACCAAACTGCTTGGGGTCAACGTCACTGTCACTGGTGAGGGAGGGAATCAGGGTGCACTGGCCATGGCGATTAAACCGCCAGCCGTGGTACGGGCAGATGACTTCGTCGCCTTCAAAGTGCCCGTAGTGCAGCGGAATTCCCCGATGGGGGCACAGGTTGCGCAGGGCAAAGGGGGTGCCGTCACTAGTACGGCCAAAGAGGATTGGCTCACCGAGAATGACCTTTGCTTTGAACTGCTTTGGCTTTAGGTCTGCCGATGGCAGGCCAAAATACCAAATATCCCGCAGGAAATTACCAAAGTCATGGAGTGAAACCGTTGTACTGGGAGTGTTCATAGCTAAGCACGCTGGTCATCCTCAACCAGGGGGGTATTGGTCTGGATGGGGTCAGCCCCCCCTGCTAGATCCTCATCAGTGGCTTGGGAGCCGCCACTCATCACCGTTAAGTCCACTTGCTGCCGATAGGAATCGACATTTTTGATGAGTACGTCAACCCGATCGCCTAAGCGGTAACGCAGGCGGTTGCGCCGTCCTGTTAGGGTCTGGGCGTGGGCGCGATATTCATACCAGTCATCCTTGAGGGAGCTAACGTGCACTAGGCCTTCGACGTTGAACTCAATTAGCTCGACAAAAAAACCATAGGATTGAACACCGGTGATAATGCCAGGGCGCACCTCTCCCATACAGGCTTGCACTTGGCGCACCCGTTGCAGCCCTACGAGGTCTTTCCAAGCACTCTGGGTTTGTCGCTCCCGCTCCTGTAAATGAGCCACAATTTCTTTTAAGAGGGCTTCCAGTTCCCGCTGCACGTCTGTGGTTAAGACATTCCAGGTGACCTGCTCTAGGCAGCTCGAGTGGCCGAGGTTCACCCGCTCCTTGGCACGGGGGCTGCGGCGATCGCGCCCTTTGGTGAGCAGGGTATGTAAAATCCGCTGGTTGACAATGTCGCTGTAGCGCTGTAACGGTGAGCAAAAGTGAGCATAGCCAGAGCCAAGCGCCAAACTAAAGTGGGGCGAGAGAGTACCTGAGGTAGTGGCGGGCTTAAGGGTATCGAGCAATAGCTCTTGGAGCACAGTTGCCAGCTCGGAGGTGGCTAACTGCTCAAGGAAGCGCTGAAAATCCTGAGGTGCCACACTGGAGCTGTCTCCAAGACTGAGGGGTAAATTGAGGTTTTGGCACAGCTTCAGAAAGTCCTGCACGGCGTACAGTTCCGGTACTTGCTGGCTGCGGTACAGGGCAGGAACATTAAGGGTTGCCAAGTGTTTGCCGAGGAGCTCATTAGCCAGCACCACTAAACTTGTCCAAGGTGCCAGCATCGGTAGGGGAATGGCAGTGGCTAAGCCTTCATCGGCGTAGGCGAGGTTTAAGCTCACGGCAGGGGTGATCTCGATACTGCCCCGCTGCTGTCGCCGCTGGCTCACGGCAGTGGCCAACCGCAGGAGCGATCGCAACCAATCTCCGGAGCTATCCCCCCGCTCTAGGGTAGCAACCACCTGCTCACTGTCAACACAGGCATCTACGCTAATGCGGCTGCGGTGAATGGTGTAGGATTGCACCTCCCCTGTACTGGTGAGGTGGATCAGCAGGGAAATCGCGGCGCGATCGCCCCCAGGTAGAAGCCGTAGCAGGGTTAACTCGGGGGGCAACAAAGGCACGCTAAGTTCTGGTGTGGCTAGGGTTATCCCCTGTCGCCGTGCCGCCCGATCTAATGGGTCATCCACCGGCAGCAAGCCACCGACATCGGCAATATGAACGCCAAGCTGCCATAGATCCTGATCCAGGGCATCGAGGGAAAACGCCACTTGGGGTTCTTGGCCGGGAGCCACTAGGGTAATGGTGACTAACTCCCGTAAATCCTGACGCTGCTCAAACTCCATGGCTTGAAGATGCTGGTTCAAGGCGGTGGCCGCCGATCCCAGTGCCGGACTAAACTGCCGCACAAGGTTGTGCTTACAACAGATTAGATCCAGCACCGGTGCTGACTGGGCATCAGTCCCCAGAATTTGACCAATTTCACCTACGGGTAAATACCCCCCCAAGGGATAGCGGCGGATGTTGACGTGCACTAGCTGATCCACCACCTGCGAGAGATCGGACACCAGTTCATTGGGTTCAAGGGCAATTTCAAACAGGAGGCGATCGTCAAGGGGGGTAGCGCGGAAACCATGCTCGGTTTGCTTGACCCGGGCAATCACTGACGGGTTGCCGCGCTCTAGAATGAGTTTGACCTCTCCTTCGGGAGATTTTTTGCGGCGCCCTTCCCGCGTGACCCGCACCAGCACGCGATCGCCATTCCACGCCGTACTGAGTTGATTTTCACGAACGAAAATATCCTCTGCCCCTTCGGTATCCTGAATGGCAAAGCAAAAGCCCTTACTGGAGCAGCGCAGTCGCCCTTCAATGAGACCTTCCTCGTAGTTGCGGCGATACTTTCCCCGCTCCTTCGTGAGCAGACCAATGCGCTCAAGGGCATCGAGGGCAATTTCTAATTCCCGTTGGCTCTGTTCATCCTCACACCCCAGTTTTTTTTCAAGGGCTTTCGGGGCAACAAACTTATCTTCAGTAAAATTAGCGAGCAGACTGGCGATTGTAAAATGCATCGGTAACTCAATAGCGGGTAGCAACAACAAACATCAACTGTAGCGATGGGGGCGGCAAAAGCACTCAAAAAGCCATGATACCCAAGATGTAGCTTACCATAGCCAGACTCCCCTGCCACGACCTTGTGGGCTGTACCCCCAATGTGTCCTATAATTATGGCGCGTTGATTCTGGGCACAAAACATCCTAGATTTGAGGAATGGCGATCGCCCGCATCATCATTCATTCGTCCATCCATTTGAAATTCACAGGCATCTATGACTGACTCTGAAATTTTCGAAAAAGTAAAAACCATTGTTGCCGATCAACTCAGTGTTGATGCTGAAAAAGTCGTGCCCGAAGCAAGCTTTGCAGATGACTTGAACGCCGACTCCCTCGACTCCGTGGAGCTGATCATGGCTCTAGAAGAAGCCTTTAATATCGAAATTCCTGACGAAGAAGCAGAAAAGTTGAAAACTGTTCAAGATGTCCTAGACTTTATCACCAATAAGGCAGCTGCGTAAGACCAATGACGAAGGCTCACCAAAAACGGGTGGTTGTCACCGGCATGGGTGCCATTACCCCCCTTGGCAACACCTTGGCAGAGTATTGGGACGGGCTAATGGCCGGTCGTAGCGGCATTGACACGATTAGCCTCTTTGATGCCAGTCGTCATGATTGCCGCATTGCGGGTGAGGTTCGTGGCTTTGACCCCACCCTCTATATGGATCGCAAGGATGCCAAGCGCATGGATCGGTTTGCCCAGTTTGGGGTCGCCGCCAGTAAACAAGCCCTTGCCGATGCCCAACTCACCATTGATGAGAGCAATGCCACGGACGTTGGCATCATTATTGGCACGGGGGTGGGGGGTCTGCGGGTTATGGAAGATCAGCAGGAAATCTATCTCAGTAAGGGGCCGGATCGCTGTAGCCCCTTCATGATTCCGATGATGATTGCCAACATGGCTGCAGGCCTAACGGCAATTCATACCGGTGCCAAAGGCCCCAACTCCTGCTCAGTCACCGCCTGCGCCGCAGGCTCCAATGCCATTGGCGATGCCTTTCGGCTCGTTCAACACGGCTATGCCAAGGCGATGATCTGCGGTGGCACGGAAGCGGCAATCACTCCCCTGTCTGTTGCTGGGTTTGCGGCAGCCCGTGCCCTCTCCACCCGCAATGATGACCCCCACCATGCCAGTCGTCCCTTTGATAAGAACCGAGATGGCTTTGTCCTTGGTGAAGGGGCGGGCATTTTAATTTTGGAAGAGCTAGAATTTGCCCTTGCCCGGGGGGCGCGCATCTATGCCGAAATGGTCGGCTATGGCCTAACCTGTGATGCTTACCACATGACGGCTCCTTCCCCCGGGGGCGAAGGGGCAGCCCGTGCCATTGAAGGCTGTCTCAAGGATGGCAGTATTGCCCCTGATCAGGTGAGCTACATCAATGCCCACGGCACCAGTACCCCTGCCAATGACAGTACCGAGACGGCGGCGATTAAGCGTGCCCTTGGCGAAGAGAATGCCCGCCGCGTTCCCATTAGCTCCACCAAGTCGATGACGGGGCATTTACTGGGAGGGTCTGGTGGCATCGAGGCGATCGCCACGGTGATGGCGGTTGCCCATGACCGCATCCCCCCTACAATTAACTTGGAGCAGCCGGATCCAGCCTGTGATCTGGACTACGTTCCCCATCACAGTCGTGCCTGTCCGGTGGTGGTTGCCCTTTCCAATTCCTTTGGCTTTGGCGGTCACAATGTGACCCTAGCGTTTCGCAAATTTGTCCCCGGCCTTTAACTGTTCGCTGCACACCCAATTCTATAGAGAGAGAAAGTAATGCCTGCTGTAACTCAATCCCTTGATGACCTCTGCATTAATGCGATTCGATTCTTGGCGATCGATGCTGTACAAAAAGCCAACTCTGGCCACCCAGGCTTACCCATGGGAGCCGCTCCCATGGCCTACGTCCTCTGGAACCAATTTATGCGGTACAACCCCAAAAACCCGCAATGGTTCAACCGCGATCGCTTTGTCCTCTCGGCAGGCCACGGCTGCATGTTGCAGTACGCCATGCTTTACCTGACGGGGTACGATAGCGTCACCATTGAGGATATTAAACAGTTCCGGCAGTGGGGCTCCCGCACCCCCGGTCACCCTGAAAATTTTGAAACCCCAGGGGTTGAAGTCACCACCGGCCCCTTGGGGCAGGGGATTTGTAACGCTGTGGGTCTCGCGGTGGCCGAGGCACACTTAGCCGCGCGGTTTAATAAGCCCGATGTTCAACTGGTCGATCACTATACCTATGTCATCCTTGGCGATGGCTGTAACATGGAGGGGGTTTCTGGCGAAGCCTGCTCCTTAGCGGGGCACTGGGGCTTAGGAAAGCTCATTGCCCTGTACGATGACAACCACATTTCCATCGATGGCTCCACAGACATTGCCTTTACCGAAGATGTCTGTAAACGCTTTGAAGCCTACGGCTGGCACGTTCAGCACGTCACCAATGGCAATACCGATCTCGCGGCGATCGCCCACGCCATTGCTGCCGCCAAAGCGGTGACCGACAAACCCTCCCTCATCAAAGTGACGACCACCATTGGCTACGGGTCTCCTAACAAAGCCAATACCGCTGGGGTGCACGGCGCTGCCCTTGGGGTGGATGAAGTCAAGTTAACCCGCGAAAACTTAGGCTGGGATTACGATCCCTTTGTGGTTCCGGACGATGTTTTAGCGCAGTTCCGCAAAGCCATTGAGCGCGGCGCACGTGCAGAAGCCGAGTGGAACCAAACCCTAGCCACCTACCGCCAAAAGTATCCTGCGGAAGCAGCGGAGTTTGAACGGCTCCTGCGGGGGGACTTACCCGCCAACTGGGATGCAAACCTCCCCCACTACACCCCAGAGGATAAAGCCGTTGCCACCCGTAAGCATTCAGAGATCTGCTTAAACGCGATCGCCCCCAACCTGCCGGAATTGATTGGTGGCTCAGCGGACTTAACCCACTCCAACCTCACCGAACTCAAATGCTCCGGTGACTTTCAAAAAGGGCAGTACCAAAATCGTAACATCCGTTTTGGGGTGCGCGAGCATGGCATGGCTGCCATCTGTAACGGCATCGCCCTCCATAACTCAGGGTTGATTCCCTACTGCGCTACCTTTTTAGTATTTGCCGACTACCTGCGGCCAGCGCTGCGACTCTCGGCACTGTCTCAAGCCGGGGTGATCTACGTCATGACCCACGACTCCATCGCCCTTGGCGAAGACGGCCCAACCCACCAGCCTGTCGAAACCCTCGCCTCGCTGCGGGCTATCCCCAACCTGCTTGTGATTCGTCCTGCTGATGGCAATGAGACCTCCGGCGCCTACCAAGTGGCGGTACAACGGCGCAAGCAGCCGACGCTTTTAGCCTTAACTCGGCAGAACCTCCCCAATTTGGCCGGTAGTTCCGCAGCCAATGTTGCCAAAGGTGCCTACACCATCGTGGACTGTGATGGCACCCCAGATCTGATCTTGATTGGCACTGGCTCTGAAGTTTCCCTCTGTGTCAAAGCGGCTGAAGCCCTCACGGCTAGCGGCAAAAAGGTGCGGGTGGTTTCGATGCCGTCGTGGGAACTCTTTGCCGAGCAATCCAGCGAGTACCAAGCAAGTGTCTTACCTGCAGGGGTGAAGCGCTTAGCCGTTGAGGCCGGCGCTAGCTTTGGTTGGTGTCGCTATGCTAATGCCACCCTGAGTATTGATCGGTTTGGCGCCTCAGCCCCCGGTGGGGTGCTCATGGAGAAATTTGGCTTTACGGTCGATAACGTGGTTGCCAAAGCTGAGGCATTGCTGGCTTAAGGGGGATAGTTGTCACGATCCCACCTTTAACCAGAAAATAAACGTACAAGCAGGGTAAGGGGGCATGAACTCTCTGCCCTGCTTATGCTTTCCGGGAGTCACTATGCCGCGTCGTCGTAAACAATTTCCCTGCGGCCATCAAGGCTATGGTCAAGTCTGTCATCGCTGTGCCCAGTTACAGGATGCCAAAGCTCGAGAAGCAACGGAACGGGAACAAGCTCGGCTCGAGCGGCAGCAGTGGCAGGCAACCTTTGCCGACGATCTGATTGATTTGCAGGGGTTACCCAAAACGATTGTCCTCAAAGCCCGCCAAGTCATTGCCGAACTGGTGGCTGGCACGGACTATCGCCAGTTTAAGGGCAAGCGCCTCAACCACGACCGCAGTGTCATCAGCATTCCCCTCACCTATGACTATCGCCTGATCTGCCATGATGTGGGCGATCGCATCGAGCCCCGCAGTGTGTTGTCCCATGAAGAGTACAACGTTAAAAAACCAAGAGGATAGGAGCAACCTGTGAAGGTGATTGTTGTCGGCAGTGGCGGCAGAGAGCACGCTATTGCTTGGAAGTTGTTAGAGTCTGCCAGCGTGAGCCATATCTTTTGCCTGCCGGGCAATGGCGGCACGGCGTGCTGCGATCGCTGCCAAAATGTTGCCATTGAGGCCACCGATCTAGAAGGGATTCGTCAGTTTGCCCAAGCGCAGCAGGTAGATTTAGTCGTGATAGGACCGGAGGCTCCCCTAGCAGCAGGGTTGGCAGATGCCCTCCATGCGTTGAACATTCCAGTGTTTGGCCCCAGTCGTGCGGGAGCCCAAATCGAAGCCAGTAAGGCGTGGGCAAAAGCGCTGATGCAGGAGGCTCATATTCCTACCGCGACAGCAGCGGTGTTTACAACCTATGGGGATGCCGTGGCCTACGTGCAGTCTCAAGGGGCACCCATCGTGATCAAGGCCGATGGCTTAGCAGCGGGCAAGGGGGTGACGGTTGCCACCACAGAAGCGGAGGCGATCGCTGCTCTGGAGCGCGCCTTTGGGGGGGAATTTGGGGCAGCAGGCAACCAAGTAGTGATTGAGTCTGTCCTAGAGGGTCAAGAGGTGTCGGTGCTGGCGCTCACCGATGGGCGAACCATTGTGCCACTGTTGCCGGCTCAAGACCACAAACGCATTGGTGAAGGGGATACCGGTGCCAATACAGGGGGGATGGGGGTCTATGCCCCAGTGCCGTGGGTCACACCAGAGTTGATGCAGCGCATTCAAGCCCAAATTCTAGAACCTGCCCTAGCGGCTCTGCAAGGGCGGGGAATCCACTACTGCGGCGTACTCTATGCCGGACTGATGATCACCCCCGACCTGCAACCCTACGTGGTTGAGTTTAACTGTCGCTTTGGGGATCCAGAAACCCAAGCGGTGCTGCCGTTGCTAGAGACCCCGCTATTAGAGATTCTTCTCGCCTGTGTTGAAGGTCGCCTAGACTCTCTGGGGGCGTTGCGTTGGCGCAAGGAGGTAGCGCTGTCCGTGGTGATGGCTGCCGGTGGCTATCCGGGGACCTATCGTAAAGGGGATGTCATTGAGGGGATTCCCACAGCTCTGGCTCAGGGGGTACAGGTCTTTCATGCGGGAACGCGCTGGCAGGAGGGGCAATGGCTGACCCATGGGGGACGGGTTCTTAATGTGACTGCCTTGGCCGAAGATTTTGCCACTGCCAAAGCCAAAGCTTATGCTGGGGTTGCCGCCATTCACTTTGCCGATGCCTACTATCGCCGCGACATTGGCTACCGTATTCTAGAAGCATAGCCTTTTCAACAGTGGATCAGCCTATGACTGCCCCTTCCGCCACTCCTGTGCGTTGCCTCACGGGTGCTTGTATTGCAGGTACGCTTGGGCTGTTACTCTACCGCTTAACGGGGGCGATCGCCTATAGYTTTGCCAGCCATGCCGTTAGCACCCACAATCAACTGATCTACAGCTTAACGGTTGCGGTTCGTACTCTTGTTGTGGGTCTGTGCACCCTTGGCACCGGCGTCTTTAGCATCATTGGCGTGGGTTTGGTGGCTCTGAGTGTACAGATTCTATGGCAACGTTGGGTTCAGCCCTCCCACGACTAACCCATTGCATATGTGCCTGCTTTCCGCTATGCTAGAAAAGCTGTGAAGCACCATGGGTCGCTAGCTCAGTGGTAGAGCACTCGGCTTTTAACCGATTGGTCCTGGGTTCGAGCCCCAGGCGACCCATAAAACCAACCATCGTGTATTCTCCTAGTGTGAGATCGGTAAAGTAAGCGGTCGTTCACCAGAATCCAACACCAACTGCCAACTGCTGCAACCCCGCCGCGAGGCTAGGCGCTAGCTGTACCAGTGGACTTAAGCGCGATACCGTAGTAATCATTTGCGCGATCGCTGGCGCTGGCTTTTGGGGGTCTCCTGCGCCTGCTCGTGGCGATCGTAGGCATCAATAATTCGTTCAACAAGAGGATGCCGAATCACATCCCCCTTGGTGAGATAGCAAAAGGCAATCCCTTCCACGTCCTTGAGGATACTGGCAGCAACACTTAACCCTGAAGTTTGGTGCTCTGGTAAGTCAGTTTGGGTCAAGTCCCCCGTCACAACCAGACAGGAATTAAACCCGATGCGGGTCAGTACCATTTTCATTTGGGCGGGGGTAGTGTTTTGCGCCTCATCTAAGATCACAAAGGCGTTATTGAGGGTTCGCCCCCGCATATAGGCCAATGGTGCCACCTCAATGACCCCTCGCTCCATCAGATGACTAATTTTGTCGGGTTCTACCAGTTCGTAGAGGGCATCGTACAACGGCCGCAGGTAGGGGTCAATTTTTTGTTGCAAATCCCCCGGCAAAAACCCCAGCCGCTCACCCGCTTCCACCGCTGGACGGGTCAAAATAAGGCGTTCGTAGGTACCGGCCAGTAGGGCTTGAACGGCAAGCACGGTGGCCAAAAAGGTTTTGCCGGTTCCCGCAGGTCCAATCCCAAAGGTGAGGGTGTGGTGGCGAATTGCCTGAATGTATTGACGCTGGCGAAAGGTTTTGGCACGGATAACGTCACCACGCCGGGTTCGCGCTAATATGTCTTGTTGGAGTTCTCGCAGAGCTTCCCGCTGATGGGTATCGTAGGCATGACGTACGGTGAGAATATCGACACCCGAAACGGTTTTGCCTTCACGCCAAAGAGTGCCTAGGTCGTGGATGAGTTGCTGACACAGTTGCACCTGAGCAGTGGTACCAGTGATGTAAAGATCACGGCCTCGCAAAACAAGCGTCGCCCCTGTTTGCGCAGCAAAGATGCGTAGGTTGGCTTCTTGCTCCCCGACAAGGGCGATCGCACTTTCGGTGCTGTGGAGATCAATTGTTAAGCTGTCGCTCATGGCAACACTGGCAATAGGGCTTAGCGATTGCGCTTACGAGCAGCCTCCTGTTTGCGTTTGCGGCGCAAGCTGGGTTTTTCGTAACGTTCACGCCGCTTTACTTCCGATAAAATACCCGCCTTTTGAATTTTTTTCTTAAACCGCCGTAGAGCCGACTCGATGGATTCGTTTTCACCTAAACGCACTTCAGACACGCGCTAACTTTGCCTCCTTGATGATGGATAAGAACGACGATGGGGTCGCCCACGGCGATCGCCCTCATGATTATTTATTTTAGGCTCACTTTTGTGATCGCCATAAACATCTAAGTAAATCTGCTGACCCGTAGCCTGAGCAGCGGCCTTCAGCACGGCGCGAATCGCCTGCAAATTACGCCCTCCACGACCATAAACGCGCCCTCTATCCTCACCCGCAAAGGCCAAGCGAATCCAAATTCGGGACGTCGCTGGTGAAAACTCAGCATGGATGCGCAGGGTGTCTGGGGCTTCCATAAACGGCTCCAGCAAAAAGCGAATCAACTCCACATAATTAGGAGCAGACGCTAACTCGCTCATTACGACTTAGTCTGGGGCAGTAAATTGGCTTTGACAAACAGCCGCCGCACCGTATCCGTGGGTTGCGCGCCTTGCTCTAACCGCCGTTTAATAGCGTCTTCTTTGAGGCGCACTTCTTCCCGAATGGGATCGTAAAAGCCAAGCTCTTCGAGGGCACGGCCATCGCGGCGATCGCGACTATTCATGGCTACAATGCGGTAGGTGGCATTGCGCTTTTTGCCGTAGCGCTTGAGGCGGAGTTTAATCATCGTTGTAGCCCTCGCTCACGCCGTAGGATTGTTGCAACAGTTATTTGCATAGGGGGTGGAATTTACCGACAATTTACAACTATAACGGATTTTGGCGAAGGGGTAAAGCCTTTTGGCGAGTACTCCCTAGCAAGGGTCATCAAACAAATAGCGATTGTGTTGGGGCGCAACGATGGTTAGGGGTGGGGTTTACGAGCAGTTTAGAGGTGCCCTGTTAGGCGGGCTGTGGGGTCTCGAGCAGCAGTCCCCCGTGCTTGTGAAGCAGTATAGGCAGCAGTGGTTGGCGGATGCCCCGGCGCAAGATGATTGGTGTGCCGCTCTGCCCCATCTTTTGGCGGCATGGCAACAGCCGTTGATTGTGGTGCCAGCACCGTTGGCCAATATTCAGGCACTGCTTCATGAATACTTGGAGCAGGCGTGGCGACCGGAACCGTTAGTCAAGCCAGTCAATTGCTTGGCGGCAGCCCCAGAGCCAGTGATGCAAGTGCGCTATGCGTTGGCGATCGCCCCCGGTAACCTCATGCTGGCACAGCAATTGGTCAAAGATGTTCCTACCCTACCCCTGCTGGGATGCCTATTTGGCGCCTACTGGGGCGCGTTAGCGTTACCTCCTGCAGCTTGGGCGCATTGGCGACCTGAACTGGCGAACGTCGTCGATCGCAGCATGAGCCAGTGGTGCGGTGGGACATTTGCTGGGTTGGCAGTGGCTCCCGCTGGGAGGTTGCACCCCCGCCCTCCGCTGCAAATTCGCAATAATTAGTCTATAGAGTTGTGCAAAAAGTATGGCTGAACGCTTATCTACCGCCGAAATTGAAGCCCAGCTTGCCGCATTGCCAGGATGGTCTCTGGTGGGCGATCGCCTCGAGCAAACCTTTAGGTTTCAAGATTTCCTTGGCTCTATTGCCTTTGTCAATCGTCTTGTGGAACCGTCCGAGCAGGCAGGGCACCATCCCGACATTTGTATTTCATGGAACCGCGTCACTGTTAGCCTTACCACCCACGATGCTGGCGGTATCACCCAACGCGACCTTGATTTGGCCAAAGTGATCTCAACCGTGGCAGCAGGCTGAAACTTTGGTGAGGATTTGCAAACATCTTCAGGTTTGCCCACGGATAACAGATTAGGATTGAAGGTAGTACCCACCATTACCTCATGAATACTGCTGAACTCCTCGTCAAATGCCTTGAAAACGAAGGCGTGAAATATATTTTTGGCCTTCCTGGCGAAGAAAACCTTGATGTTCTCGAAGCCTTACGCCACTCCAGCATTCAGTTTGTAACGACCCGCCATGAACAGGGAGCCGCCTTCATGGCAGACGTGTATGGCCGTTTAACAGGTCAGGCAGGGGTGTGTCTTTCGACCTTGGGGCCAGGAGCCACCAACCTCATGACAGGGGTTGCCGATGCCAATTTGGATGGCGCACCCCTTGTGGCCATTACGGGGCAAGTAGGCACCGATCGCATGCACATCGAGTCCCACCAATACCTTGATCTGGTGGCCATGTTTAGCCCAGTCACCAAGTGGAATGCACAGATTGTCCGCCCCAGTATCACACCGGAAATTGTCCGCAAAGCCTTTAAGATCGCGCAAAACGAAAAGCCCGGCGCTGTTCACATTGACCTACCAGAAAATATTGCGGCCATGCCCGTCGAAGGCTATCCCCTCAAGCCCCAACCCGCCGAGAAAACCTATGCCTCCTTTCAAAGCATCCTCAAGGCTGCGGAACTGATTAGCCAAGCTGACAACCCCTTAATCTTGGTGGGCAATGGTGCCATTCGTGCCCATGCAGCACCGGCCTTGACCCACTTTGCGGAAAAACTCAATATTCCTGTTTCTAATACGTTTATGGGCAAGGGGGTGATTCCCTACCAGCACTCCTTAGCCTTGTGGACAGTGGGGTTGCAGCAGCGGGACTACATTAGCTGTGGGTTTGACCATGCCGATTTAATTATTGCCATTGGCTATGACCTGATTGAATACTCCCCCAAAAGCTGGAATCCTGATGGCCGCCTGCCAATTATCCACATTGCAGCAACCCACGCTGAAATTGACAGTAGCTATATCCCTGTGGTTGAAGTGGTTGGGGATATTTCCGATTCTCTGTACGAAATTCTCAAGCGCGCCGATCGCCAAGACAAAGCCCCCCCCTATGCCCTGCAACTGCGGCAAGAGATCGTTGCCGACTATTGCCAGTTTGCCCAAGACGATAGCTTTCCCGTCAAACCCCAAAAAATCATCTATGATTTGCGGCAAGTCATGAGGCCTGACGACATTGTTATTTCCGATGTGGGTGCTCACAAAATGTGGATTGCCCGCCATTACCACTGCGATCGCCCCAATACCTGCTTAATTTCCAATGGCTTTGCCGCCATGGGCATTGCTGTACCGGGGGCAGTGGCGGCTAAGCTTGTGCACCCCAATCGCCACGTGGTAGCGGTCACCGGTGATGGTGGCTTTATGATGAACTTCCAAGAGCTAGAAACCGCACTGCGGATGAAGACCAACTTCACCACCATTATTTTTAATGATGGCGGCTATGGCCTCATTGAGTGGAAGCAACACCGTTACTTTGGCGAGCCGGCCTACGTCCACTTTGGCAACCCTGATTTTGTCAAACTAGCGGATAGCATGGGTCTCAAGGGCTATCGCATTCAAGCCACTGCCGACTTTATTCCCACCCTGAAAACAGCCCTCGAGCAGCCGGTGCCCACCATCATTGATGTTGCCGTGGACTATAGCGAAAACCTGCGCTTTAACCAGCGGTTGGGGGAATTAAATTGTGAGATTTAGATTCACCTGCATTGACATACTCCCCATGCCTAAAGGCAGGGGCTTTACAGCATTTTTCGGTAAATTTCGGCATTGCATCCAGCAGATTGCATAACTAGCTGGCACAGTAGCAGCAATGAGTACAATAGGTGAATAGGGAGGCAGATAAACAACGCTTACCCCGGTACACCCCGTCAAAGTCATCGGCTCGTGTTCCCTTCAGATGCCGAGCCATGTCTCGCATGATGCCGACGAATATCCCCATCTCATCCAGGAAGACGAGATTGTCAACCGACTCTTGAGTGATGCGTGACCAGAATTGGTGCCATTGCTGCTGGACAACCGCCGATGTTAGTTGGCTTTGGCGTGTTGGTTTTTTCAGGTTCACTCAAGCCATTGTAAACATCGGCACATCGTACGTTGAGCACTATCCATCCCAGTGCGGTCTAGCCACACCTCACAGTATTGCGACAAGGGGTAGTCTGGATCTTGAGCGACCAGCGCACTGGATTTGCCCCCTCGGGCTGGTTTGGGAGCCACGTCTGCGGTTTCCCGTTGCAACTTCATGAGCGTGTGGGCGGTTGTTTTACTCACTTGGAACTGGGCGGCTAGTTTCCGGATCGACGTTGTTCCTGACTCATCAGACGTCACAATGCGCGTCCGTCAATCGAGAGCTAAGGCAGCCATGAACACACTCTCTTCCTGAAACACCATCAAAAAGAGTGTACCCACTTATTAAGGAATCCGCTGTATTATTTGAAGTTTCAAAAAATACCTGTTGGCCTCTGATTCATCGCTCCATTCAGTAATGCCGAGAATGGCATTATTGCTGCTATACCCACCATACGTGGCATAGACTAGCTTGAGGGTGGGTGAACTACCGCTCATCATCGCTACGGGATAGATAAGCGGCTTCCTTGTTCAACGGGGACAGCATCTAACAAAACCGAAGTCTTACCAGATGACTTACGTTCCCTCCCAAAGGCAGTAGAGCGAGTTCCTAACTCCAATCTCCGCAAGGCTTCATTTCTGATGTTGATCGCAGGGTTCACGTCTCGGTCATGCTCTGTATTGCAAACCTCACACGTCCAAGAGCGGGAACCTGAATCCAGCAAGAGGATTCCAAGTAAAGTGTATAGATAATGTCCCTAGCGTGGTGGTAGCACAGAGGATGCGTTGGACTTTGTTGCCCATGATTTTTTCTGGCACTATATTGAGCCTACTTTTCGTAAGTGTGATTCCTAGTATCTCTTTAGGGCAAGCAGCATCCCAATCCGATGTCATTGCTCCGTGGGAACTCATCAACTATGCTCGTGTTGTCTTAGAAATTGAACCCATTCGCCAAAAATACTATCGCCAAGCGCAAGCGTTGGCGGGTGGGCAAATCCCCCGAAATTCCTGCTTTGCCATGAGTCCGCAAAATATCCCCAGTGGCATGGAAACCATTTGTGCCAGTTATACTCGGGATGCGATGCAGGTGCTCAAGAAATACAATATGACCCTTGAACAATTTAATGCCATTACACTACGGGCACAGCAGGACAATGCTTTCAGCCAGCGAATTCAAACAGAAATGATGCGCCTAAAACAACCCTGAACCCTCAGTGCCATGTTTTACCTAGGCGGCCGAGTAGGCCATCTACTGTACCTCTAAGGCAGGCATAGGTCTTTAAGAGCTTGTCTGATTCTTCAAAAATTAAAATAACCCCAACCTTTCTGATGGCTTTCAGTACACGGTAGGCAACAGACAAGACTTGAAAGAAAAGGTTACGCGCCAAGCGGGTTTCTAGGTAGGTATGGTTTCTATGGACGTAAAAATATCTTAGGGTTGAATAGGTGTATAAGTAGGTTGCATGGGAGCGACAGGGAAGATAGACGGTTCTTGAGTTACCAAATCGATGTCTTAGAACTGCCTCATTTAGGATAAAAATTTTATAATTGTGCTGGCGGATTTTCATACAATAATCAAAATCAACTGCATCAATAAACAGCAATGTATTGGGCAGTGGTACGTTTGGTGCTATTTGGCAGTTAATCAGTGACCCTGAAGTGATTACAGCGTCACATTCATAATAAGTATTTAAGAGATCGCAGGAAATTTTCTGAAATCGATAATTTTTGTACAAAAATCCACCGTCTTTTTGACCCGTACTATCATCAACAGCTACACAACCAAGAATACCGATTTGATCTTTTTTTGAAAAATTTGTATAGAAAGTAATTAATTTTTCTAGTGTATCATCAGTCGGACAGCTATCTTGATCAAATGTCCAAATAAAATCAAATCCATGATTAACTGCATATTGAATGCCTTGGCACAAACTGCCAGCCATACCAATATTTTCGGGGTGATGCTGAACGTTCAGAGATATCTTACCTAGGGGAACACTAATTGCTAAAGCGGTGGATGAATTATCAATAATCAATAGTTCTGAAATCTGGTAGGTTTGCTTTAACAGACTATCAATACATTTATTGAGGGAATTTGAATCATTGTACCCTGTAATATGAGCTAGGATTCGGTACTGCATTACAGATTAAAGCTGAGCATAATTTTTGATAAGGCGATAAACTAATAGTAGCAATTGCAGCCATTTCGGGAAAAACTCCTTCTGAATAATAAATAATTCGCAGAGTAGTGCAGCTTTATAGCGGTAAGAAAAGCCTTTTGTATTATACTGACCAGCAACAAAATTGGCTCTAGCTGTACTAGCCCCCTGTTGAGTTGCCTTGAGAATAAAGGCAGCATCGGCTGCGGTAGGATACCGATGGGAGTAGTAGCCATAGGTATGGTGTAGCGCCCGGCGAATAAGTGTGCCAACGGACTGAGTCGTGGTAAAGGATTGTACACCATGGTGCCAAATGGCTCCTCCTGTTGGCTGAATGAGTTGATGTTGCTCTGAGTAAACATTGGCGCAAATAATATCAGCCTTGGTCTCTGCTGCGGCGCGTTTATAGTGGGCGATCGCCATCGGGTCGAGGCGATCATCGGCACCAACGACTAGGTAATAGTCCCCTGAGGCGCGTTGAATCCCTTTATTAAGGGCATGGAAAATGCCAAAGTCAGGTTCACTGAGGTAGTCGGTAATGACGTCTGATGCGCCTTTGATGAGGTCTAGGGTGCCATCCTCAGAGGCACCATCAATGACAATCCACTCCACATTGCGATCGCTCTGCTGCCGGATGGATTCAATGAGGCCGGGCAAGTGGGCGGCGGCGTTATAGGTGGCAGTAATAATTGAAATGGAGGTCAAGGGTCTGCAGGTAGTCCTAAATCGTTGATTCAATCGCAGTGCTTTACTGTTGATTATTGGTGATTATTAGAGTATGTCATCAACGGGAGTGAGTATGGGCTACCGTAACCGGGCGATCGCCATCGGTCTGGCGTTGACGGGCATTCTCGTGCCCGGGGTTCACAAGTTTTATCTCCGGCAACCGCTGTGGGGCGTGTTTTACCTGTTGCTTGGGATCCTCTTTTCGCCAATAACAGTTGAGCATGGCTCCTTGGGGGCGATCGCCCGCATTGCCTGCGTTATTGAAGCAGTTTGGTATCTATTTCAGGGCGCTGATACCTTTGACGCAACCTTTAATCGCCAGATTACGGCGGTGGTTCCCAAGCTGGAAAAACACTAACAATAAAAATAGTAAAAGGGTATCCGACTGGGCAATGCCACGACAGTCAACGAATACCCCCATGGTGGCGATCGCTGCCAATCACGATCGCCTTCGCCTAAGCAATCGGTGTTACGTCTTCCGCCTTTGAACTCACCGTAGCTTCTGACTCCGGTAGAACCACGTTCAGTTCCACCCCAGAAGCTGGTGTCGTCATGCGAGTGCTAGCGTTGGCGCGGCGTTGGCGTTGCCACAGGGTAACCCCCACAGCACCGATCGCCACGGCACCCGCCCCTAGACCTAGGGGTAGCGTCCCCCCCTCCAAAAACGACGTACTGCCAACGCTTTGGCTTAGGCCCTTAACATAGGCACAGGCTTGGGCGCGACCCGGTTGAGGCGCAACTAGGGTTGCTACGGTCACACCAAGGGTTAAGGTAATGAGGGGGCGCAACATAGAGTACTCCTTAGCGAATGTATTCCTTAAGAACGCTATTGCGGTTGGGATGGCGCAGTTTGCGGAGTGCCTTGGCCTCAATTTGACGGATGCGCTCTCGCGTCACATTAAAAAGTTGCCCAATCTCCTCTAGGGTTTTCATGCGGCCATCGTCCAAACCATACCGCAGTTTTAACACATCCCGCTCGCGGGGGCTAAGGGTACACAATACGGTTTCCAAATCTTCCCGTAATAGGTGCTTTGAAACCTGATCTTCGGGGGTTTCGCCATCGGATTCAATGAAATCCCCTAGGCGCGAGTCTTCCTCTTTACCGATAGGCGTTTCTAAGGAAATCGGCAACTGGGCAGACTTGGCGATAAAACGCAATTTTTCGATCGTCATTTCCATGCGATCGGCAATTTCCTCTTCAGTGGGTTTGCGACCCATCTCTTGGGAGAGAAGTTTCGTGGTTTTCTTAATGCGGGAGATGGTTTCGTAGAGGTGCACCGGCAGCCGAATGGTGCGGGACTGGTCAGCAATGGCGCGGGTAATGGCTTGGCGAATCCACCACGTTGCATAGGTGGAAAACTTATAGCCCTTTTCGTGATCAAATTTCTCGGCAGCGCGAATCAGCCCTAAACTGCCCTCTTGAATTAAGTCCTGAAACGATAACCCCCGATTCATATACTTTTTGGCGATCGACACCACTAGCCGCAGGTTCGATTGCACCATTTTTTCCTTGGCTTTGCGCCCGACAAACAGACGGTGCCGAAAATCCCGTAGGGACATTCCCAAGCTCTCTGCCCATTGCGCCGGATTCCGCTCAAGGTACTCTGGATCGCAGCCCAACTGTTCACTGAGGCGATCGCGCACCCGCTCCATTTCCAACAAATCGGCAATTTTGCGCGCCAGTTCAATTTCTTCATCCGCCCGCAGGAGGCGAATGCGGCCAATCTCTTGCAGATAGAGGCGAATTGAGTCCTCCGTGTAGTGTTTCTTCTTAACCTGAGTGCGCCGCCGACTGGCACGACCTTTGCTAGGCTTGTCGTCAAGATCGTCACTGACCTCCTCAAAGTCTTCGCTCTCCTCATCGTCGGTGTCCACAGCATCAAGGCCGTAGTCCCTGAGGAGAGCAACCTCATCTTCAAGTGGGTTCGTTGCGGGTTCGTAAACGTCAAGTACATTCGCTTGGGTCATGCCGTTGTCCTCTTAAAGTCTCCCTAATAATGCATGGTTCACAGTAGTGCCCAACCGCTGCCCACATCGCCACATCCAGCGTTTCGCGAGATGACGCGAGAGCAAATGGGTTGGGGGTGTGGTTATAGGTGTTGACCCCACAGCTGACCGTGCTGACAACCGTAGTTTAGTGACAGAAGTCCTGTATGACACGAGTGGTCAGGGAGCAGGCGCAGATGGACGGCTGGCACGTAGTAGGAATCTTTTGACCAATTTTAACTAAAACCTCATTGATTGTAGCCTTTCTAACAGAAATCGCCCACGGATTATGAGACATTTTTTTGAGGAACTTAGATCCAGCCACTGCAAAGGTCAGCAACTATTAACAAACATCCTATTATCCTTTGCAGATACCAGTCCTAGCCATTCCGTAGTCATTCTGCTTCCCCTAGCCTAGCGAATTTCTGACCATTCAGCGATAGGCGTTAGGTTCAAACCGAGCATTCAGGCAGCACCATTCCTGCCGTCGCCAAACACTGCCTAGGCTCCAGCCCTGCTGTTCTAAGACGGCGGCCACCTGATCTGCTTGCTCAAGTAGAATGCCGCTGAAAATCCCCCACATTTTCGGCTTCAGAAGGGGTGTCCACTGGGGCACCAACTCCATAATCACTGATGCCAAGATATTGCAGACAATACCATCCACCGGCTCAGGAACTTGCTCCCAACTGCCTTGGGCAACCACCAATTGCTCCGGAGAAATATGATTTAGCGCGGCTCCTCGCTGGGTTGCAATCACAGCCAAATCAGACACATCAACGGCATAAACCTTGGTAGCTCCCAACAGCAATGCTGCGATGGAAAGGATGCCACTGCCACAGCCAATATCCGCAATAACCGTCGGCGGCAGGGGCGCAAAGGTATCGTCCAGTTGCATTTCCAAGGCTTCGAGGCACAATTGGGTAGTAGCATGGGTGCCGGTGCCAAAGGCCATGCCAGGATCTAGCTTCAGCAAAAAGCGTTGCTCGTCAATCGCCGGATCCTCCCACGCAGGACAAATCAACAGGCGATCGCCCACCGGTAAAGGATGCCAGTAGGCTTGCCAACTATGGGCCCAGTCCTGCTCATTCACCAGTTGCCACTGTAGCTTAGGCGGCAAGTACCCCTGCGCCACCACATCCTGTTCAATCCATACACCCAACGCAGCAATATCCAACAGCGTGATCTGCTGCTGGGGAACATACCCCTGAATCAGAATACGACCCTGCTGCTGCTGGGTGGCCACCCCCTCGCAACCAAAACATTGCAGCCGCCAATAGACAACCTCCTCAGCGGCGGCTTGGCAGGTGACCGAAATTTCCCACCAGCGTTGAATCACACAAATAGCCTAAAGGTTGACGATGTAGGCATCACGAATACCGGGAACCTTGAGAATTTCCTCCAGCAGCCCCTCCGGCAGGGGGTCATCAAGACTGATCACCATCACCGCATTGCCGCGCACCATCTTGCGTCCTACCTGCATACTGGCAATATTCACATTAAAACTGCCCAACTGCGAGCCAATTTTGCCAATAATACCCGGCATATCGCGGTGCAGCGTTAAAAGCATATAGCGCGTAGGCGATACACTAATCGGGAAATCGTCAATACTGGTAATGCGTAACTCACTGTGACCAAGTAAGGCACCGGAGACGGAACGACTTTCAGAGGAGCTTTTAGCAATCAGCGTTAGGGAGCCAGCATAGTCTCGCTGAGATTCATCGCGGGTTTCCACCACCCGAATCCCCCGCTCTTTCGCCTCTAAGCCTGCATTGACATAGTTGACCCGCTCCCGTAGGGCTGGAGAGAGTAACCCCTTCAGCGCCGCAATCACGATGGGTTGGCTGTCATTGGTTGCCAACTCCCCTTGGAGGCGTACCTCAAGGGCTTCAACCCGTCCTCCTGCCAACTGGCCAACCAGATTCCCCAGCGTTTCCGCCAACTGCATATAGGGTGACAATTGCTCAAGTAGATCTGGCCGCAACCCCGGAATATTGACCGCAGAGCGTGCGGGCAGCCCCAGCAGCACATCTCGGATTTGCTCGGCCACATCAATGGCTACATTGACCTGAGCTTCTTCAGTTGAGGCACCGAGGTGAGGTGTTAAAATGGCTTCCATTCCCAGAGAGCGCAGCACTGAGTCGGGTTCGAGGGGTTCGTTTTCAAACACATCGAGAGCAGCTCCTGCTAATTTACCTGCTTTCAAGGCTGCCGCTAGGTCTGACTCATTAATGATGCCGCCACGAGCACAGTTAATAATGCGAGCCGTGGGCTTCATTTTGGCAATGGTATTGGCGTTGATCAGGTGTTGGGTTTCCGGTGTTTTGGGTAGGTGCAGGGTAATAAAGTCAGACTCAGCAAACAGGACATCTAACTCCACAAGGCGGCACCCCAGTTGATCAGCGCGCTCTGTTGACAGATAGGGGTCGTAGGCTAAGAGCTTCATCCCCATCGCACGAGCAACGGTAGCCACATGGGAGCCAATTTTGCCTAGACCGATGATGCCAAGGGTTTTTTTGTAGATTTCCACGCCCGTGTAGCGTTTACGATCCCATTCACCACCTTTGACCGAGGCATTAGCATCAGGAATATGGCGTGCCAAGGACAGCATCAATGCCAGAGTATGCTCAGCCGCAGCAATAGTATTCCCTTCCGGAGAGTTGACCACCATAATGCCTTTGCGGGTGGCCGCAGGCACATCAACGTTATCGACCCCTACCCCAGCACGGCCAATAATTTTCAGTTGGCTGGCCGCCTCAATTACATCTTTGGTCACCTTAGTGCCTGATCGAATCATCAGCGCATCGTACTCGGGAATAATTTTGATGAGTTCTTCGCTGGAGAGGCCAACTTTGACATCGACTTGGGCGACTTGGGCAAGTAAATCAAGCCCCACCTGCTCAATGGGATCGGAAACCAGAACTTTGGGCATAGGTAAACGCTATCTATAATGCCAGATCGTAGATTTTAGCATATGCCGCATGGTCACGATGCATTCGATACCCACACTCAGAACAACGATGTCCTCTCACCTCCAAGCTGTTGCTAACAGTCGCAACACTGCTCGGACAGGTTTGGCAAGTGCCGTTGGGATTGACTTTCGCAAAGTACCCTCCCCATTTCCAGCACACCCACTCCAGTAAAGACAAGAACTGTCCAAATGCGCCATCCACGCAATCTTTTCGCAGCATTCCCCATGTTAACCCTTTGACGTTAAATAACTAACGTCAAGTCTAAAAGGTTTTCCGCTTTTAGGCTTTTTCTTTACCGTTCTTTTTGAATTTCAATACTTCTGGAGTGGAGGGCAATACCCTAGTGATAGCTGAATCCCTAGAAAAATAATATAGCGTTTACAAAACGCAAGGTGGGGCAGGCGTATCCCGCGTTTGCAAACCGCACCCTAAATCCTTCTGGCAAGTGGCAGGCCGAACGGTGATGCCACAGGTATTTCTGGCGATGACCCTGCACTTGATCTCGTTTGGCTTGACGATTAATTCCTCATCTGCGTCATGATGATCTCAGCTTCAGCCTCATCCTTTAATAATTAATAATTGTGGTGCGCTACCTCGATATTTGACAACAATGACAATTTACTTTTATCATCTTAAAGATGCCTATGGTGATTTTTCAAATTTTTCTCGTCATGGATTTTGGTTGGACAATTACTACTGGCCAACAGTAGAGCATTATTACCAAGCCCATAAGTTTTTAGGAACCGCCTATGATGCGCTTGGCCATAGGATTCGCACTGCCCCCACTGCTCGTGCGGCAGCACAATTGGGGCGTGATCCTACCTATCCGGTGCGTCAGGATTGGGAACAGGTTAAGCAGCAGGTAATGTGGCGGGCACTGGTGGCTAAGTTTACGACTCACGCAGCGTTGCGCCAGTTATTGCTGGCAACTGAAGAGGAGGATCTTGTAGAAGACTCTCCTGTAGATAGCTATTGGGGTTGTGGGCGCGATCGCCAAGGGCATAATTACCTTGGGCGGCAATTGATGTATTTGCGCTACTGTTTACGGCACTCGATTCCCCTCCCCAACGAATTTAGGGGGTGGCCGTTGTCGCAGGGCTAAGCAAATATAAAGCAAATATAACAAATATAATAGTAGTCTGACTGCTACCCCGTCGAGATGCCGTTACTATGACTTCGTCCCCTTCTTCGTCGGCGATCACTGCCCTCAGTGGTGATCAAATTCGCCAAAAATTTCTTGAGTTTTATGCCGCCAAGGGACATACGATCCTCCCCAGCGCCTCGTTAATTCCTGAGGATCCAACGGTCTTGCTCACCATTGCTGGAATGTTACCCTTTAAGCCAGTTTTTCTGGGGCAGCAGCCGCGAACCGTGCCTCGTGCCACGACGGCACAAAAGTGCTTGCGAACCAATGATATCGAAAATGTGGGTCGCACTGCCCGCCACCACACATTCTTTGAAATGCTGGGAAATTTCAGCTTTGGGGATTACTTCAAAGCGGAGGCGATCGCCTGGGCGTGGGAACTGATGACCACCGTCTATGGCCTGCCGGAAGAGCGCCTCTTGGTGAGCGTGTTTGAAAAGGATGACGAGGCGTTTGAGCTGTGGCATCGCCAAGTGGGCTTGCCCAAAGAGCGCATTCAACGCATGGGCGAAGACAGTAACTTCTGGAGTGCTGGCCCAACGGGTCCGTGTGGCCCGTGTTCAGAAATTTACTATGATTTCTACCCTGAAAAGGGCTTGGACGCTATTGATCTGGAGGACGATCGCCGGTTTATTGAGCTATATAACTTGGTGTTCATGGAATTGAACCAAGACGATGAAGGGCATCGCACCCCTCTCAACGCCAAAAATATCGATACTGGCATGGGGCTAGAGCGCATGGCGCAGGTGCTACAGGGCGTTCCTAATAACTACGAAACGGATTTGATCTTCCCTATCATGACAGCGGCAGCAACCCTAGCGGGGCTGACCTACTCTAGAGCAAATGCCAGCCAACAAACCTCCCTAAAGGTGATTGGCGACCATAGTCGGGCAGTGGTGCACCTCATTGCTGATGGGGTCACCGCCAGCAATGTCGGGCGTGGGTATGTGCTGCGGCGGCTGATTCGGCGCATTGTCCGCCATAGCCGTTTGCTAGGCATTAGCGACGTCATCACCCCCCAGTTGGCCACGGTGGCAATAGAGTTGGCAGCTCCAGTGTATCCGAACTTGCAAGAGCGGCGCTCAGTGATTCTCAGTGAGTTACAGCGCGAGGAAGAGCAGTTCCTCAAAACCCTAGATCGCGGCGAGAAGCTCTTGGCGGATATGCTAGCACCCCTGAAGCGGCCAAAGCACAAGAAACAGAAGGCTGCTCAACTGTCGGGGCGCGATGCGTTCATTCTTTTTGACACCTATGGGTTTCCGCTGGAATTAACGCAAGAGATTGCTGCTGAGCAGGGGATTGGTGTCGATGTCGCTGGGTTCGAAACCTGTATGGCCGAGCAGCGCCAACGCTCACAAGCAGCTCATGAAACCATTGATATTACAGTGCAAGAAGGGCTAGATTCCCTGGGCGAGGAACTGCATCCTACCGAATTCTGCGGCTATAACCAGTCTGCTGTGACCACAACTGTGACTGCTCTCCTTGTGGGGGGGCATCCAGCAGAGACCGCCGCAGCGGGGGACAATGTCCAAGTCATTTTGGCGCAAACCCCCTTCTATGCCGAGTCTGGCGGGCAAATTGGCGATCGCGGCTATTTAGCAGGTACCGATTGCCTTGTGCGTATTGCCGATGTCCAAAAACAGAGGGAGGTGTTTATCCACTATGGCAAAGTGGAGCGGGGCACCCTCAAGGTGGGCGATCGCCTCACCGCCCAAATTGACCTGAGTTGTCGGCGGCGGGTACAGGCACACCATACCGCTACCCATCTGTTGCAAGCGGCTCTGAAAAAACTCATTGACGAGAATATTGCCCAAGCAGGTTCCCTTGTTGCCTTTGATCGCCTGCGGTTTGACTTTAACTGCCCCCGTGCCCTCAGCCACGACGAACTGCAACAGATCGAAGATCAGATCAATACGTGGATTAGCGAAAGCCATCCCACCTCTGCCACCATCATGGCGCTCAACGAGGCCAAAGCCAAAGGGGCAATCGCCATGTTTGGGGAAAAATACGGCGAACAGGTGCGCGTTCTGGATATTCCGGGGGTTTCGATGGAACTCTGTGGCGGCACCCACGTCAGCAATACCGCCGAAATTGGCCTGTTCAAGATCATTAGTGAAAGTGGCGTTGCCGCAGGCATTCGTCGCATTGAAGCCATTGCTGGGGCTGCTGTGCGCGATTACTTACAGCAGCGGGATGCCATTGTCCGGAACCTGTGCGATCGCTTCAAAGCCAAACCAGACGAGATCCTAGAGCGAGTCAGCCAACTCCAAGAGGAGGTCAAAACCAAACAAAAGCAGTTGGCGCAGCTTAACACCGAGCTAGCCCTTGCCAAAACCCAGGCCCTACTAGGGGAGGTGCAAACGATCGGTGGCACCGCCGTCCTCATTAGCCGCTTAGACGGTGTGGATCCCCAAGGTCTAAAAACCGCTGCGGAGTGGCTCCTGAGCAAACTGGGGCAAGGGGTCGTGGTTCTGGGGACTCAACCCGCCCCAGCGAAAGTGAATCTCATTGTAACGGCTAGCGCAGAGGTGGTGCAGCGGGGGGTTCATGCCGGTCAATTGGTGGCAGAACTGGCCAAGGTCTGTGGTGGGGGCGGCGGCGGTCGACCCACCATGGCGCAGGCGGGKGGCTCACAGCCAGAAAAATTAGCAGCGGCACTAGACCTTGCCCAGACTCGTCTCACCGCCGTCCTCGAATCCTGATACACTTTGTTTGTTCTAGCCACGATTGCGTAGAGCGCAGAGTATGGATGCAGCGCCCTGCCGTTAGTTGCCGTTATATTTTCGATACCTCCACCCCTATGGCTGTTGTTAACGCAAACTACCTCAAGTTAAAAGCCGGTTACCTGTTCCCGGAAATTAGCCGCCGCGTCAATCACTTTCTCAAGGATCATCCCGATGCTCCCCTCATTCGCTTAGGCATTGGGGATGTGACCGAACCCTTGCCCGCCGCCTGCCGTGAAGCCATGATCAAAGCGGTGGAGGAGATGGGCGATCGCGCCACCTTCAAAGGCTATGGCCCCGAACAGGGCTACAGTTGGCTGCGTGAAAAAATTGCGGCCCATGATTTTCAAGCCCGTGGCTGCGACATTGATGCCAGTGAAATCTTTATCTCCGATGGCTCGAAATGTGATACCGGCAATATTCTGGATATTTTTGGTGATAGCAATAAAATTGCTGTGACTGATCCGGTCTATCCCGTTTATGTGGATACCAACGTCATGGCAGGGCATACCGGCGAGGCCAACGATCGCGGCGAGTATGCCGGATTAGTGTATTTACCCATTACCGCCGAGAATAACTTTACCGCTACACTCCCCAGTGACCCCGTTGACTTGGTGTATTTGTGCTTTCCCAATAACCCAACGGGTGCGGTGGCCAGCCGCGAGCATTTGCAGGCGTGGGTGGACTATGCCCGCACGCACCGCGCTATTCTCTTTTTTGATGCCGCCTACGAAGCATTCATCACCGATCCTGCCATCCCCCACTCCATCTACGAAATTCCAGGCGCACGGGACTGTGCCATCGAGTTTCGCTCATTTTCTAAGAATGCTGGTTTTACGGGCACCCGTTGCGCCTTTACAGTTGTGCCCAAGGGGCTGAAAGGCTATACCCCTAGCGGCGACGCTGTAGATCTCTGGTCACTGTGGCAACGGCGACAGTCCACCAAGTTTAACGGCGTTTCCTACATTGTGCAGCGCGGTGCTGAGGCGGTCTATTCTCCAGAGGGTCAAACCCAAGTGCGCCAATTAGTGAGCCTTTACCTTGAGAATGCTCGCCTGATTCGCGATCGCCTCAGTAAAGCAGGGATGGCGGTTTATGGGGGGGTGAATGCCCCCTATGTGTGGGTGAAAACCCCTAACGGCATGAGCAGTTGGGACTTTTTTGATACGCTGCTACACACCTGCTACGTTGTGGGAACCCCAGGAGCGGGCTTTGGGGCAGCCGGAGAAGGTTATCTGCGCCTCTCAGCGTTTAATAGCCAAGCAAATGTAATCGAGGCAATGGCACGGGTGGTGGCAACCTTGGGTTAAAGGGGGGATACGTTAGAATCTGTAGGAACGATTGCAGGAGAGCCAGATGTTCAGACGTGCGCTGACCCTAGGATTGGGTATGGGACTCCTATGGAGTGGTACGGCCATGGCTCTAATCCTTGAGCGAGAAGAACGCCAGCACCGTGTTGCTCAACCCCTTGCCCAAGGAGCCACGGCTGCTCCCCTCGAACAAGGGGGGCCAATTGAAGCTCAGGGGCTGCCCCTGACCCAGCCTGCCCCCAATCTCCAACAGGATAGTCAAATTCTGGATCAAGCTGCCCAGCAAGCCCAACGGCAGGCGGTTGCCGATGTGATTCGTCAAGCTCAGGACTATGCCTTGGTTAACGATGATTATGTCGGCAGCCCCAACTATATCTACAGCACTGGCGGCGACCAAATCGGCTTAGATGAGTTGGGTGGCTGGGGTGGCTTCAACCCCTATACCCTTGGGTTTTAGTCTGACCTATGGCTGAGGTGCAACCCCATTGGGCAGAGCAGGCCACTAAGCAAGAGGGGGTTCTGCTCGGTCTGTTGACAGCAGCGGGGTATGCCTTTTTTACCCTGCTTCCCGATAGTCATAGTCTGATGGTGGCGTGGCCGTGGGTGCTGCTATGGCAAGCTGCGTTAGGGGTGCCGCTGCTGTGGTTTTTACAGGTGTTGGCCTATCAGCGGCGAGTGCAACCCCTTGGCAATGGCTTGGATGGGGTGGTACTGCTGCTCCTAGCGGGGTTGGCCATTTCGGGAACCGTTAGTGCCTTTCCCAATCAGGCGCGTTGGTATGGTTGGGCGTTGTTAGGGGGACTGGCCGTTATCTATCCCCTTGGAGCATGGCTGCGATCGCCAGAACGGCGCTGGCAACTGGTGCAAGCCCAAGGGTATCTGACGGTAGCTTTTGTGGTGGTGAGTTTGGGGGTATGGCTGGGGACAACATTGGTGCCGGAATGGCTGCGCCAAGCAACGCTCAGTACCCAAGGATTGTCACTTCAGATCAATACCGATGCCCTTGAGCTGCGCAATTGGGCTCCCTTTGGGCATCAAAACTATGTGGCGGGCTATCTATTGCTGGCCTTGCCCTTGGTGGGGGTGTTGGCACTACAGGCTAAGCCGCAGTCTCGCTGGTGGCGATCGCGCCCCTTTTGGTTGGGGGTGCTCCTATTGGGTCTGGTGGATCTCTACACCACCTTCTCGCGGGGGGGTGGCCTTGGCTTAATGGCGATGGCGATCGCCCTGTTCATCGGCTTGATCTGGCAGCAACGGCAGGCTTCGCGGCGGTGGCTTCAGATGGGGGGGCTGACGATCATTGGCTTACTGGTGATTGCCTTGGCCAACGATCGCCTGCGGCGCAGTCTAGTGGCGCTGAGTCAAGGCGGTCAAGGTGCGGAACTGGCCTACCGCTGGATCACCAGCATTGTGGGGTGGCGCATGGGAGCCGCCCAGCCCTTGACGGGCAATGGGTTAGGGAGTGTCCCCCTGTGGTATCAGCATTACCGTCCTGCCTGGGCAGGTCGCGAAGCGGAGTGGATCTATCAACTCCACAGTACCCCCGTGCAATTGTGGGCTGAGCTAGGGATTTGGGGAATTGGCGCTTTCGTCTTAGGCATCGTTCTTTTAACCTATTGGGCCGTGCGCTATCGTCGCTGGTGGCTGCAGTTGAGCGTTCATGAGCAGCGCTTGGCTCTCGCAATATATCTGGCGCTGCTTGGCTATAGCATCCTTAGCCTCACGGACTTTCAGTTAGACAATATTGGCATTGGCGGGCTGCTGTTGCTGGAACTCACCCTGTTGGCAACCCTACTGCGCACTGGCCAGCACCAAAATCCTCCGAACCGACTGCGACCGCGCTGGGCACTGTTACTCGTGGCCAGTGGGTTAGGGGTGATGATGGCAATGATCGCATGGTTAACCCCCATCCATCGCGCTTGGTGGGCGGCCAGTGATGGCTTTTTAGCCCTCCTTGAGGAACCACCCCAGTGGAACAGGTTTACCGAGAAATTATTTCAGGCGCAGGAGTTAGCACCGTGGCAGCCCTACTATCCGCTACAACTGGGCTGGAACTACGGTCAGCGGGGCATAGAAACAGAGACTGTCGAGGCGCAATCTGCGCTGCTACGCACGGCAATCGCCGAATTCGAGAAAGGGATTGAACGCTCTCCTTACCTAGAATTTGGCTACAGTAATGTGGGCTGGCTCTACTGGCGTGAAGGGAAATTTGCCCAAGCCGCCACAGCGTTTGCCCAAGCCGCCCAGCTTGTCCCTGCCAAACGGGGGAACTTTCTTGGCTTGGGGCTGGCTCTCATTGCCAACAATCAACCTGAGCTAGCGACAGAGGCGCTCACCTTAGAAGTTCTGCGCCATCCACTGTTCATCACCAGCCCAGCATGGCGCAGTGCTCCCCTTGCCCCCTTTTATCCCCCCGTTCTCCAAGCCGTGAGCCGTCGCTATGCCCAACTCGAAACAGAACTGCCCCCAACGAGTGCCGCTGCTGAGTACGTCCGCCAAATTGCCACCGTTTTGCAGTGGTGGCAGGGAAACCTAGCAGCCGCCAAAGACCGTTTGAGCGCCCTGCCGCCCTCTGCCTTTCGCGATCTCTTAGAGCCGCTGCTAACCATTAGTGAGTTCCCCAGCACCCCCCATGAAGCTCCCCATCCCCCCAACGTGGGGCAGCTTTTCCTGCGGGCATGGTATGACGAACGGAACCGCTTGCTGCTACTGGAAACCGCGTGGCGGTATGGGGCTGGCACCACCATCAATACTGAGCAACTCCAGCAGATTGTGCGCTCCCTCCGGGGGCAAAACAATCCCCTCAATTGGTTGCGCTCAGCCGCACCAGCGGTGGGAATCAGCTATCGTCGGGCTGGCTTTGGGGTCAACAGCCGCATCGTTGATGGCCCGCAACCCACGGATTTTTTTATTGCCATTGACAATTTACCCATGGTGACTCTATTTCAAGCGCTTTGGCCTGATAATGTCTTTTTGCCGCAACTGGATCAGGCTCTTGAGGGCGATCGCCACCACCTGCTCAATGCCCTGAAGGCACAGCCCTAGGAGCGGCACCGTGTACCATAGGATAGAGAGCTTAGGGGAATACCCAGCAGGCTCCTCATTCCTAATCCTTTGATGAATTGCAGCTATGGCGAACCCAACCGTAACTGAGCAGTCTCCCCGTCAAGAATCCTGTCTTCGCTATGCGGTGCTCGGCTCCCGCCGTCTGAGTAATTACTTTTGGGCAACTGTTGTATCTATCGGTGGGCTGGGGTTTTTCTTGGCAGGTCTTTCGAGCTATCTGCACGTGAACCTGCTGCCCATTGGCAACCCGCTAGAGCTAGCGTTTATTCCCCAAGGGATTGCCATCGGTTTTTATGGGGTGGCGGCGCTGCTCCTAGCCACCTACCTCTGGTTGGCGATCGCCTGGGACGTTGGTGGCGGGTTTAATGAATTTAATAAAGACACGGGCGTTGTGCGCATCTTTCGCTGGGGGTTTCCCGGCAAACATCGCCAGATTGAAGTCAGTTGCCCCCTCAGTGATGTCCAAGCCCTCAAGATTGTGATCAAAGACGGGCTAAATCCCAAGCGTAGCCTTTACCTCAAGATCAAAGGCCGGGGCGACATTCCGCTAACGCGCGTGGGGGCACCGCTGCCCCTTGCGGAGCTAGAAACCCAAGGAGCAACGATCGCCAGCTTCTTGGGTGTCCCCATCGAAGGCCTCTAATCGTCGTGATCGTCAAAGGGATCCGCCAACTCCTTAGAGGGTGGCCCAAAGGAGAGGTAGATCGAGTAGCCAGTAACGCCAATACAGACCGCAGCAAGGCCAATGCTAAGAACTATTGCAGGTTCCATAGGATAGATCGAAAATGTGAACAAGATATGGTTCTATAATATTACGAAACATTAAACCGCTGTTCATTTAGTTCACCAAAAGGCATTTATGGCACGACGTACTTGGCTTGGCGATGTTCTGCGCCCCCTTAACTCGGAATACGGTAAAGTTGCTCCTGGTTGGGGCACCACTCCCTTAATGGCCGTGTTCATGGGGTTATTTTTGGTGTTTTTGCTGATTATCCTCCAGATTTACAACTCGACACTCATCCTCGATGGTGTTAACGTGAGTTGGAAAGCTCTGGGATAGGCAATGAACGTTTTTGGTATTGGTCTGCCGGAACTAATTGTGATTCTGGTGGTGGCATTGCTCATTTTTGGTCCGAAAAAGTTGCCGGAAATTGGCCGCAGCTTGGGTAAAACCAAACGCGCCTTTGAGGAAGCCTCCCGCGAATTCCAAGATGAGATGAAACGGCAGACCGCTGCCCTTGAGCAGGAAAAGCAGACTGCGGTTGAGGGTGAGTCTAGCCGCGAGCCTTCAGCCTAGGGGTAATGGCGGCACTCATTCAACCCTGTGTCATTGTTGGCTTAGGCAATCCGGGCAGTGAGTATGCGGCAACACGGCATAACATTGGTTTCCGGGTGCTCGATGCCTTTGCCGAGCGGCATGGGATTACCTTAACTGCGCAGCGGCGGTTTTTGGGGGACGTGGGCGAAGGTGTGCTGTACGGTCAAAAAATTCGCCTTCTTAAGCCCACTACCTATATGAATAGCTCGGGGCGATCGCTGTATGCCCTCTTAAATTTTTATAAGCTACCCCTTGCGCGTACCCTTGTGGTCTATGACGATGCCGACCTTGCCCTAGGGCGACTACGGCTGCGCTTGAGTGGCTCAACAGGGGGGCATAACGGCATTAAGTCCATTGTGCAGCACTTTCACTCTCAAGAGTTTCCGCGCTTAAAGGTGGGGATTGCCTTTGGCGATCGCCTCACCCAAACCGGCCCTCGCAACGCTGTTCCCTTTGTGCTGGGGAACTTTTCAGCGGCTGAACTAATGGTGTTGCCCCACGTCCTCGACCTTGCCGTGGCGGCTATTGACCACAGTATCGAAGCGGGGCTAGAGGCAGCCATGAACCATTACAACGGCAAATGTATTCCCCTCCCCCAGTCTTAAGGGCTAGGGTATGGAGCAGGGTCTCGCCACATACCTACTTTTTGATGAGGATGTAGCCCCGGACATAGTCCGGTAGAGTGCGGGCAACCGCTTGGTACGCTGAGGGATTGGGGAAAATCCCAGCCAAAAAGTCTAATTGGTACAGGTTCGGTGCAAACGCCCCACCCGTATCGGCAATAACCCCTAGGCGTAGCTGCGATCGCCCACCGCGCGTATCTTCAATCATGACCACGCGACCCAACCCTACATTCCAGACATCCCCAGCAAAGGTCACTTCTGGCTCAATGTTGATCTTGTTTTCAATACTGCTGCCATAGCCTTTGATGGCGGCCACTTGGCGAAAGTACCAGTAACGCCGCTGATCGTAAGGCGTCACCCCTTTAACAAAGGCAATACCATTGTTGCGATCCACATTAAAAAAGGCACTGCCGCCATCCGTAAAGTTGACTAGGATGGTTCCCTGCATCAGGGCATCTTCAAAGGCGGCACGGGTGAGGTAAGCCAGTGGTCGGACTCGTCCGTGCAGCGCGCCACCAGGTTCAAAAATACCTGCGAGCACCTGCTGCTTCGTTAACTGCCTATAAAAGGTATCTTCCGGCTGATCTGGTTGGCGATCGGGCAGGGCGTAGAGGGCAGTATTGTAGGTGGCGGTGCGGCTGCGGGAGCCAGTGTGGGTGAAAACGGCGTAGTTGGTCAGACGCAGCTGCTGGGTTTGTTGGCGATCGCGAGGATTGTGGGGGAGCCACTGGATCACCCGAAAATGCTGATTGATAAACGCTGGATCTTGCAAACGGATGGGGCGTTTATTGCTAATGTCCTCCGTGAGGATGGCAATCATAAAATCAAGGGTGGCTAATACGTCCGTGAGGCTCACCCCTTGGACAGCAAGAACCCCCTCGCGCTGCACCACCGGATCCGCTACACCGTACTCGTGAAAATACTGCCGCGTATTGCGTAACACCCGCAACAGTTTCAGCGGAGCGGTGACAATAGGGCCACTGGGCAAGGGGCGATCGCGAAACAGAGCACGACCATCAATTTGAAAGGCTGGCTGCCCAAATTCATCAACAGCAGTGTACAGAGGACTTGGGGTGGGCGCAGGCACCGATGCTTGCGGCATCGTAGTCGCATAGCATCCAGGAGCAAGGGAGAAAACGCTGAGCAGTATCAGCCATTTCCCTAGCCCAACACGCAAAGAAGTAACCATCGCTTGCAAACTCACATCGGGTAGGGCTGGAAGCCCCGTACTTCAGTGCGGGGAGGAAAGCCTCTTTAGCAACTTCAGTTGCCATAGTACCATTTAGGCGCATAAAATGAACTCATGCCACAGCAAATACTGACCATTGTCTGTCAACTAAATCCCACTGCAGAGCAAATTGTCAAGCTAGACCAAGTTCTGCAGGGCTTCGCTGAGGCTTGCAGATACATCAACAGTACCATTTGCCCCAGCATTACTAACAAGAACCGTATTCAGAAAGAAGTTTACAGAGCAGTACGACAGCAATTCGGCTTAACCGCTAACTTGGCTGTCAGGGCTTGTGCCAGAGTTGCCGCTAACCGCAAGGTGGGAAAGGTTAAGGAATTCAGGGCTACTTCTGTGGATTATGATGCTCGCCTGTTTAACTACAGAGCGAAAGAACAATGCGTTAGCCTCTCCACCCTAGACGGACGGGAACGCATTCCCTTAGTGGTGGGTAACTACCAGATAGAAAAACTCAAGGGCAAGAAGCCTACTTCTGCCACTCTCTGCAAACGCAAAGATGGTAAGTTTTATATCCACATCCAAGTAAAGGAAGAATTGCCAGAACCTCAGACTGGACATGGGGTTTTGGGCGTTGACTTCGGTAGGACAGACATTGCACATACATCGGAAGGAGACAACTGGCATGGACAGCAGTTAACTAAGGTACGAGACCACTACTCCAAACTGAGGGCGGTACTCCAGCACAAGGCTAGTAAAGGCACACGCAGTTCTAGGCGTAGATGTCGGGAACTGGTGAAACGGCTATCTGGCAGGGAGAGACGCTTTCAGGCATGGGTAAACCACTGCATTTCTAAGACTATTGTGGCAAGGGCAAAAGCAACGGGCAGTGTTATTGCTTTGGAAGACCTGACAGGGATACGGGAGCGCACTAATCAAGTACCTCGTTCTAAAACAGAGMGTAGGCGTGCCAACAGTTGGGCGTTTTACCAACTGCGTAGCTTCATTAGCTACAAGGCACTCAAAGCAGGTGTGGGAATAGTGCTAGTTAATCCTCGCTACAGTAGTCAAACTTGCCACAGATGCCTGCATATTTACCCCGACCCAAAGCAGTCCTATCGCACTGGGAAGCAGTTTAAGTGCGGGCATTGTGGCTGGACAGGAGACGCAGATTTCAATGGTGCTAGTGTAATTGCGCTTTTGGGGGCTGTTGTAAACCAGCCTAGAGGTTCGGGCTTGTCTTGTTCTCTTGCAGAACATAACAGGCTCAGGGCTACTGAAAGCCCCTGACTTCAGTCAGGGGAAGTTTACTTTGCTGATCCTACCAGATACTGCTGATGCCCAAGTAATATAAAGGTGTTACGGTTGCTGTTGAGGTGGTTCCCTAATGGACAGTAACAGTGAGTATCATCTGCTCAACATCGAAGATGAAACGGGAAAACGAACCATTCCGTTAGATGCCGCCACCTATTCGGTGGGGCGGGACGCCAGTAACGCAATCGTGATTCAGGGGCACGGTGTCTCACGACAACACGCCTTGTTATTACGCTTACCCTCCCCCTCGGGCTACCGCTATCGCATTGTCGATGGCAATGCCGATGGCAAAAGAAGTGCCAATGGCATTCTGGTCAATGGTAAACGGGTTCAAAGTCATAATCTTAACCCCGGGGATGAAATCAGCTTCGGCGGCCATGTCAAAGCCCACTACACCACCGTTTCCATGGCAGAGGCTGAATTTACGAAATATCTCAACAGCATCAATTATCACAGCATTAAGGCAGTCCCCCAGACGACGACCGCCACCATTGTTGATGAAGAGCAAGAGCACGAAGGTGTGGAAGAAACGAACTTTAATGCCGTGCCGCCCCCCATGGTTGAAAAGACGGTGCGGTTTACCCCCTCGCCCCCGCCCCAGTCTCCGCTGCTATGGATTGTGGTCATTGCCGTGACCGTGGCGCTGGTACTGGGTATTGGCGTTGCTGTGTGGCAACAACAACCGCCCCCGGAGCAGGCACCACCAACGCAACCCGAATCTTAACTAATGAGGGGTGCAGGGAGCGATACGTTTCGGGCTGCACCCGTAGGGTCAGCGTCGGGAGGATGTCATGCCAATTAAGACAGCTGTTGTGAAGGGCGTTGGCGGGGGTATTGCGCCATCAGTGATCGTACCTGCTCGGCATGGTAGGAGCTCCGCGTCAGCGGCGACGACACCACCTGTAAAAAGCCCATAGATTCGCCAAGGGTGCGCCAAGCTGCAAATTGCTCTGGATGCACAAAGGTTTGCACGCCTAGATGTTTAGAACTAGGTTGCAGGTACTGACCAATGGTGAGGATGTCACAGCCCACCCGTCGCAGGTCCTGCATAACCGCTTCCACTTCGGCAACAGTTTCCCCGAGACCAACCATAATGCCGGATTTCGAGTAGATCCACGGTGTTGTTTCATGGACACGCTGTAACAGGTCTAGGCTGCGCTGGTAGCTGCCTTGGGGGCGGACACGGCGGTAGAGGCGCGGCACTGTTTCGGTATTGTGGTTGAGGACATCTGGGCCAGCCGCCAGGATGCGATCAAGTGCCTCCCAATTGCCGCACAGATCCGGAATTAAAACTTCAATGGTGGTGCGGGCTGCGCGATCGCGAATCCGTTGAATGACGGCAACAAACTGGCTCGCTCCTCCATCCGCCAAATCATCGCGGTTCACCGAGGTAATGACCACATGGTTGAGCTGCATCCGCACAACGGCTTCGGCAAGGCGATCGGGTTCTGTGGGGTCAAGGGGGAGGGGTTTCTTTTCAAAGTCAATGTCGCAGTAAGGACAGGCACGGGTACAGGCAGGGCCCATCATTAAAAATGTTGCTGTCCCCTCGTTAAAGCACTCGCCAATGTTGGGGCAGGAGGCTTCTTCGCACACGGTATTTAAGCCTAAATCCCGTAGCAGTTCTTTGACATTGCCAACCCGCTGCCACTGCGGGGCTTTGACCCGTAACCAGTCTGGTTTGACGACCACGGCTAACTCCACTGCAAATTCAGAAATAGACAAAGGGAAAAGGTGAGTTGTGCCACCAGTATAAAGATATAGATCAGCGCCCGCGGACGGAAAATGGTCAGCAGCAGGCCAATACCTTTGAGATCCACCATCGGGCCAAGGACTAAAAAAGCTAACAGGGCACCGGGGGTGAAGGTCGCTGCAAAGGCCAAGGCAAAAAAGGCATCCACTGTTGAGCAAATGGAAATAACGGTGCCCAGAATCATCATGGCCACAATGGAAATGACGGGGCCTTGGCCTAGGCTGAGGATCAGTTCGCGGGGGGCGGCCACTTGAATGGCAGCGGCAATGAGGCTACCAAGGACTAAAATCCCCCCTAGCTCCCGAAACTCTTGGAGAATGTTATCCAGCAGGAGCGGTAGCCGTTGTGGCCACGGTTGGGGGGAGACCCTAGGGGCTAGGGTGAGGGTGTCAAGGGCAAGGGGTTGACCCGGGGAACTTAGCAGGTAGGTGCCGGATTGCAGCAGTGCCGGAACTGCAACGGTTTCGGGTTGGGGGCGCGGCATCATCGCTGTGACGGTGGGTTGCAAAAAAGGGCGTAGATCGGCTTGGCAGCTAAAGACCCAGCCAACGATGGTGGCGATCGCCAGCGAAAAGAGCACTCGAAAAACAACAATTTCCGGTTGATCGCGAAAGGCAATCCACGTTGCCCAGATCACAATTGGATTAATGGTGGGAGCCGCCAACAAAAAACCAATAGCCACCGAGGCGGGCATTCCTTGAACAAGCAGCCGGCGAGCGACCGGCACATTGCCGCACTCACACACTGGGAACAAAAAGCCAATGCAACTACCCACCAATGCCCCTAACAGCGGCGATCGCGGCAGGCGGCGGATCAGCGCCTGTTCATCAATAAACAGCAGTAACAGACTGGAGAGGAGAATTCCCAATAAAAGAAACGGAAATGCCTCTACTAATAAACTCAGAAAGAGGGTGAAACCGCTTTGGAACTGATTGGCAAGGTTCATGGGCAATACAGGCGGCAACTCCTTGAGGCTCATCCTATCAAAGATCTGCCGCAGTGCTCGGCACCCTAGCAGCAGTCGTGGGCAGCCAGCGGCTGTTTCCTAAGGTCGCGCAAGGAAGCTATAACGTTTCCCCCTGTGTGCTAGCAGGGTGCTCAGGATAGCAGCAGTAGATATTGCGGCCTCTATTTTTGGCTCGGTAAAGTTGCTCGTCCGCTAGCCGGATCAGCTCAGCTACTGCTTGGCCGACTTGGGGCATGAGGGTTACAAGCCCTAAACTCAGGGTGACGCGATCGCCCACCGCAGAAGCAGCATGGGGAATATTGAGATGATACACAAGGTGCTGAATCCGCTCGGCAATGCGCACTCCCCCGAGTAGGGTGGTATTGGGTAAAATCAGAGCAAATTCTTCGCCACCGTAGCGGGCAACCAAATCCGTCGGACGACGAGCCGCTTGAGTCAGGGTATTGGCGATCGCGATCAGGCACTCATCCCCCGCTTGATGGCCATAGTGATCATTAAAATCCTTAAAGAAATCCACATCCCCTAATATCAGCGTCATGCTAGTTTTTTCTCGCTGTGCCAACTGCCACTGCTGTTCAAGGTACTGGTCAAAGTAGCGACGATTGGCAATTTGCGTCAGCCCATCCATGGTGGCAAGGCGCGATAGCTCAGCATTCCTGCTTTGCAGGTAGTTGTAAAGCCCCACTTGCTCAATGGCAACGGCCAATTGCCCAGCGATCGTGTGTACAAGTTTTTTTTCTTCATCACTCCAGCCGCACGGATTCACCCACCGTTGGAGGGAAAATGCCCCCCAAATCTGCTTGCTCAATTGAATAGGGCAGATTAACCAGCCCCCGGCAAACTGCTCGGCAATTCCCCGGTTGATGCTATCTGTGGGCTGAACCGCTTCAAAGGAGGGCAGTTCGGCCATTTCTCCCTGAGAAAGTCGATCAGCAATGGGGTTGTCGCAATCGGGAATGGCTACTCCTAGGGTCGGCCTGAGGTCGGCGTGCCCAAGATGCTCAACCAAGGGCAGCCAATGGCCTTGATCGGCGTGATACTTGACAATGACTGCCCGATCGCAGCGCAACAGACGGCTGGTATCCTGTGCGGCGGTTTGGAAGATCGTATTTAGGTCGGCAGAGTCGCGAATGGCTTGAATCAACTGGCTGAGGCAGTGCTGTTGATCGGCTTGGTGTTGCAGTCGGTCTTCTTTCTGCTTGCGATCGCTAATGTCGCTAAAGGTAACAATTACTTGCTCAAGGGTGCCATGCGGGGCAAACTGAGGATCTGCTGTCACCTGAAGCCAAATGCGCTCTTGGGTGCGCAGATTGAGAATCCCCATCACCCGATTTTGAATCCGGCGTTGCTCCTGTATCGCGAGCATCACTGGAAATTGCTCTGGTGGCATCGTGTTACCCTCAGCATCGAGAGCCTGCCATGAGTGCTCAACAATAGCTTGCCCAAGCAGGTCAGAGGCGCTAGCCCCTAGGAGTTGGCATGCTTTAGGGTTGACAAGCTGCACCCGTAGATCTGCACTGATGAGCATTACGCCCACATCTAAATCTGCAAGCAAATTTTGCAGCAGTATTTTTCGCTGCTCTAGCTCGTGCACGGCTGCCGATCGCTCCGCCTCGATCCGATTCAGTTGCGTAATATCCCGAACTACGTACAGGATGTGTTCCTTGCCTTTATAGAGGAGTGGGGTAGCGAAAATCTCGACATCAATGAGGTGACCTTTTTTGCACCGGTGTTGAGAGACCCCCTGCCAAGTGCGGTGCTGGCGGATGGCCTCCAGAGAGTCTTTAACCTTTTGAAAATGGTCGGGATGAACAAGCTGTTGGGGAGGCAGTTGTAACATCTCCTCGCGGCTGTAGCCGTGCATTTTGCAAAGGGCGGTATTGACTTCAATCATGTGTTCCGCATGGGGATCATAAATAGCCAGCCCCTCTGCCACTGACTCAAAGACGCTGCGGTATTGGGCTTCCCGTTCATCCAGTTCGGCCAGCACCCGTTTGCGATCGCTAATATCGGTGCTGACTAGCACACAGCCCATAAGCTGCTCCTCATCATCCATCAGCGGAAATAGATGGGAGAGCATATAGCGAGGTTGCTCGTCCTTACCGCGAAAGAGAAGCTCCTCGCCGCTGAGGGTTTCCCCTTGCGATACTCGCTCGATTAAGGCGTTCACGCGCTGCAGTGACTCTTGCGGATGAAGTAAGGCAGCATAGTGCATTCCGGGGGTCACTTGGGCGGTAGCCAAGACATCTAAGCCTGCCCAATTAGTGGTGAGCAGGGTTTTTTCGCGGGTTAGGGTAACAATGAGTACCGGACAGTTATCCACTAACTGCTGATAGCGGTTCTGCTGCTGCTCAAGGGAAAGGAGTAACTGCCGCTCAGTGGTAATATCGGCAATGAGGGCAATTAAAATTTGGGGGTGCCCTTGGGAATCCCGCACACAGGAGAGGGTGAGGTTGCCCCAAAGGGTGTGGCCGCGCTTGTGCCGGTAGCGTTTGATGATTTGGTAGGTGTTGCGCAGCCCCAATTGACACTCTTCGATCAGGGTTGCTTCTTCCGGCCAGTCTTCGGCAAAGGTTAAATCATGGGCAGTGAGTTGAGCCAGTTCCGCTGCACTGTAGCCAACAAATTGACAGAAGGCGGGGTTACAGTAGGTGAGGCGGTAGCCTTCGGCGGGRCTGGTGAGCACAATACCAACTTGGGCATTTTCAAAGACCGCCCGCCACCGATACTCACTCTGCTGGAGGGCGTGCTCAGCGGCAATGCGCTCAGTTTCATCCACTAAAATGCCTTCGAGGGCGATCACCTGCCCCGCTGCATCGTAAACCCCTTGGCCATACTCATGCACCCAACGAATGGAGCCATCGGCATGGAGAATGCGATACCCCACATCAAAGGGCTGGCCGCTCGCTAAGCCCTCATGAATGATCCGGTTGACGCGATCGCCATCCTCGGGGTGGGTAATACTGGCGTAGCTGCGGATGCGATTGCCAATTAACTCCGTGTGAGGGTAGCCCGCCAACTTACTAAAGGTTGGACTCAGGTACTCCATCGTCCAGTGTTCATCGTTCGCGCAGCGATAGAGAATCGCCGGCAGATGATCCACTAGGTTCCGGTAGCGTTGCTCACTTTCGCGCAGCCGTAGTTCCTGTTCCTTGGCCTCGTTAATATCAGAGATTAACCCCACTGCCGTTAGCCCCCCTAGATCAGGGTTAAATTCACGGCGATCGCACACCCACACGTAGTGCCCCCTAGCGTGCTTGATGCGATACTCGAGCACAAAACAGGCCGCCTGCCGTTGACTAAGGCCGATTGCGTCGGCAAAGGTCGCCCGATCCTCTGGGTAAATGAGGTGTTGCCACCCCTGTAAAGTCAGCGGCAGGTCACTTAGGGCATACCCCAGCACCCGTTCACTGTTGCCGCTCCACTGGCAGCGATCGCCAGAGCACTCCCAAAACAAGTGCTGTCCGAGGTTGGTGAGGGTGCGAAAGCGCTGCCACCATTTTTCTAATTCGCTGACTTGCGCCTGCTGCAAAATGCGGCTGCGTTGGTGCTCGGTAATATCCGTTAAAATCAATGTAAACCCCGTGGGGTCTGGAGTCAGGTTTGCTTGCCACCATCGTTGATCGGTGGGGTCATAACAGTTCCATTGCTCAGCCCGCTGAGTTTGCAGCACGTTGCGGATGCGCTCTTGAGACACCTGAAAGGGAATGCCTAGCAGTGTATCCAGAGGTGTGCCCACCATACTACAGGCCAAGTGCCCCACCAACGATTCTGCGGCTGCATTAGCGAAGAGAACGACCCCCTTGCGATCGCCCGCCAAAACGGGGTGGGGAAGCCGTTCCAAGATCTGCGCAAGAAAAGGATCAGAGCCGTTCATAGAGGTGGCTTGCGGTATGAAAAAACGGGAACAACAACGATAAATACAAGTAAACACAAAAGGTGATTAACGTTCACCTTGAGAGTGCTAACTATGAGAGTGCTAACTATGTATAGGTACCTAACGGTATGCCATAAGTCTTAATTCCTATACTATCTCCCTGACTCCGAAATAGCCCTCATCTGCCGCTAGTGAACCCTAACACCGCTCCTGTTGCAGGCAAGCTCAGGGTTGCGAGAGATACTGTCGCGATAAGATAGAAAAGAAATTCTTTACCTTGACACTCACACCCCAATGACACAACTAGACTGGCTTGCCCAAACCGACCCCCTTGTGGCTGCAATGGTACAGCGAGAAGTACAACGACAGCAGCACCATCTAGAACTGATTGCCAGTGAAAACTTCACCTCCCCGGCGGTAATGGCCGCCCAAGGCACCGTTTTGACCAACAAGTATGCGGAAGGGTTACCGGGCAAGCGGTACTACGGTGGCTGTGAATTTATTGACGAAGTTGAGCAACTCGCCATTGATCGGGCAAAGGAGTTATTTGGTGCTGCCCATGCCAATGTCCAACCCCATTCTGGTGCCCAAGCAAATTTTGCCGTTTTCTTGGCACTCTTGAATCCGGGGGATACGATCCTCGGAATGGATCTGTCCCATGGCGGGCACCTGACCCACGGCTCGCCTGTCAATGTCTCTGGCAAGTGGTTCAATGTGGTTCACTACGGCGTCAGTCCCGATACAGAACGCCTAGATATGGATCAAGTGCGGGACTTGGCACGGCAGCATCGCCCTAAGCTCATTATTTGCGGATACTCCGCCTACCCACGGGTGATTCCCTTTGAGGCATTTCGCGAGATTGCTGATGAAGTGGGTGCCTATCTCCTAGCGGATATGGCGCATATTGCTGGCCTAGTTGCTACAGGGCACCACCCCAACCCTGTGCCAGTGTGCGATGTGGTGACCACCACCACCCATAAAACCCTGCGCGGCCCGCGGGGCGGCCTCATCCTGACTCGCGACGCTGAACTGGGCAAAAAACTGGATAAGGCCGTTTTTCCGGGTACCCAAGGCGGCCCCCTCGAGCATGTCATTGCCGCCAAAGCTGTAGCTTTTGGGGAGGCTCTCAAGCCTGAATTCACTGCCTACTCTGGCCAAGTGATTCGCAATGCCCAGGCCTTGGCAGCGGGTCTGCAAGCCCAGCGGCTGCGCCTCGTGTCTGGCGGCACCGATAATCACCTGCTGCTGATTGACCTGCGTTCAGTGGGCTTAACGGGGAAAGAGGCCGATCGCCTCATGGGAGAGATCAACATCACGACGAATAAAAATACCATTCCCTACGATCCTGCCTCTCCCTTTGTGACCAGTGGCCTGCGTCTGGGAACGCCAGCATTGACCACCCGTGGCATGAAGGAAGCTGAGTTTGCCACCATTGCAGAGATCATTGGCGATCGCCTCCATGCCCCAGCAGATGAAACCGTAAAACTCCGCTGTCGCCAACGGGTGGCCGAGCTGTGCGAGAAATTTCCGTTGTATCCCCACTTGCAATTGCCACAGCCAGTGCTAGCCTGAGAGGGAACTGTATCCATCGTTTAACCGCAGCGGATGCTTTACCACCTCATTGCGTTTATTGCTGCCATTGCCGTTGTCTTACTGGTGACCCCTGTTGTCAACGAACTGGGTCATAAGACTGGGTTTGTGGATCGCCCCAACGAGCGGAAAATTCACACCCGCCCCATGGTGCGCCTTGGCGGCATCTCTATTTTTTTAGGCAATCTGGTCGCCTTGCTCCTTGTCTGGAATGCCGGTGGTTTCGGGGTGATGCCCCAGCCTGCGGAGTACGAAATTTGGGGAGTTACCCTTGGTGGTGTGGCCTTTTTCCTGATTGGCCTCGCGGATGATCTACTCACATTACCTGCCCTGCTGCGCCTAGTGCTTCAGTTTGTTGTGGCCGGCATTGTCTGGGCCGTTGGGGTCAAAATTCGGATCATCACCGTCCCCTTTTTCGGCATTATCGACCTAGGCTGGTTGAGCCTACCCCTCACTACCCTATGGCTGGTGGGCATTGCCAATGCCATTAACTTTATTGATGGAGTTGATGGCTTGGCCGCTGGTGTGTCCGGTATTGCTGCCTCCTTGATGCTTTTTGTCTGTATGCTCCTTGGGGAACCAGAAGCGGGGTTGATTGCCGCCGCCTTGGCCGGCGGTGCCCTTGGCTTTTTGCGCTACAACTTCAATCCCGCAAAAATTTTCATGGGGGACGGCGGTGCCTACTTTATGGGCTTTACCTTGGCCGGGATTGGGGTGATTGGCTTGGTCAAAGCCTATACCGCTGCAGCTATTTTATTGCCCTTGTTGATTCTGGCTGTGCCCATTGTTGATACCTCGACGGTGGTGGTCAACCGCTTGCGCCAAGGTCAGTCTCCCTTTGCCCCGGATAAAGGGCATCTCCACCATCGCCTGCTCAGAGCAGGACTGTCCCAGCGGTTAACAGTTCTCTTTATCTATTGCCTAACGTTTTGGGTAGGCAGTGTGGCCATGGCACTGGCGGGGCTGCCGGGGGGSTGGGGCTATGCGGTGGCAGCATCATTGCTAATGGGGTTTGCCACTTGGTATGTCTGGCAGCGGATCGGCACCAGCGAGAACGATTAAGGCCATGAATGCAGAAATTATTTGCGTGGGCACGGAACTGCTTTTGGGTGAAATCCTCAACAGCAATGCCCAATTTTTAGCGCAGCAGTTAGCGAGCTTAGGTATCCCCCACTACTATCAAACCGTCGTCGGTGATAATCCAACCCGCATTAAAAAGGTGGTGGCCATTGCCTGCGATCGCGCCCGCCTGTTAATTTTTACGGGTGGACTGGGCCCCACCCCCGACGACTTGACCACCGAAACCCTCGCTGACTTTTTCCAAGCCCCCCTCGCAGAACGCCCCGAGATCATTGCTGACTTAGAGCAGAAGTATGCCCATCGCGGTGGCTTTAGCCCCAGTAACCGCAAACAAGCCTTACTGCCGGTGGGTGCTGATATTTTACCGAACCCCATTGGCAGTGCACCAGGGATGATTTGGCAGCCGCGTACTGGCCTAATCATCATGACCTTTCCGGGGGTGCCCGCAGAAATGAAGCAGATGTGGCATGACACGGCTGTTCCTTTTCTGCGCTCGCAAGGATGGGGGAAAGAAATTATTTACAGCCGAGTGTTGCGCTTTTGGGGGATCCCAGAATCGGTCTTAGCAGAAAAAGTGGCTGCCCAAATCGCTCGTCCCCACCCGACCGTTGCTCCCTACGCTGGTAATGGCGAAGTCCGACTGCGTATTACCGTGCGCGCCAGTAATGAAGCGGAAGCCCAGCAACTGATTCGTCCCGTTGAAGCAGAGATTCGCCAAATTGTCGGGCTAGACTGCTACGGCGCTGATGACGATAGCCTTGCTGGCTGTGTGGCAACGCTGTTGCAGCAGCGGCAACACACCGTGGCGGTGGCGGAGTCCTGTACCGGGGGAGGGCTGGGGGAACTGCTAACCCGTATTCCCGGCAGCTCTGACTACTTTCGGGGCGGGGKGATTGCCTACGCCAATGCCATCAAAGTTGAGGTATTGGGAGTAAATTCTGAGGATTTAGAACGCGAAGGTGCTGTGAGTGCGACGGTGGCAGCGCAAATGGCGGTGGGGGTTAAAACCCGCCTTGGCAGTGACTGGGGAATCAGCATCACCGGTATTGCTGGGCCTGGGGGGGCAACCCTTACTAAACCAGTGGGGTTAGTGTATATTGGCGTGGCGTTGCCAGAGGGTGAGGTGATCACCCGTGAATTTCGCCTGAGTGCTCAGCGCGGACGAGAGTGGGTACGGCATTTGAGTGCTATGAATGCCCTCGATGTGCTGCGGCGACAGTTGCTAAGCCAAGTATGAGCCACGGTCTTTTCTGGTTCTCTTTGTTGGCGGTATTTCTGACCCTTGCTCGCCTAGGGTGGGTGGAGTACCGCAAGCTAGAGTACTACCGTCACTGGGCAAAGGAGTTTGAGCACAGTAAGTACGATATTTTGGCGGTGCTAGGGCAGCGGGGCGATCGCCTAGTGTGGGGAAAGCCAACACGCCAAGGGATCATCCAGCTTCAGTCCTGTGGTCTAGAGGAGATAACAGCAATTAGCGTTATGGCCGGGGGCCAACCCTTAGACAATGACACTCCCGATACGCAGAAATCATCTGGGCGAATTGAACTGGTCTTGCAATCCTGTGCTGGTGTGGCCTATCGAATTCCCTTTACCGAGTTACCCTTAGCTCTAGCGTGGCGCGATCGCCTCCGACAGATGGGTGAAACTTTACGGGTAGAATAAGGTCGCCCTCCATTTTTATATATCCCCAAAAGTTATGAAAAATGTCGTGGCCTTGGTGCCCGGTGGAATTGGCGATCAAATTTTATTTTTCCCCACCCTCGACGATCTCAAAGCGCACATTCCAGAGGTGCAAATTGATGTGGTCGTTGAGCCACGGGCGGTGGCAGCTTATCAACTTAGCGCATCCGTAGCGCGGGTCATTCCCTTTGATTTCAAAAATCGCAATGCCCTAGCAGATTGGGCCAACCTCATCGGCACTCTGCGAGATGCCGAATACGAGGCTATTCTTTCCTTGGGTCGCAGTAAAGCGGTACGCCTGCTCCTGTGGCTCACTGGCATTCCCAAACGGGTGGGGTTTGCAAGGCTCAATCCCTTGGGGTTACTCACCGATGCCGTGCCCGTTAACTTAGACCAGTACAGTGCAGCCGTGTACCATGACCTGCTCAAGGCGTTTGGCATTACAACCCCTTGCCCCTTGCCCAAGGCAGTGCTCAAGCCGGACGATCAAGCGTGGGCGATCGCTGAGCGGCAACGGTTAGGGGTCGCTGAGAGCTATCGTCTCCTCCATGGTGGCTCCAGTCAGATGGCACTGGCAAAAGGCATCAACAAAATTTATCCGCCAGCCGCATGGGTGGAGGTGTTGCAAGCTCTCCAGCAGCAGCAGCCCGACCTGCCCTTTATTGTGGCCTGTGGGCCAGAGGATCAGGCATGGGTCACAGCCCTCAGCCAAGCCCTACCGCAGGTGCGCGTCACCCGCCCTCCTGATTTGGGTAAACTTGCCGCCCTCATGGCTCAGGCACAGCAGATTCTGTGCACCGATAGTGGCCCTATGCACATTGGGGTGGCAGTGGGCACCCCCTTGGTAGCGCTCTTTGGCCCCACGGATCCAGCAAAACTGCTCCCTGCGGATCCTCGCTTTCGCGCGATCAAGTCCCCCACAGGCAATATGGCAGATATTCCCGTCAGCGCAGTCATTCAGGCCGTTTGCCATGGCTAGAGGTGCTGTTTTCTTAGATCGGGATGGGGTGCTCAATCAGGAAATCGGGTATATCCACCGCCTTGAGGATCTACAGTTACTACCCGGTGTCGCTGAAGCGGTGCGGCGCTTAAATGAACAGGGCTGGTTTTGCTGTTTGGCCTCCAATCAGTCAGGGCCTGCCCGTAACTACTACGGCATTGACCATGTCCATGCCCTCCACGAGCGCCTGCAAAAACTACTATGGGACACCGCTGGTGCCGTTCTGGATGCTATTTATTTCTGTCCAGATCTGAGCCGTCCCGAAGGGGGGGTGGTCAGCGACTATGCCGGATGGACCACATGGCGCAAACCCAATACGGGGATGCTGGTGGCGGCAGCTTGGGATCACGATCTTGACCTAACCCGCAGTGTCATGGTGGGGGATAAGGCCACCGATATTGATCTGGCGCGTAATGCGGGCTGCTATGGCATTCTGGTGCAAACGGGCTTTGGCCAGCAGGTGCTTGCAGGGCGCTACCAGCACCCCAGCCAACCGGACTATATTGCTACTGACTTACAGGCTGCCGTAGAGTGGATTCAAACCCACTTGCCCCCACCTAGCCATGCCCCATAAGACGTCCCCCAAAGCGGACTCTACCAAATTTCCCCCAGTGCTGCTGGCATTGGTGGTTTTGGGTTACATTCTTGTGGGTTGGCATTTATCTGCTTACCCGTGGATGTGGTCAGCCTACGCCTGCATCTTGGCAGCCATCCTCACCGTTGTGGTGGTATGGGGCACCTCCAACTTTTTTCGCTCCATGCAAATGGGGCCACGCAGTGTTGTGACCATGCTGATTCTCAGCACCATTGTCACGCTTTTCGTTAATGCCTTTGCCATCTTTAGCTTGATTGCTATCCTCATGAGTTCTGAAACCCTCGTGCGTATCGAAATGCGTGCCGCAGGCTACCGCAACTGGCAAATTATGATTGTGATCATGCAGATGGCAATTTTAGGGGTGTTTATTGGCTGGACGATCGGACGCTATCTGCTGCCGCAGGCGATCGCCTAGGGATATCTCAATTGCTTGCACCCGCTTAACGGCTGCCGCTCTAGCGACCCGCAGGCGGGAAATAAATAACAGGAAACACACAGCGGCGAATAATATCTCCGGCAAAGCTAGGGATAGACAGCTCCCAGATTTTACCCACTGAGGCTGAGGAAACCGCGATGGCATGAATATCGCGATCGTGCGCCGCCAATTGCGCCTCGACAATGGGATTCCCAACCCGGATTTCTGTCTCAACGCTTAGGCCGTAGCCGGTAAATTCATTTTTTAGCTCGGCAAGGATTTTTTCTGCCCGTGGCCGTTCTTCGCCCACCCCCAGTTCCCCCTGACCTGCATCGCTGATAATCCAGCACAGTGTGATTGAAGCAATACCCGTACCCGTCTGACGCTGCACCCCCTTGCGCAGTTGCTGGATCAAATGCTGCGCCGATGGGCTGTGGTCGTAGGGCACTAGCAGATTTCGGAACAACTGCTGGCAGCGCAAATTTAATTCTGCTCTGGTGAGAACCCATAGTAACTGTGGGCGCAAAATCATCACTGGAATTTTAATCCGCTGTAACACCCCAATGGTGGTACTGCCAAAGAGTTTTTCATCCAAGAGGTTACGAATAGGACGACTAACCAACACCAGATCAATCTGGTGCTTTTCAACGGTATCAAGGATGGTATCGGCTGGGCGGCGATTATCAATAATGACGTCAGCCTTGATGTTAACTGGAACCTGCGTAGGGTCAATTTTCAGCGACTGACGAGCGCGTTCAAGTTTTTGCTCCCGCAGCCGTGGCTTATCGCCATCGTCATCAATGGGGCAGGCATGAAGGAACACTAGCTTTTCGATACCTGCTGCCGCTAGCGCGTCAATATAGGTTGTGAGCTTGGGCAGGCCATCGTGTAGATCGGTTGGAACGAGTAAGTTCTTAAACATTGCTGCCCTATTGCTCCCCGATGCCATACTCTAATTGCAGATTACCCTAGGAGCATGGTGTTGCGCTAGTAGTCCCAGCGTTAGAATTGTAGGTGTTGAGGATGGAAGGTTCTACAATTTGGGAAGCTATCGCCTATACTGGAAAACCTCTCGCTGGCGGAGTGCGCATTTCCGAGGTGAGCCAATCGGCGAGGGGCGGGGGAAGCGGTGCCTTGTGTCGTTCCGGTAAGGCAAGGCAGACATGGTGAGTTTGAGCAACAGCTACGCAGTCGGCCTCTGAACTTAGAACCCTATAGCCTAGCTGAAAGCGACTGCCATCCACGGCCTCAGGAGTGACAATAATGCGCAGGCGATCGCCACAGTAGAGAGGTTTCAGAAACCGTATCTGTGCGTCAGTAATGGGGACGATTAGGCCGCTACCACTAAAAAACTGCCGTAGATCCACTCCCAACTGTTGCAGTAGGTTTTCGTAAGCCTCATGGCAAAACCGCAGCACATTGGCAAAATAGACAACCCCTGCCGCATCAGTATCGCCAAAGTGAACGCGGCATTCGTAGGTTTCAAGCTCCATTCCTCACCCTCCTCAAACCAACAGCAACGCGTAAGCTATGAGGGCACTGCCAATGGGAACGGTCAGGTTATCTAGCCCTCGCCATGCCACTAGTTCAAGAACCGTTGCACTTAGCCCCACCACCGGGGCAACCCACCAGAGACCTAAGGGGGCAAGTGGGGCAAGGGAGAGCGCTGCCACAAGGCTGCTAATCAAAAACATGGCAATGGTTCCTTCCCAGCTTTTGGTGGCGCCAGCAATAGAAAAAGGGTGGTGGCCAAAGTTAATGCCTACCAATGCAGCGAGGCCATCTCCCCACGCCATAATCAAAACCCCTAAGACCGCAAGCTCCGGAAGTTTATCCCAAAAGAGTGCCATGAGACTACCGATACTGACGGCATAAAAAAAGGTGCCCCAGCTTTGCCTACCCACGCTACTAATACTTTCGAGGAGGGGCATCCGATAGGAAAGCAACGTGAGGCCAGCGGCAATAAGGGCGGCAATAATGCCCCAACTGGTGGGAACTCGCAAGACATAGGCAATGAGAATAACTTGCCCTGCACCGATATGCACCACTTTCCGAGACCACTCCTTAGCATCGGGAAACCAGTAATGCACAAGTTCCGCTGCCAACAGTACCAGTCCTAGCCAACTGGTGACCCACAGGGCTGCCCACAGGGCTGACATCGTGCTCATGGGGGCGGTGTCTGAGAAAAAAACTGCTGCACAATTGTGAAGATGCGATCGCTGGCGTGACCATCTCCAAAGGGGTTAATGGCGTTGGCCATACGGTTGTAGGCCGCAGGATCGTTAAGCAGTTCGAGGGCGGCAGCAGCAATGCTCATGGCGGCAGTTCCCACCAGTTTGGCGGTGCCAGCAGTGACGGCTTCAGGACGTTCCGTTGTTTCACGGAGTACTAGGACGGGCTTACCGAGGCTGGGGGCTTCCTCCTGGAGACCGCCGGAGTCCGTGAGCACGAGGGTGCACCCTTTGATAGCTGCCACGAGGGCAGGGTAGTCGAGGGGTTCGGTCAAAAATACGCGCGGATGTTTGCCTAAGTAGGTTTGCAATGGCTCGCGTACTGTGGGGTTGCGGTGCAGCGGCAGGAGTAAGGCCGTGTCGGGGAGAGTGTCCAAAATCTGCAAGAAACCGGCGGCAATATCCGCAAGGGGGTCTCCCCAGTTTTCGCGGCGGTGAACTGTGGCCAATAGAACGCGATATTGTTGCCAGTCGAGGCCGGGCACTGTACACACAGGCTGGCGATCGGCCACTTGCAGAAGGGCATCAATAACGGTGTTGCCGGTCAGGTGAATGCCGCCAACCACCCCCGACGCCTTAAGGTTAGCCACGGCCTGGGTTGTCGGTGCAAAGTGTAGCTGTGTTAACTGGGAAATCAGCCGTCGGTTGGCCTCCTCGGGGTAGGGATTGTAGAGGTGGTCGGTGCGTAACCCTGCTTCGACGTGCCCTACGGGAATCTGTTGATAAAATGCGGCAAGGGTCGCGGCAAAGGCTGTGGTGGTGTCTCCTTGCACAAGTACGAGCTTTGGCTGTAACTCTTGATAAAGCTGCTCTAGCCCTTGCAGAGAACGGCAGGTAATCTCTGTGAGGGKTTGCTTGGGGCGCATAATCGCTAGGTTGCGATCCGCCGTTAGGTGGAACAGGTTCATCACTTGGGTCACCATTTCGCGGTGTTGCCCTGTGAGCACCACGTAGGGGACAAAGTGGGGCGATCGCTGGAACACTTGGATAACTGGCGCTAGCTTGATTGCTTCCGGGCGAGTACCCAGCGTAATACAGATAGGAATAGGGGAAGCAACCATAAACGCAGCAGCAGACTAAACAAGCGCAACGAGTTCAGCTTATCAAAAAAGGAATAGGCAGAACTGAGCTATCGTTGCTATGTTTGTGATAATTGTGGTTTCGGGATACCCAGAGATCGAGGATCAGCGATAGTGATGGACAATGTTGCAACGAATCGGCAACCGGAGTTAAGAATTGGCTGCGTTCGTCCGGGTCTGTATTGGGGTAGTTATAGCAGTTTATGAGCAACACCCATCGCGTTACGATTCGCGTTCGCCCCCTCAAGCCTGGGGATCCGCCACCACAAACCTATACGATTGAGGTACCGGAGGATCGCTACATTTTGCACCATGCCGAGAGCCAAGGGCTGACACTTCCCTTTGCCTGTCGCAATGGCGCCTGCACCACCTGTGCTGTGCGAGTGCTCTCAGGGGATATTTACCAGCCTGAGGCCATGGGGTTATCTCCGGCACTACAGGCGCAAGGATATGCCCTCCTTTGCGTTAGCTATGCCCGCTCGGATCTGGATGTTGAAACCCAAGACGAGGACGAAGTCTATGAACTCCAATTTGGTCGCTATTTTGGTCAGGGACGGGTACAGTTGGGGTTGCCCCTCGATGAGGACTAGGGTATGGCATCGGTAAACTGCTCCCTTCCGGAGGTAGAGCGGCAGCGCTACCTAGAAATTGCTACCGAGGCTGCCCTTGCGGGTGGGGCTGTGCTACAGCAGTATTGGGGAAAACTCTCAGAGATTGAAGAAAAGGGGCGAGCGGGTGACTTGGTGACCGTTGCCGATCGCCAGTCGGAAGCAGCGGTGCTCGATGTTCTGCAGCGCCACTGCCCGCACCATGCCATTCTGGCGGAAGAGTCTGGTTTTTCAGGGATGCAACAGAATGAATTTCTGTGGGCGATCGACCCGTTAGACGGTACTACCAATTACGCGCACCAGTACCCCTTTAGCGCGGTTTCCGTTGCGCTGTTGGTAGCTGGGGAACCCCATGTGGGTGTGGTGTACGATCCCTTTCACCGGGAATTATTTCGCGGGGCGACGGGGCTAGGCGCAACTCGCGATCGCCAACGGATTCGGGTCTCTGACACCTCGGAGCTAAGCAAAAGCCTACTGGTCACTGGCTTTGCCTACGATCGCCGCGACACAGACGACAACAACTATGCCGAGTTTTGCTACTTAACCCACCTCACCCAAGGGGTGCGCCGTGGCGGAGCAGCAGCCATTGACTTAGCCTATTTAGCCTGTGGTCGCCTTGATGGCTATTGGGAGCGAGGCCTATCTCCGTGGGATTTAGCAGCAGGGGTGGTCATTGTCCGTGAGGCGGGGGGCGTGGTAACCGCCTACGATCAATCCCCATTTGATCTGGCCTCAGGGCGCATTTTAGCCACTAATGGGCATTTACACGCGGCTCTGAGCCATGCCCTACAGCGGGTCAAGCCCCTAGGCTTTGCCTTTTTACCTGACGACTAAGCCCCCTGCTGCTGTCTAGTCAAAGAATTTGCACATCAACGTGGGTGTCGGTGCGATCGCTAAGGGAGCGTGTGGCCACCCCTAGAATCACGGGTTCGGAAACATTCGGTTGAGGATGGCGAATCGTGCGGGCAATCACCACGAGGCGATCGCCCCCTCGTCCCAAACGGCCAAGGGAAAATAAGTCATTAGCTGCCTGCACTAGGGTTGCTTCCAAGGTCTCTGTGGTCACCTCTGGCGGTACTGTAATCACGACTTGGGTGGCACCATTGTCATAAACCAGTGTATATTTGCCCGCCCCGGGGACAGGGGTATGGACAATAGGCACAATACTCAGGGCAAACAGCCCTACCGTCACCACCCCCAAAAAGCCAGTAATACCCACAAACCGAAAACGGACTCCCCAACGCAATAAAAACGCTAGAGCTGTCAGACCTGCCATCACCACTGTGGCAATGCCAACCCAACGGCTATAGGTGGCAAACTCTGTTGGTGTTAGCACTAGTCCTCCTCCTCGTTGCTAATGACGCCATTGTTCTGCTGTTGCTGCAATGCGGCTCGCAGGGTATGCCATGTCAGCGTGGCGCACTTAATCCGCACCGGAAACTGGGCGACCCCCTGCATCACGTTGAGCTTGCGAAACTCTTTTGGGAACTCAAACTGCCCCTTCATCATGGATTGGAACTGCTCAACCATTTCCAGTGCACGTCCCACGGGTTGYCCGCGCAGGGCATCCGCCATTAAATCCGCTGACGCCATGGCGATCGCGCAGCCCTCTCCCTCAAACTTAATGTCTTTAATAAACAACTGACCAGCATCATCCGTGGCCAAGGCCACGGTTAAATCAATAGTGTCACCACAGGAGGGGTTATGCCCCCGCTGCCGCCGATCTACCGGATTCGCTTGCCCCCGATGCCGCGGCTTTTTGTAGTGCTCCAAAATAACTTGCTGGTACAGGGTGCGCAGATTGTCTAGAGACATTTACTATACTCTATGCCAAAAGCATATTTTTGAGGGATCAGTTATTCCATTTTACGCTGAAAGCGCCGCCAGACTTTGGAGAAAGAGCGTGAGGGTAGCAGCAGTCCCCACACCAAACATCAAGGAGCGGCCAATGGGAATATTTGCAATATAGAAAATCGAGTAGAGAAAGCGAGCAACGACAAAACTCACACTGGCGATCGCCACCGTTTGAGTCTCTACATGTGTTAAAAGAGTCAGCAGCACCGCCGCCGCAAAGGGCATAAAAGTTTCAAAGGAATTTTCGTGCGCCCACACCGCCCGCTGGGCAAAGGGTGGCAGCTTATCAAACAGCGCCCGAGGGGCAGCCACATCAAACCCTGCCTGCACCCGACCAATCACCACAAAAATGTAGGGAAAATAAATCAGCACCGTAGCAACAACTAGGCTAGCGGCCAACAACCACCGAATCGTTGGAAACATGTCCTACACGCGCTCCAACACTGGTAATGCTGTTTCGCGGGGGGATGTGCCTTGGGCAGACTCCTCACACAGAATCTCACAGGAATTATTTGGACTTTCGATCAACTTCACCTTGTGGAGTGTGGCACCGAGGTCACGAATGGGCTGCCGCAGGACATCGGCAATATAAATCGCAATGTTCTCGGCTGTGGGTACCACCGTCGCAAAGTAGGGAATATCTTTATTCAAAAACGTGTGATCCAGGGGTTCAATCACCCATTCCTTAAGCACTGCTTCCAGCTTCACCAAATCCACAATCATCCCAGTACGCGGATGAATCTCACCCTTGACCGTAATTTCCACATGGTAATTATGCCCATGGCCGTGGGGACGAGCACACTTGCCGTAAATCCGGCAGTTCTCCTCATAGCTGAGTTCCTCAAGGGCAAGGCGATGTGCCGCACTAAAGTGGGTACCAACCGAAAGATAGGCGTCCATAGGGTCTCCAGTGTAGTCCGCCCAAAGGCGGGGGTGCTCAAATAACCGAATCCGCACAAGGGGCAAGTGGGGAGCCAACCGATCCCAAATCGTGCGGGCAAGATGCTCTGTGGTGGGCAGGGTAGTTTGAAACTCCGGCCACACCTCATTGAGGTACGAGAAATTGAGCGGCTCAATCACCTGCTGCCGAATTACCTGCTTCACCTCCGACAAGTTCAGCACCATGCCAAAGGCATCCACGTCTCCCTGCATGGAAACAACCAGTTCATAATTGTGACCATGCCCCGGAAAACGGCTACAAGCACCGAAGTAAGATAGGTTTTGAGCCTCAGACCACTCCGGCAACCAGTAGCGGTGACTAGCCGCAAATTCGGCACGGCGGTTGATAATACAGACCATTACAGCTACTTTGTGAAGATTTGCAACAAGGCGAAAATCTTCCCATATCGTAGCCTATTCTGAGCCACTGCACCATTGGTATTTTTCTAGGTGTGGTCTAAATACCAGTGAGGATGAAGGGCTTTTGACGAACTTGGCTAATCAACCAACGTAGGGTATGGTTGCTCAAGATCGAAATCGGCCCCATGAGCATTAAGGACTTCACCTCAGCACGACTAATTTTGACCACGCCGCCGGGCTTGAGCATGGCGGTGGAGTGGCTGAGATCCCGCAGGGTCGCGTAGGCAAACAGCAGTGGCAGCACGCAGAACATCCGAATCGGTACCGCAGCTTTGGGAACCGAGAGGAGATAGGCTTGGGCTTCGTCAAGATCATGCCATGCCAAGGCAATCAGATCCTTAATAGCAGCGTGGTTTTGCTCTAGGTGTGCCGCACTTAAAATCAACTGGTGACTACTACCTTGCTGCAGGAGGGCATCATTGGGAATATAGATAGAATTTTCGTGCTCTGCATCCCACGCAATGTCTTTGAGGATATTGACGGTTTGTAGGGCTTCCCCAAAAGCGCCACACCGCTTCAGCAGCACTTGGTACTCGTCAACCCCAATGCTGGGGGAATGCTCATGCCATAGATCGGTGAGGAGGTAGCCAACTGTGCCAGCAACGTAATAGCAGTACTCTTTATATTCCTCAAGGGTTTGAATACGGATGCCATTGGGGTGCAGGTTGACAAATTTTTTCATGCCGTGCACCATTTCGCTGACCCATCGCTGAACGTGCTGCTGTGAGCGAATGGGTAGGGTGCGATACAACGCAAAGACTAACCCGGTGTTTTGCACTAACTGCACGTGGGCGGCATCTCCTTCCACGCCACGCGCTGTCTGCCCATAACTATTGGCCAAGGCAGGGCTATCAAAACACTCCAGCAGGTGATCCAACAGTGCTGTTTTGGCTGGAATACTGGCCACAGGATCGTCTTCGATCGTGTCGGCAATGCGACAGATGAGGTAGGCCACGAGAACCGCCCGTCCCAAGTGCCCCGGCAAGAAGCGAATGCTCAAAGCAAACGTGCGCGATACTTGCGGCAATATCTCTTGGCAGAACCGCTCTGCATCCTTGACGGAAACTGGGTTTTCCAGCACCATTTGAATCATACGGGGGGTCACTCCTACACGCATTGATAAAGCACAGCCTAGACCATTAGGATTGAGCAGAATCTATAGTTATCATACTTATTACTCTTTGTCTAGGTGGCCTGTGATAGTTGAGCAGGCGTTTTTACCTGTGAATCGAAATTGTCACCGATTGCCAGAACAATAGCATACGCTCAACAAATAACGGTATCAGATTTGGCGGAAATTGCCTCTCATTCACCTTAGCGGACGATTGATTGTGCCACTCTTTGGACTGGTCAGTTTATGAATCGGCAACTAGTGTTAGTCCCCCAAGGGGCAGAATACAGGGCGGTACAGCGGGGGTTGCGAGGGCAGCGGTTGCGCGGGTGGCAGGTGGTTCCCCTGCGGGCGGGAGCGGCAGCCCTGAGCACACCAGCATTATCGGCAGCCTTGGCCAATGGGCCTACCGTAGCGGTCGTTCTTGGGGTGTGTGGTGGCCTGCAACCACAGGATCCGGTGGGGGAGGTGGTGGTCTATCGCACCTGTCAGGATGAGGCTGGAGTCATGGCTTCCCTCGATGGGTTGTTGCTGGCTCGCTTTGGCGATCGCTGGCGATTTGTAAAGGCCATCACCACCCAAGGCGTAATGTGCAAAGCCAAGGAGAAGCAGGCATTAGCAAGGCGGTGGGGAGTTGAGGTGGTGGATATGGAGGGAGTGCTTCTGCTGCGGCACTTGCAAGGGTTGGGAATACCGGTAGCGATGGTGCGGGTGATCAGTGATGGGGGCGATCGCGATCTGCCGGATTTAACCCATGCTGTTGATCATCTGGGAAATTTACGGCCATGGCCACTCATGGTGGCGATGCTGCGGAATCCGTTGGCGGCGGCCTACCTAGTGCAGGGTAGTTTGCGGGCGCTGGCCGTCTTGGAGGCGATCGCTCCAGAGGTGGTGAGGTGTTTGGCGGATCTTACCCCCGCACCTTTGCCGTAAACCCAGAGGCCTTAAACTGCTCTAGCTGCAAGGGTGTGGGTTGATCGTAGGGCACACTAATGCGAATTTCAAAGTCACTGATGCCGGGGGGAATCTCCTCGATCGCGCCAACACGGGTGCGGTTTTGCATGACTGGATTGCCATTGGCATCGTAAATGCGACCAAAGACATCGGCATCAACGACAGTTTTGCCGGATTTATTTTCTGCTTTGCCAGTAATCAGGTAGCAGTTGGCTTTGAGGGTGGTGCCTCCGGGGGTAACGGCACCGCTGCCCACCTCTGGCGGACAGTCGCGGTAGCTAAGGTCAAATAGGCGCACTTGGATGGCGGCGATCGCCGGTGCTGAGGCTAGGCTCATCCAGCACAGCAACCCCAGCAGTGTACCCACTACCCCCCGCTGTATCCATGGGCATAGGCTTCGCTTAGGCATAGTTTCAGGGCATCGTAGCAACTAGCAACAATTGTGCTTCATTATCCCATACTCAGCAAAACCCAAAGATCTATCGCACCCAAGAGCAGGGTGAAAACGGCTAACGTGCCGTACATCCACGGCTGCGCTAGGGGTTTGATGAGGGCGGTGGGCAGCCCTGTTTGCTGCTCTATGAACCGTAGCATCTTGGTAAACCCCGCCACGCGCATTGGCAGTAAATACGCCTGACCTGAGGTGGTGACCAAGTAGTACACCAGTCCCCCTTGACTGGTACTGCGAGGTTGCACAGCTGTAATCTCGGCCCAGGGCACTTGCCATTGCCGCCGCAACACCGCAGGAACCCAGTGGGGATAGGTGATGCCGATGCCTTGAGGGTCTAGTTCAACCCGCTGGCTCAGTGCCCCCCACAGCGCGAGTGCACCGAGGGCGATCGCTCCCCACAGGAGCCACAGCGGTAGCGGCGCAGCGGTATGTTCGGCAAGAAAGGGCAAGGGCAGCGTCAATGCCCCATACAGTCCCATTAAGGTTCCGGAAATGAGGAATGACGTTCGCAAACGCAGTGTAGGTTCAGCCATCGTTCTGGGCAGACTCCTAATAGAATAGCCATGTAGCAAATGCGTACTTTGTGCCCCGTACCACCGGCAACGCGGCGTGGGGATGGGTATAGTAGGCGGGAAACACCACCACATCCCCGGTGCGGGGGCTAACCTTGACCCCTTGGCGATCGAAGTAGGTTTCACCCCCCTCGAACCCATCGTTGAGATAGCCCACCAGACTCACATCTCGGGTGGGAATGCCTTGCTGCATTTCCATTTGGCGGCTGGCAAGGAGCAGGTTATCCACATGGCGACGGTAGCCTTCCCCCTCGTGATAGCGCAGAATGCCAAAGTTTTCCACGTTCGGAAAGCGGATACCGTAGTGCTGGTACAGCACAATTTGAATGGTCTGGGTGTGCTGGAGCAGCAATTGGCGACTGGCGGCTTGCTCCGGGTGGGATGGGTCAAATCGTACTAAACTGCCACCGCGTACGTCCTGATCCACCGTACCCATTAAAATCTGGGCAGCCGCAAACCCCGCTGCTTCCGCCGTTGCAATAATCTGCTGGCAATGGGATGGGGGAATCAAGGCTTGAAACAACAGGATGTCACTGCCGAGATCTAGAATCTGCAACGGGGAGGTGGCCGCCGCCATCATGCACTCCTCTTTATCCCGAAGGAGGAAGGACGCTCAATACCAACTAGCGATGACTGTTGCACCTCAATCCTCCCAATTCGTCACCTAGCGCAGAGCCGCCAGCAAGGCTTCCTCTAGCTCTTGCCGCAGGGGTTCGGGGTGAAGGTCAGCAAGCTGTTCCAAAGCAAAGGCTTTGACCAATAGATCTCGCGCCTGTCGCTCATCCAGACCCCGACTCCGCAGATAGAAAATATCTTCAGCGGCCAACTGGCTGACGGTGGCACCGTGGGAGCACTTGACATTATCGGCCACAATTTCCAGTTGGGGTTTTGTATCCACCCGAGCCTTATCAGAAAGAAGTAGCGTCCGATTTAATTGGCTGGCATCGGTGAGCTGCGCCTGCTGCGGTACGATCACTTTGCCGTTAAAAATACCGTGGGCGCGATCGCCCAAAATGCACTTGTGAACCTGTTCACTGCGGCTATGGGGGGCTTGGAACAGAACCACTGAGTGGGTATCAACAATCTGGTCGTTCATGCCAATAGCTAAGCTTTTGAGGCTAGTGGTCGTAGCCGCGGCGATTGCCTGAATCTGCCAGTGATGACGACTGAGGCTACCGCCGAGATCAATGGCGTGCCCCCGATAGCGACTGTTGCGATCTTGGCGGATGGCGGTGTAGCCAATATGCAGGGCAGTGGGGGACTGGTGTTGAATCCGCACGTGATTAAGGCGAGCATTCGCCGCTATCTGAAGCTCGGTGACACTATTGGTAAACTGCTGGTCACCGGTCAGGGACATAAACCGCTCAATTAAGGTGGCCTCAGCATTGGCGGCCACCTCTACCCACAGTCGGGGTGCCACCACGCTCTGCTGCTGACGGCTGCTGACGTAAAAAATTTCAATGGGGTCAGCAATGGGGTACTCTACCCGCAAGGCAATTGCCTCGGCCAATAGGGCAGCATTTAAGTCGCTGAAGACCTCTGGAGTGACAATGCTACCTACGGCTTGGGGAGGGGGTATTTTTTGTAGGCGATCGCTACTGAAGCGGGATAGCTCGGCACAATAGTGGCCATCAATAAGAACAAGTTGTGCCGCCGTAGCAAAAGCGCGTTCGCACAGTAAATGCCGCACTTCAGCAACAATCTCAGGGGCAAGGGGGGCAATCGGTGCCTGAAAAGATCGCGATCGCAGCCGTGATAGATCGGTAAACCGCCAGTCCTCCTCTCGTGGGGTAGGCAGGTGCTGTTCCCGTAGGCGGGCAATTGCCGCTTGCCGCAGTGCACTTAAGGTCGGCTCCTGAAAAGCGGGTGCTAAAGCCAGCAGATGCTCGAGTTCATTTTGCGCAGGCACCAACGGTAGATCCGCCTGATCTGAGTTCGCCACAACGGTAATCGTCATGGGGTGACCACCTCCTCTTCCCGCACCCAGTCATAGCCGCGTGCTTCTAGTTCTAACGCCAACTCCTTAGAGCCAGTAAGGACAATGCGTCCGGCCTCCATGACATGGACATAATCCGGCACAATGTAGTCCAACAGTCGTTGGTAGTGGGTAATCAACAAAATACAGTTATCTGGAGTTGTCAGTTGATTCACCCCATTGGCCACAATTCGTAGGGCATCAATATCTAAACCCGAATCCGTTTCGTCAAGAATCGCTAGCGTTGGCTCTAACAAGGCCATTTGCAAAATCTCGTTGCGCTTTTTCTCCCCCCCTGAAAAGCCTTCATTTACCCCTCGCTGTAGGAAGCTATCCTCCAACTTAACAAGGTCAATTTTTTGGCGCACCAAATCATCAAAATCAAAGGCATCCAGTTCCTCGCGCCCTAAATGCTTCTGTTTGGCATTGTAGGCCACCCGCAAAAAGTCCAGATTACTCACCCCCGGGATCTCTAAGGGATACTGAAAGGCTAAGAACACTCCCTCCCGTGCCCGTTCTTCGGGGGGCAACTCCAGAAGATTTTGACCCTTGTAGCGGATGTCACCACCGGTGACCGTGTAGTCAGGGTGTCCCGCTAAAATTTTTGAGAAGGTACTTTTACCGGAGCCATTGGGCCCCATGATCGCATGGACTTCGCCCGCACGGATCGTCAGATTTAATCCCTTGAGAATTGGCGTGTCCTCTACATTTGCGGTGAGGTCACGCACCTCTAAGATCACTTGACTGTCGGGACGAATCACGCCTTACCTCCATTGATGGCCGTTGGTCATGAATTTATATTTCCTTAATGTAGCGCAGTTAGTTCGCGGATTGTGATTGAGGTTGTTGGTAGCAGAGCATTGCTTACAGCAGAAGCGGGCGATCGCTGGCTTTAGGAGCCATTGCACACAGAGGGATAGCTTGGTAGCCCCGTACTAAAGTACGGGGAGGAAAAGCTACCTAGCAACTTTAGTTGCTCTGTGCTAATCTATACTTAATCGCCATCCTTGGTGAAAAACCCAATCGGCGACAGTTGTTACAAGTAAGCAGAACTTTGGGGCTTTGCCTCAAGGAACTGTGTAGGGGCGGTTTGCTCACGCCTTTACGAGTTCGTTTGTGGACTGCGTAAGAATCCCCCGACTTTAGTCGGTGGGAGTGTCAATCCTCTCCTCTACAAATTGGGGAGGCTGTCATTCACAGAGCGAGACCGTAGTTCTGGTGACTCCGAGCGAGGCAACAGATCAAAGACCTGCCGCAGGGTATCGTCAAGGGTTTCAAAGGGGACATTGCCCACCACCTCTTGGCGGAGCCGCCCCTGCCGATCAAAAATTAGGGTTTGCGGCACCAATCCTTTGTAGTAGTACCCCGGATCGGTGGCGGTAAATTCAGCCCCTAGGGGTAGAGCATCAATATCAATAGGAATAAAGTCTGTGACACGGCCATAATAGCCCTGTAGTTGGGAGATAGTGGTGGCAAACTGTTTGCAGTCACGGCTGTCGTTGACGTAAAACACCAGCAGCGTGGCGCGATCGCTCTTTAGCGATTGGCTGAGGCTAACTTTGGGCGGCACGAGGGAGCCGTTGCCACCGTAAAGGGCAAAAATGTTGCCGTCGTAGCGATCGTCGTTTACCCCAGCCCAACTGACACTCGTGAGCAACCCCCACAGTAACAGCGCAAGGCCTATGAGCGTTAGACGTTGCGTCCACAGCCGTTTCATGCGTCCTTTCCTCTTCCGACAGGTTGTGCAATGGTTCCTAAAACACTCTAGCGAAGCTTTGATCTGAATCCAAACCCTAGGCAGTCAATTTGCTCGTCAGTGGACACACTGCCTTCACGTTATCTGTTGATAGGTCTGCCAAAATGAGGACGACCTATTTATAATTTTGTAGATGTTAATCATGCCTTTACTAGAGTTCATGATATAGTTGCCCCATATTTATCATGGGTAAAGAACGTTGTCTTATGGAGTCAGAGCACTATTTTCCTGCAGAAAGCGTTCCCGTTGATCATCCCGAGTCTTTTGCTGCAGGAAATTCTGAGGTTGCATCTGGCGAAAATGGTTATAGCGCGCCGACCGATGTGTTAAGGAGTCATGAGAATTTGGTGGAAACGTCAGCAGCCCGCATTAAAGTCATTGGCGTCGGTGGTGGTGGTGGCAATGCAGTCAATCGCATGATTGCCAGTAATGTTGCTGGCGTTGAGTTTTGGTCGGTCAATACTGATGCCCAAGCGATCGCCCAGTCTCAAGCCCATCGCGCCTTACAAATCGGCCAAAAATTAACCCGGGGCCTTGGAGCAGGTGGCAATCCGGCCATTGGCCAAAAAGCTGCCGAAGAATCCCGGGAAGAGCTTGCGGCGGCACTGAAGGATGCTGATTTAATTTTTATTACCTGTGGGATGGGGGGCGGCACAGGCACGGGTGCTGCGCCCATTGTGGCGGAAGTTGCCAAGGAGCAAGGTGCCCTCACTGTTGCAGTGGTGACTCGCCCCTTTACTTTTGAAGGCCGACGACGGGCAACTCAAGCAGACGAAGGCATTGAGGCATTGCAAAGTCGGGTAGATACCCTTATTGTTATTCCCAACGATAAAATTCTTTCCGTCATTTCTGAGCAAACCTCTGTGCAGGATGCCTTCCGCGTGGCAGACGATGTGCTGCGCCAAGGGGTACAGGGCATCTCCGACATTATTAACCTGCCGGGTCTGATTAACGTTGACTTTGCGGATATTCGCTCTGTGATGGCCGATGCTGGCTCTGCCATGATGGGGATTGGCATTGCCTCTGGTAAATCCCGAGCGGCAGAAGCAGCGATGACGGCCATTTCTTCACCCCTTTTGGAAGGCTCTATTGAAGGCGCCAAAGGGGTTGTCTTTAACATTACTGGCGGAACGGATTTAACGTTGCACGAAGTCAATGCTGCCGCAGAGGTCATCTACAATGTGGCCGATGCGAATGCCAACATTATCTTTGGGGCGGTGATTGATCCCGAGCTACAGGGCGAAGTGCAAGTCACGGTTATTGCAACGGGCTTCACGGGGGAGGCCACTCCCCGCAGCCGCACGGTTGCCAAAGCCCCCCCCCTCCCTAGCAAGCCCCAATCGAATGTTGCCTCTGTGCCCGCTCCAAAGTCTGAGCCAACAGACCCTGAGGGCAAGCCTAAGCTGGATATTCCAGAGTTTTTGCAGCGGCGGCGACCCACCCCCTAGGGAGCAGTGCCCACCATGTCTCGCCTTGAGTGGCTGACCAATCTTTTTCCCCTATGGGTCTTGATCACTGCTATTGTTGCGCTGCTGCATCCGCCGCTGTTTTTGTGGGTGACCAGCGACTACATCGTCTGGATTTTGATGGTGGTGATGCTGGGGATGGGGCTGACCCTCAGTTGGGCGGACTTTAAGGCTGTCGGTTTAATGCCTCGCTCTGTTGCCTTGGGATTCTTAGCGCAGTACTTGATCATGCCAACGGCCGGATGGCTGGTGGCGCGTCTTTACCAGTTGCCACCCCCCTTTGCGGTGGGTCTGATTCTGGTTGCTTGCTGTCCGGGGGGAACGGCCTCTAATGTGGTGAGCTTTATTGCTCGTGCCCACGTTGCTCTGTCGGTGGTGATGACCCTCTGCTCTACGTTAGCGGCCGTTGTGCTCACCCCGCTCCTAACAAAACTGTTGGCGGGGCAGTACGTGGAAGTGAATGCAATGCAGTTGTTTTGGGGAACGGTGCAGGTGGTGCTGTTGCCTATTCTGGTGGGTCTTGCCTTGAATACAAAGGCACCTAATCTGGTGAAAAAGGTACTGCCTATTTCCCCCTTTATTTCAGTTTTGGGAATTTGCATCATTTGCGGTGGGGTTTTTGCCGCAAGTGCCAGTGCGATTCTTACCCATGGGGTGCAGCTGTTGGCGGCGGTGATCTCCCTGCATAGTATTGGCTTCTTTGGCGGGTACTACATCGCACGATGGGKGGGCTATTCCCAGCGAACCTGTCGCACGATTTCCATTGAGGTGGGGATGCAAAATTCGGGGTTGGGGGTGGCCTTGGCACGGCAAGCGTTCGCTAACCCCCTGACCGCCGTCCCCTGTGCCATTTCAGGGGTGACCCATTCGCTGATTGGTAGCCTGTTGGCCGGGATTTGGCGTTGGCAGCAGAGTACCGCGATTGCACCCAAGCCCTGAGAGGGGCAGGCTGGGGTTCAGTAAGATGGTAAACGTTTGCATTATCCGTGACGGTGAGTATGACTGCTTCTTCAACCCCTGTGCTAACCTCAACGCCGCCGTTGACCCCGGTGGCGGTTGCGCGTAAGGATATCCGGGCGAATCTGTGGCTGGCGTTGGCGATCGCCCTTGTGGCCACTGTAGGGGTCTATATTGGGTTTCTGCCGTTTCAGGGTACCTACTTGGGACAATTACTTCTTGCACGGGGGTGGACCCAACCTGTGGCGCTGTTTTTTGCCTGGACAGTGCTGATCTTTACTCTTCTGAAGGCGATCGCCTTGGTGCAGCAGTTTCCCAGCCTGCGCCAAAATTGGATCCCGGCTAACTATCCCCTGACAACGGCGCGGGATGTTGCTTACTTACAGCAGACCTTAGCCCAACGCCAGGGGCTGCTCCCCAATCGCTGTGGGCGAGTATTGGCGGCATTTATGACCAGTGAGCAGCGCGCCATTGCCGCAGACGTTGCCGCAGAAGACAGTGGCAGTGCAGCAGCAGCAGCGGATGCCTCCTACACTATTCCACGGGTTTTGGTGTGGGCGATCCCGCTGCTGGGCTTCATCGGCACCGTAGTTGGCATTAGCCAAGCGGTGAGTGGGTTTTCCAGTTTTTTGGAAACGGCTCAGGATGTCAACCAAATTAAGGAGGGGATTGGCAGCGTCACCACTGGCTTGGCGGTTGCCTTTGACACCACCCTCGTGGCCTTAGTCTTGAGTGTTTTTGTCATGATTCCTTTAGTGGCGGTTGAGCGCTGGGAAGCCAAGTTACTGCTGCAAATTGACACCTACATTAACGATTATCTGCTACCGCGCTTACCCATGGGTGCCAGTCCAGCGGCGCTGGCACCAGACACCCTCAAAGCGGTACTGCAAGAAGTCATCCGAGCCGAGTTACCCAATCCAGAAGCCCTGATGGCACCCGCTACCGAGCGGCTCGAGCAACTGCTGCAAAACCTCACCCATTTAGCACGGGCAATGGTGAGCGATCGCCAACAGTTTGTGGCGGCCATCACCACGCAACAGCAGTCTGCCGATGCGTCATTTCAGCGATTGCTAGAGCAGCTAGAAACAAGCCAACTTCAACTTCTTGAGCGCGTTAATCAAGAGCACATAGCCATTGGCCAAGAACTGCGCCAGCACGGCCAGTCTATAGCCCAGTTACTCTCGCAAAGCGAACAACGCCTGCAACAGCGACTGCTCCTCATCGAGCAACTGAGCGATGCCCTCAACGCACTTGCAGAGACGGGCAGCCTGCAATTAGTGCTCCAGACCCTAAACCAGACCCTCGCCACCCTCCAACCGCTACTGCGGCAACTCGCTCAACCGCGGCGGGTCACCCTTGTAGAGCAGCCCAGCACCCTAGATTGATATAGAGATTGATATAGACGGGCAGACGCCTAAACTGCCAAAAACCGCTGAATCACATCTTGACTGAGGTCGCTGGTTGGGCCTGAGGCAACAATCCCCCCCTTTTGCATAGCGTAGTACCAATCGGCTTCGCGCACAAAGTGGAGGTGCTGCTCCACCAAAAGGACAGAAATACCACGGGCAGCAATAATCCGTCGGACGGCGGCTTCAATTTCTAAAATAATTGAGGGCTGAATTCCCTCAGTGGGTTCATCCAGCAGCAAAAGCTTGGGCTGCCCCATCAATGCCCGGGCGATCGCCAACTGCTGTTGTTGCCCCCCACTCAGGTCGCCCCCCATACGGTGTAGCATCTTCTTCAGGACGGGAAACAACTCAAAAATGTCCTCGGGAATATCACCTTTGCGAGCAGAGTGCGGACGTGCCTCTAACCCCAGCAGTAAATTTTCCTTAACCGTCAGCCGTGGAATGATCTCACGGCCTTGGGGAACATAGCCAATCCCCAGCTTTGCCCGCTGATCCGGACGCAGCGGCAGTAATGACTGCTCTTGGCACACCAGTTCACCTTGGCGGGGGTTGAGTAAGCCAATGATACTCTTGAGGAGAGTAGTTTTGCCAACGCCATTGCGACCAATCAGGCACACCATCTTACCGGTAGGCACACTCAGATCAATATCCCGTAGGATATGGCTTTCACCGTAATAGACATTCAGACCGCGCACCCGCAGCATCCAATCGGCGGCCACCGCAGTCGTGGGTAAAGGGTAGTGATCAACACGGGTCATGGCTGTTTCTGGGAGGTAGGTTCTTCTAAGGGTGCCCCCAAATAGACCTCAATCACGCGGGGGTCATTCTGGACATCTTCGATGGAGCCTTCGCACAGTACCGAGCCTTCGTGGAGCACCGTAACCGTACGGGCAATTTGCCGCACAAACTCCATATCGTGCTCAATCACAATAATGGAATGGTTTTCCGCCAGCGCCACTAAGAGTTCTCCTGTGAGACGGGTTTCCTCATCCGTAAGACCCGCCACTGGCTCGTCCACCAGTAATAGATCCGGTGATTGCGCCACCAGCATCCCAATCTCTAACCATTGCTTTTCGCCGTGGGAGAGTAAGCCTGCGGGAAAATTGGCTTTCGGCCGTAAGCCAATGGTTTCAATCAAGGCCTGAATCCGCTCCCGATCCGGTTTGGGTAAGGGGTGTAACAGGGTTGAGAGCACGCCTTTTTGCCGGGCACCCGCTAACTCTAAGTTTTCTCGTACCGTTAAATTGAGATACACTCGCGGTGTTTGAAACTTACGGCCAATGCCAAAACGGGCAATCTGATCTTCGCTATAACGGCGGAGATTACGGCCTTTGAACAGTACTCGGCCTTGGGTAGGCTTCACTTTGCCGGTAATGACATCTAAGAAAGTGGTCTTCCCAGCACCATTGGGACCAATGATCACCCTTAGCTCTCCCGTTTCCATTTGAAACGAAAGGTGATTCAGGGCATTAAAGCCATCAAAGCTAACGGTGAGATCCTCAATTTCTAGAATCGGTGGTGTCACGATGGGTGTTTGCCCTCCTGCTTGAGAACGTCACGCTCGTACTGTATGTCTGGGTCTAGCTCCAATTCAGGATAGGTGGCCAAAGGTTGGGGTCGCCCCAGCAGTCTTGCCAAAAACAAATGGCTCTCCGTCCGCAGCCAGCCCACAATTCCCGTGGGTAAGGCCAACACAACAATGAGGAACAGCGCCCCTTGGAAAAAGAGCCAAATATCTGCAAACTGCTCACTTAGCAAACTACGGGCAAAGTTCACAAGCAGTGCCCCTAAAATTGCGCCGATCAGGCTGGCACGACCGCCCACCGCCACCCAGATCACCATCTCAATGGAAAAGGCAATATCCATCGCACGCGGCGAGATGATCCCGGTTCGCAGCGTAAAAAAAGCACCGCCAATCCCCGCTAGGGCAGCAGAAATGGCAAACACCAGTACCTTATAGCTAGTGGGGTTGTAGCCGGAAAAGCGCACCCGAGCTTCATCATCGCGAATCGCCACCAAGAGTCGGCCAAAGCGTCCCATGGTCAGCCAACGACAGAGCAAATACGCCAGCGCGAGGAAGATCACCGTCAGCACGTAAAACCAATACTGCGTTTGGGCATCCCGTACGGGTACCCCTAAAAGGGTCTGAAAGTCTGTGAGACCGTTAGTGCCGTTAAAAAGCTTTTGCTGACCGTTAAAGAAATTAAAGAAGACGATAATGGCCGCTTGGGTAAGGATGGAAAAGTAAACGCCGCGAATGCGGTTGCGAAACACTAGATAGCCTAGAATTGCCCCCAAGAGTGCCGGAATCAGCACCACTGCTACCGCAGCGAAGGCAAAGGAATAGAACGGATACCAAAACCAAGGTAGCTCCGTGACCCCATAAAGGGTCATGAAATCCGGCAGAGGACTGGCGGCGCCTGCTGGGACTTGCAGTTTAATATGCATAGCGATCGCATAGCCGCCCAAGGCAAAGAAAATGCCATGCCCTAAGCTCAGTAAGCCCGTAAATCCCCAAATCAGGTCAATGCCAAGCGCCACAATTGCCAGTGCCAAATAGCGATGCAGCAGATCCAAACGGAAGCCGGGCAGGACAAGGGGCATAATAAAGATTAAAACTAAGGCAAGGGCAGCCACCACTCCTAACTCTGGAGCACTGATACGATGCTTAGGAAACGACAGTTTAGGTAACTTAGGCATCGACGGTACGTCCTTTTTGCGGAAATAAGCCAGCAGGGCGAATTTGCAAGAAGGTAATAATGAGGATAAAGACCATCACCCGCGCCATACTGGTACTGGCAAAAAACTCAAAGAAGTCGTAAAGCCCCGTACCGGGTGCCAAGAATCGCGTGAAGAGCCCAGAGCCAATCACATAGTTGACAAAACCAATCCCCAAGGCAGCTACAATGGAGCCAACAATTTTGCCGACCCCGCCGACCACCACCACCATAAAGGCATCAACAATATAGTTTTGACCAGTGTTTGGGCTCACCGACCCCAGCAGACTAATAGCACAGCCAGCAATCCCAGCCAGCCCTGATCCGAGGGCAAAGGTCAAGGCATCCACAGTTTGAGTGGGAATGCCTAGGCAAGCACTCATACTGCGGTTTTGGGTAACCGCACGAATGCGCAACCCCCATTGCGATCGCAGCAGGAACAGATAAATGGCCACCAAGCATACTGCTGTCAAGGCAATAATAAACAAGCGCACAAAGGGAAATTGCACCCCCAAGAGGTTCACCCCCGCCCGCAACCAACTGGGTGCGGTGACATCAACCCCTTGGGCACCAAACCACGGCTTAGTCACAGCTAAGCCCGCTGCCCCCCCTACAGCCAGCCCCGTTGTAATACCAATTCCCAAAGACAGCACTAGCAAGACAGGGGTTACCCAAGCGTGCCAACGCTGAGCTATGGTACGTCCCTTGAGCAGCCACATACCCCCAAAAAACAGGAGGCAAAAGAGGGCAATTTGCAGGGTCATCTGCCAGCTAATACTGCGCACCAACTGTTGCAAAATCAAACTCACCCCCCACGTCGCCAATAGGGTTTCGAGGGGGCGACCGTAGAGATAGCGGATGACACTGCGCTCGAGCATAACACCAACGCCAGCCGCTAGGGCAAAGGCGAGGGGAACAGCCACCAGCAAGTACCAGTCGAACCAGCTATCTCCCAGTGCCCGAAAGGCATTTTGCACCACAAAGGTAGTGTAGGCTCCCAGCATCATTAGTTCGCCGTGGGCAAGATTAATCACCCCCATAATGCCAAAGACAATGGCTAAGCCCAGTGCTGCCAACAGCAAGACTGCGCCAATGCTCGTGCCATTAAAAATACTCTCAAGCAAAAACGTCATGGCTAAACAAGGTTAGGGTTAAAGAGCCACCGCCAACAGTTAACCTTGATCGTCAACGGTCGGGGTGGCACAAACTGTTTTTGAAGCTACCAAATGGCTAGATTATGACCCTTCCATCCGGAATTGGCCGGGATTCTCTACATCAGTGCGCGTCCAGTCGCAGGTAAAGCCTTTGGTTTCAGCCACGAACTGGTTCCACGGCAGCGGATCCACTGGCTGTGGGGTGGCATAAACAATCTTAAAGAGGCCATCGTCGCCCACTTCTCCAATGCGCACCGTTTGCGAAATATGGTGATTGGGGAACATCTTCACCGGGCCTTGGGGTGCATCAAAGGCTTGGCCAATGGCGGCTTGGCGCACTTTTTCGAGATCATCAGCGGTTCCCGCCTGCTCCACTGCTTGCTTCCACAGGTTAACCCCAATATAGGCAGACTCCATGGGGTCGTTGGTAACGCGATTTTGGCCAAATTTTGCTTTGAAGGCCTCCACAAAGGTTTTGTTTTGGGGCGTATCAACGGTCATGAAGTAATTCCAAGCAGCGTAGTGCCCCTTGAGGTACTCCACACCAATGGCTTGAACTTCTTCTTCAGCAATACTTACCGACATGGTGGGGTATTTATCGGGAGTTAACCCCGCCCCCTGCAGTTGTTTGAAGAAGGCAACGTTACTATCGCCGTTCAGGGTGTTAAAAATAACACCGCCATCGGGGAGAGCAGAGCGAATCTTGGTAATAATGGGGGTGACCTCGATGCTGCCAAGGGGCAGATAGTCTTCACCGACCGTTTCCCCACCTTTGGCCGCGAGTTGAGCCTTAATAATGGTATTGGCAGTGCGGGGGAAGACGTAGTCAGAGCCGACCAGAAAGAATTTTTTCCCTTTATTTTCCAGCAACCAATCTACGGCAGGTTCAATTTGCTGGTTGGGGGCTGCCCCCGTATAGAAAATATTTTTAGAGCATTCTTGACCTTCATATTGCACGGGGTACCAGAGCATATGATTTTTAGCCTCAAACACTGGCAGCACAGCTTTGCGGGAGGCAGAGGTCCAACAGCCAAAGACAACAACAACTTTATCTTGATCGATCAGTTTTGTGGCTTTTTCGGCAAAGGTCGGCCAGTCGGAGGCACCGTCTTCAAGGATTGGCTCAATCTGTTTACCGAGGACACCGCCAGCACTGTTAATTTCGTCGATGGCTAGCTGGGTGGCATCAACGACGCTTTTTTCACTGATGGCCATGGTGCCACTGAGGGAGTGCAAAATGCCGACTTTAATCGTCTCACCACTGCCTGCTGTTGTGCCACCACCACCGGTGTCTGTGGCTGGAGCACAGCCTTTGATCAATAGGCTCGTTCCTAAGGCGGCGGAGCCATACACAATAAATTTACGTCGTCCAAGTCCAAATTGTTGAGCCATGGGGGGTGCTATCTCTATCAATGAAAGCAATAATCTCCCATAGGTTAAGGGGGCGTTATCCTTAGAAACTGTATCTTAAGCTACGAGTTTTCGGCGATCGCCCTTAAAAAGCATTACAGAAAGTAAATAACTGTGGTGGCCTCACCCAGGGGGCCACTGGAAGGCTCTGCCTCCCAGCAGGTGAAGGTGGAGGTGATAAACGGTTTGCCCGCCATCTGCGCCATTGTTGATCACAATGCGATAGCCATTGCTCAGCCCCTCGTTTTCGGCAATCCGCTTGGCGCTCAACAGCAGGTGACCCAGTACCCGGTGGTCTTCCGGTTCCGCAAGACTAAGCTGCGGGATTGGCTTTTTCGGAATAATCAAAATGTGGATCGGGGCTTGGGGGTTGATGTCGCGGAAGGCCAGACACAGCTCATCCTCATAGACAATATCAGCGGGGATCTCGCGGCGAATAATGCGGCTAAAAATTGTTTCTGCGGTCATGACTTTTACTCTCAAACACCAGCATCAGGACGGTCTTCAAGGATTTGCACTTCGGCGGTATCTAAATCGTAGTAGGTACCCACTAAGCGCAGTTGCCCCTTGGCCATAGCGGCTTTAACAACTGTGGAGCGAGACAGGCGCTCCAGTTGGAGGTGGACATTGGCTTGAATAACGTTGGTGAGGCGATCGCCTGTCTGGTGTTGGGTGGCTTTGAGAGCAGGAGCCACTGATTCGGCGAGGGTGCTAATAATTCCTGGAAAGCTGCCTCCCGTGAGAGTGGCTTTCACTGCACCACAGCGTTCATGACCCAATACCATCAATAGCGAAACCCCCAGCACGGCGATCGCGTACTCGGCGCTAGCGACCGTATCCATCATGGCTAAGTTGCCAGCAACCCGAATGACGAACATGTCGCCAATCCCTTGATCAAACAGAACTTCAGGAATAACCCGCGAGTCAGCGCAACTGAGGATGGCAGCAAAGGGTTCTTGATGCTCCGCCACAGCTTCAATACGGGTGAAGTCACGATGGGGGTTATCGAGCCGGTGCTGCACAAACCGCTGGTTCCCTAGCATTAACCGTGTCAATGCTTCATTGGGGCGCACGACCGTCATTGCGGGTCAATCCATCGACCGTCAGCTTTAATGAGGTCAATGAGGGCTGCCACCCCTTCTGACTCGGGCACTTTCTTTACCTCTTCCCGACCGCGATACAGGGAAATATAGCCCGGTTGCTTGCCCACATACCCATAGTCGGCATCGGCCATTTCTCCGGGGCCGTTGACAATGCACCCCATCACGGCAATATTCAGGCCAGTTAAATGCTTCGTGGCTTCACGCACTTTGTGTAAGACATCCTCAAGGTTAAACAGCGTACGACCACAGGACGGGCAGGCGACATACTCCACCATGGTGCGCCGCAGCCCTAGTGCCTGCAAAATCCCATAGCACACGGGGATTTCTTTTTCCGGCGCTTCCGTGAGAGAGACGCGGATGGTATCGCCAATACCCTCGGCTAGGAGGGTGCCAATGCCAGCGGTGGATTTAATGCGTCCGTATTCGCCATCTCCTGCTTCGGTCACCCCAAGGTGGAGGGGATAGTCCATCCCCAACTCATCCATGCGTTTCACCATTAGTCGGTTAGCTGCCAGCATCACGGGTACCCGCGAGGCTTTGAGGGAAATTTCAAGGTTGTAAAAATTCAAGGACTCACAAATACGGATAAATTCTAGGGCTGATTCCACCATGCCTTCGGGGGTATCACCGTAGGTAAAGAGCATCCGCTCGGCTAACGAGCCATGGTTTACACCAATGCGCATGGATTTACCCTGATCCCGCAGGGAAATCACTAGGGGTTCAAGGGTTTCGCGGATTTTGTCGCCAATTTCAGCAAATTCCGCCGCAGAATATTCGGTGCGATCGCCCTTGGGCTTTTCAAACACGTACAGCCCCGGATTAATGCGAACATTATCCACGTACTTGGCCACTTCTAGGGCAATTTTCATGCCATTATGGTGAACATCCGCCACCAGAGGAACAGGTTTATAGGTCTTGTAGAGGCGATCGCGAATCTCTTCCATCGCTTTGGCGTGGGCAAGACTAGGTACCGTCACCCGCACAATTTCACAACCAATTTCGTGGAGACGACGAATGGCAGCCACTGAACCATCAATGTCTAGCGTATCTTCGTTAATCATCGACTGCACCGCTACCGGATAACCACCGCCAATGGTGATGGATCCCACGGGAACCGGTCGGGTCTTGCGCCGCACAATTGCCGTCTCTACGGGCGTGGGGGCAGCTTGAACTGGATTAGGCAGGGTTTGCATAGGGTGCTCTCTCGCCTCACTTCTACGCCAAGGATAATATCCTCCCTTTCAGAATGCCACAGAAGGGCAAACCCATGGTAATCAACTTGACATTCTCCACCGTCCTGAAGGACGGGGCTTGCATCCCAATGGGTTTGGTCAACGGTAAAGAAACGGTGTCTGCTTACAGAGGGGTCTTGCACTGGCTCCCCGACGAAGCGAGATGCCCACACTCTCAACTTTTATTTTGGCAGGAGAGAAATTGCTAAGACCAGTACCAACAGGGGCTGGGATGGACAGCCCCTAAAAGGGATATTGCTCAATGGATGGGGAACGACGGCGTAATCGAAACTTTTGACTGTCGGATGCATCGTCAGTATTGACTTGGGAGAGGGATTCACTTCTTGTAATTGAAATTGCCTCAAATTGCTGGAATATCCAGACTCGCAAATATAATAATCCCCCTAAAACAACTAGAAAAGTGCAGACTCCCAGTAGGTGATCGATGGGAATATCGACAACTCCCTGTAAAATCACTTCCCGCAATGCTGAAACCAAAGAAACTTCTACCGCTGCCCCAATAGAAATCCGCTGTTCTTGGAGGTAGATAATTAACAAGCGAAAGATCTCTACCAAGATGAGAACAAACAAAATATCAGATGTGATGGCTTGAAAATTGATCGGTTTCCACAGGGAAAGAAACATTTCGCCTAACCGAATCAACATAACACAAAACAAACCAATGCATAGAGATATTACAATAAAATTCTGGAAAAACTCCAGATTGCGTACAATAGTGTCTCTTTCAAACCATGATTGCCAGCGTTGATTCGGTGAGGATGGATAATTCATGGCCATGAGAGAACGTGTCCAATTCATTAAATTAGCGACTGGTAATGAATTTTCCTAACCAGAGCAAGACACTTAAGCTAAGGCTCAAGAGGATACCAGTGGTCAAGGGGAAGTAGAAGGTAAAATACTCATTCTGCACTAAAATATCGCCAGGTAAACGACCAAAAGGAATGTGCTTCAAAGTTCCACTACTGAGCCAGAGCAAGCCTCCTAGTAATAGGATACCAGCACCGAGAACGACGAGTATTTTCCCAATTTCCGCAATCATAATTGTACCTAGGAATCAATTGCAGTCAGTAGTTTGATATTTAAAGACCAACCCATTAATGCCTGGTTCCAAACTCTGTTTGATAAGCGCGCAGTTGAGCCTTGAGCTGCGCAATCTCGGCGGCCATGTCGAGTACCATCGCGGCACCGACTAAATTTAATCCCAAATCGCGACGCAGGCGTTGAATCTGCACCACGCGGACGAGATCTTGGCGGCGCAGCATCGTGCCTGTTGGTTCAACTAGACCTAACGTCACAAATTGCTCAATGAGTGGCACTGAGGTTTGGGTAAAGTAAGCGGCTTGTTCAAAGCTGTAGAGGCGATCGCCTGCATTCGACCAAACAATTCGTGAAAGCCCCATGCTAGTGGTCATAGATGCACCTCCGCGATCGCACCTCGAGGATCAAAACTGCTAATCTGCTGCAACTTCTCATAGCATTCTCTTTCCTGCCTACTTAAGTCTTTCGGGGTGACAATTTTCAGCCGTACCAGCAAATCAGTTCGATTACCTTTGGGATCGCGCCAGCCTTTGCCACGTAATCTCAAGGTTTGTCCAGAATCCACGCCAGGAGGGATGCTCATCGTTACCTTTCCGTCAGGGGTCGGAACTTTTATTTGAGCACCGAGTACGGCTTCTGCTGGGCTAATCGGAACTTCACAAATTAAATTATTGCCTTCAAATTTATAAAAGGCATGGGGCAGTAACTCGATAGTAAGATATAAATCCCCCCGCTGCTGGCTAAACGGACTCATCTGCCCTTTGCCCTTGACCCGAATGCGGCTGCCGGACTTGGCTCCAGGTGGAATACGAACAGTAACCGTTTCATCCCCAATTTGTAACCGTTTTTGGGTGCCGTGGAAGGCTTCAGCAAGGGTGAGGGCGATCGCCGCTTCCGTATCCTGAGCGGGCATTTCCACGAAGCGACTGAAGGGGTCGTCCCCAAAGCTGCCAAACTCCACAGACTCTCGGAATTCCTCTGGTCCGGTTGTGGTTCGGTAGGTATACACCCGCCGCCCAGCTCCACCGCTGCGCCCGAAACGCCCTAGCAGTTCGCTAATAAAGTCATCAAAACTGCTGTACTGGCCGAAGTCCATCCCTTCAAAGCCAGTGCCGCCGGGKGGCGGTGCMCCTGCCGATGCCTGCTTCCAATATTGCCCAAACTGATCGTATTTCTGGCGTTTTTCTGGATCAGAAAGCACTTCGTGGGCTTCGTTGATCTCTTTGAAGCGAGCTTCTGCCTCTTGATCACCAGGATTTAAGTCTGGGTGATACTTGCGTGCCAGTTTACGATAGGCTTTCTTGATTTCCTCTGGCGTTGCGGTTTTACTGACTCCCAGGATGTTGTAATAGTCTTTGAAATCAGTGGTAGCCATGGATACCTCTCAAGACGGAGTTTCCGATAAAGCTAGGAAAAATAAAGGAGGTTGACCAGAATGGGCACATATTAGACTCGCTAAGCTGGTTAGGGTCAAAAGTTCAGAATCGAATCTTTGCGAGCTTATTTTTAAACACGCTTTTTAGGCAGCCTGCTTAACCTCAGAAACTCGATTAAAGAAGCTAGAGAACTTGTCTTGTAGTTTAGCGAAGGCGCTGGCAGTTTTCTCGTTTGCTCGCAATTGTCGCTGGATATCTTTAATGGCTTGATCCAGTTCAGCGTAGTCGGGATCGCGCCGGGCGTATCCCAATTCTTTTGCCAGTTGTAGATAATTCCGTGCGTCTTCTAAGAGTCGCCCAGCATCACTTCGATCAAGATCGGCAACAGCAACAGCACCAAGGAGTTTTGTGTGAGCCTCAATCAATGGAATCGGTCGTGCTTGTTCAGTGATCACTAAGGTAGAAAGTGTCTTTTGCAAAACCTCTTTTGCCGCTTCTGCTTGTTTCTCGTTTAGCAATCGCGCTGCCTGTTTCATGGCATCTGGATAAGTGGCGAGAGGTAGGTTGAACGTTACGGTGCGAATTTCACTCATCAAATTGTTGAGTAGTTCTCGCGCAGCTGGGAAATCTTCAGCATTAATGGCACTTTTAATTTGATTCCGAAGACGTTGAACGGTATCTAAGTCCAGTGGTGCGACATCAATCACAGCGACTTGAGTGAATGCTGGCACCAACCCTAACTCAGGGTAGCGGGCTAAAAGTATATCTAGCTTGCCCGTTGCCCGCTCTAGAGCTTGTAATGCATCTTGAGTTTTGCCCTCAGCAATTGCCGCGATCGCCTTGCGTGTTTCTTCTATGGCAGCGATCGCTTCTTGATCTAGACGGCTCTCAGCCTCATCCAGTGCTGCCTGTTTTTCCTTTTCAATTTCTTGCTGAAGGCTGGAATCAGGTTGATTGATGCTCTCAAGATTGGACGTATTAGAGATAGCAGCCGCACTCGCCATCCAAGTGGGAGTGATGAGTAATAGCCAGAAAACTAAAAAACCTACCACCAAAGTCTGCAACTTCTTCAGGACATTAAGTTGATTCATGATTTTTCAACAAAGATACAGGAACGTAGAGGATAAAAAAACTGCTTTCTTCTCTGTTAATTAGCTTGAGAATTTGTGGCTTGTTGACCTTCTTGTACAGACTTGCTGACTTTCTCTGATCGCCGCTTTAGGAAACTGGAGAACTGTTCCCGAAGTTTGGCAAATGGCCCTTCTGTTGAGTCCTTTGCTCTCACTTGCCGCTCAATATCCTTAATCATCCGCTGCAACTCTTTGTAGTCGGTATTGCTGCTAACATATCCCAATTCTTTTGCCCGATTGAGTTGGGTGCGACTCTCTTTCAGCAACTTCAAAATTTTATCCTGATCCTGCTCTGTCATGTTCTGCGACTTGTTTTTGGCAAGTGCAGATGCTGCAACTAAGTTGGCAAGTCCAACGATCAATGGAATTGGTCGAGATTGTTCAGTTACAACCAGAGTTGAGAGTGCCAGTTTCAACTCTGTTCGCGCTTCATCAATCTGTCCTCGCTCCAACAATCGGGCTGCCTCTTTCATTGCATCTGGATAGGTTTCTAAAGGCAAATTGACTGTGGTTGTGCGAATCTCGCTCGTCAAGTTATGCAATAGGGCACGAGCATTGGGAAAATCATCGACATCTGTGGCGACCTTCGCAGCAGCACGAATTTCTGCAATGATGTCAAAGTCCAGCGGAGCCAAATCAAGGACTGTGACTTGAGACGAGATTGGGATAAGCGAGAGGTTAGGATACCGTGCCAGCAGAATATCTAGCTTTCCAGTTGCCCGTTCTAGGGCTTGGATGGCATCTGGGGTTTTACCCTCATCGATTGCGGTGATGGCATTGCGAGTTTCGGCGATCGCCGCGATTGCTTCCTGATCGACACGCTTTTCAGCTTCAGTTGTTGCCTCCTGTCTTTCCTTCTCAATCTCCTGATGAGCTTGAACGTCAGACTGAATGATGTTTGCAAGAGTCATGAGCAAATCTCCTATTAGTTGTAACTTACTTCTTGAAGCGTTCCAGAGTGAGAGGGAGGCAAGTTCTTGCCTCAAATTATCATGAATGATTGCCTCCTAGCTGATCTGCTTGCGAACTGCCAGAGGCAGCATAATCATCCAGATTCCGGTAAACAAAAAACTAGTTCCTGCGTAGACTCCCAGTAACCAAGTTGCACTGCTGGGCCATTGATACAGAATTAAGACGCTCAGAATTATGGACAGGATGCCACTGAACAATAGCCAAATCCAGTTACCGTCTGGGCGCACTTTAAATGCGGCAATCACCTCTAAGATCCCCTCAACCAAAATGAGGCTTCCTAGGACGAGGGTAAAGGTGAGGGCCGCTCCAAAAACATTAGTAATCAGCAAAATCCAGGCGAGGACATAGAAAAGCCCAACCAGTAGCTTGAGCCAGAAGCCTTTTTGTCTGCGGGATTGAACTGCCTGAACGATCCGAACAATACCTACAATTAACAAAAACCAGGTCAGCGCGATCGCCACTGCGATCGTGGCAACGAACGGTTCTAAAATTGCTCCAACCCCGAGCAGAACCATCACAACACCTAATGCAATTGACCAGCTTGAGCTTTGTTGAATTTCATCTGCTATGTCAGCATTCATTGTCTGTTTCCCATCAAGTCAAGTAAGGAGCCGTTTGGAATTGATCCAGTTGGTATTGAGTCGAACCCCAGGGAAGCTAACTTGCTTTGCGTTTAGAAAAGATGCCCTTGTCGTCGCGATCGAATAATTGCTTGATGCGCTCCCAGGCTGTTTTCAAAGCATTGGTTGTCTCTGGAGATTCGCTGAGAGACTGGTTATAGGCTTCCACAAAGGTTTGCTGCGCCTCTTCGGACAAATCCGCCTTGATCTCTGGCGAAATTTGGTCACTGCCTGTCAATTCGCCTTCGGGTTCACGGGGCAACTGCATATCTGTAATAGCAACTTCTTCACCCCCTGCACTTTGTAAAAGTAGGAAAGTTTCACCCGATTTCTCTTCAGGAACTTCTACGACCAGCAAAAATTCACCCGCCTGCACACGCGTTTGATAAATAGCAGCCTTATCTTGGGGCATTCCCAATGAGATGAGCGCAGAGCCTAACCCTGCACCCAGCGCCCCGTAGAGGGCACCACTAGTCGCTCCCAGTAGCGCCGCCCCCAGTGGCCCTGCTGCGACAACTGCACCTAAAAAGGGAATAAACAGCACACCGACTCCGGTAAGCAGGCTTAAAACAGAGCCAAATAGGGAACCATAGAGCGCACCGCTGGCCAAACCATCCAAAATCACGTCTTTTTTAGTCAAAAACCCAGTGATGCGAGCTTCCGATTGGAAGTTACGTCCAATGATGGAAATCCGCTCTTTGGGCACGCCGCGATTGAGCAGGCGTTGGACAGCATCCTGTAGCTTTTTCTCATCTTTGAAGGTGGCGGAAACGCACTTTTCTGGGGTTTTAGCAAAGGCTGAACTCATGGTTACTGCTCCTTAATTCAAGATTTTCAAATTGGCGGTTAGGAAGATTTAGCTTTTAGTAAGCGCTTCAGCACTTACTATCAACATGATAGTAGTTGTTCATCACTTTTGATCTATAAAGTCAGCGTCGATGACATCTTCACCGCCGTTGGTAGTGCTGCCACCGGTCTGCTGAGAATAGACTGCACTGCCAACTTGCATGAGCGCCTGCTGAATGTCGTTGGTGAGGGATTTCATGCGATCGTAGTTTTCTTGTTGGATCGCGGTGCGCAGGTCTTGAACCATGCCTTCCAGCCGAGTTTTGTCGGCGGTGGGGACTTTGTCGCCCAAGTCTTTGAGCTGCTTCTCGGCTTGATAGGCAACGGAATCGGCAGTGTTTTTGGTATCGATTTGTTCGCGGCGGCGGCGATCGGCTTCGGCGTTGCGCTCGGCTTCTTTCACCATGCGTTCGACCTCCGATTTATCAAGGGTCGAAGCCCCGGTGATTGTAATGGATTGCTGTTTGCCGCTGGCCTTGTCTTGAGCCGAGACAGAGAGAATGCCGTTGGCGTCAATATCAAAGGTGACTTCAATTTGGGGGACACCCCGGGGTGCGGGAGGAATGCCGTCGAGTCGGAAGGTTCCTAGGCTCTTGTTGTCCGCTGCCATTTCCCGCTCCCCTTGCAAAACGTGGATTTCGACATTAGTTTGGCCATCCGCTGCGGTGGAAAAGATCTCCGATTTTTTCACTGGAATGGTGGTATTACGGGGAATAATTTTGGTCATTACGCCACCGAGGGTTTCCACACCCAGCGACAGCGGCGTGACATCCAACAATAACACGTCTTTCACGTCCCCTGCCAAGACCCCCGCTTGGATGGCCGCACCCACTGCAACAACCTCATCCGGATTCACGCCCTGGCAGGGTTCTTTCCCAGTCATTTGCCGGACTAATTGCTGCACGGCTGGAATGCGAGTCGAACCACCCACCAGCACAACTTCATCGATGTCAGACGCCGTTAGCTTAGCATCCCGAAGCGCTTGATCAACAGGTTTGCGGCAGCGATCGAGCAAGTCACTGCACAATTGCTCAAACTGCGCTCTGGTCAGCGTCATATCCAAGTGCTTGGGCCCGTCTTGGGTAGCCGTAATGAACGGTAAATTAATTTGACTTTGAGTGGCTCCTGAGAGTTCAATCTTGGCTTTTTCTGCTGCCTCCGTCAGCCGTTGCAAGGCTTGCTTGTCTTTACGCAAATCAACGCCCTCATTGCGCTGAAATTCAGTGGCAAGCCAATCCACGATCTTTTTATCGAAGTCATCGCCTCCCAGGTGGGTGTCACCACTAGTGGATTTAACCTCGAACACGCCATCGCCCACTTCCAAAATGGAGACATCAAACGTACCGCCACCCAAGTCAAACACCAGGATGGTTTCATTGCTTTTCTTATCCAACCCATAGGCCAGTGCTGCCGCCGTCGGTTCGTTGATGATGCGTAGAACTTCAATGCCTGCAATCCGTCCGGCATCTTTGGTTGCCTGCCGTTGAGAATCATTGAAATAAGCAGGAACTGTGATGACCGCCTGCTTCACCGGTTCACCCAGATACTTGCTGGCATCATTGACTAGCTTACGTAGCACTTCTGCCGAAATTTCCTCGGGTGCAAATTGCTTTTTCTGAATTGGGCAGTCCAGTTTGACATTGCCATTGCTGTCACGCAGTACCTTGTAGGAAACCTGCTTTGATTCATCCGTCACTTCGTCATATTTGCGCCCAATAAACCGCTTAACCGAGTAGAAGGTATTTTCCGGGTTCATGACCGCCTGCCGTTTGGCAATTTGCCCCACCAGCTTATCACCAGTCTTTGTAAAGGCAACGACTGATGGCGTAGTTCGGTTACCTTCTGCATTAGCAATCACAACAGGTTGTCCACCTTCCATGACTGCTACACAGGAATTTGTTGTTCCTAAGTCAATTCCAACAACTTTTGCCATCGACAATATCCTCCATGCTTGTAAAATCTCAAAAACTGTCTATGGTTGCAGGCTAAATCATCACCACGGGCTTGATATGGGTTTACACCTCATGTCAGGACTGGAGTTGACAATTTAAGTCTGATGCTCAGAGAACCAGCCTATGAGAATATAGTAGAACTCAGTTCACACAAGGAAGGGTCGGTTTTCCAGCTTAGAGAAGTTCGTGTTTCCGACCCCCCTCGTTCAATCAAGAAATGCAACCAACCTAGATTGATGAACTTGTTGGCTAACTAAAATTAGCCCAGATTAACTTTCACAAGCTTATTCTTTTCGGCTCTCCCATTAGTGTGGTGATAATTTTACTAATTAGAGAAGCACGCTAACAAACTTTCCCGAAAATTGTTTAAGTTTACAAAGCCATACGCTTATTGCTTAATCAACTTAATACGATATATTGATTCCCGCCATTGCTTCACTGGTAGTGCGGTTTCTAAAGTAGTTGCTAATTCCATCTAAAGGGTTTCCAAGCGTTGTGATTGCTTGATTGTAAACGGCTCGTGCGTGATTTAGCCATTCGTGAATTCGACGCTTCCCTTCCTCAACCGTCAACGACTGCTCATCAATTCCACTCAACTCTTCTTCTCATCGGTACGCTTTTTTAATTGCTTTGAGTGTTGCAAAAGCTGCTCTAATTTGACTGTTTCTTCTGGCGTTAATCTTGACCATTCCTCAATCAAATAAACTGGCTACCTCGACCCAACGCACCCACTTGATTCCGAATTTTATTTAATTCTTGATTCACGGCTTTTATCACGTGAAAACGGTCAATGACAACCACTGCATTAGGGAACACCTTCTCCACGACGTTGGGAAATCCTCCCCACATATCTATGCTCACCTCCTCCACCTGTGCTCTTACCTCAAAAGACTGCTGCTTCAGCACTTCAGAGGTTCAAGCAGTGTTGTTTGACCTCTGGCGGGTAGCCTTGAGGACGGTGTGTTTCCCGAAATTGACGACCGCAACTGCGGTACCGATAGTTTTGGATTCCGTTGCGTCATCCGTTTTTGACAGTTTGGTTGGATTGACAGTGTAAACCTTGCATCATACTTAACTTATATTGTGCAACGCCCTAATTCGCTAAAATACACAGTGGTTTTACTTGTGAAAAGAGGAATTTATTACCTTGGTAACCCTCGGTGTCAACATTGACCATGTGGCAACCATCCGCCAAGCCCGCCGCACTGTCGAGCCAGATCCGGTTGCCGCTGCTGTTTTGGCTGAACTGGGTGGTGCTGATGGGATTACGGTGCACCTGCGCGAAGACCGTCGCCATATTCAGGAGCGGGATGTGCGACTGCTGCGCCAAACCGTGCGCAGCCACCTGAACCTAGAAATGGCTGCGACTCCAGAGATGGTGGCGATCGCCCTCGACCTGCGCCCAGATTATGTCACCCTTGTGCCGGAGCGGCGGGAGGAAGTGACCACGGAAGGGGGGTTGGATGTCCTAGGGCAGCAAGAGAGCCTCACCCAAGTGGTGCAGACGCTGCAAGGAAAGGGGATTCCGGTCAGTTTGTTTATTGATGCCGATCCAGCGCAGTTAAACGCTGCCGCCAGCACCGGTGCCCAGTTGGTTGAACTGCACACAGGGCGCTATGCCGAAGCCAAGGGGGAAGCCGCGCAGCAGCAAGAGTTAGCGGCACTGGCTCAGGGAGTTAGCACTGCCAAAGCCTTAGGGTTACGGGTGAATGCCGGTCATGGCCTCACCTACCAAAATGTTCAGGCTGTCGCCCGCCTTGAAGGTATGGAAGAGTTAAATATTGGCCACACCATTATTAGCCGTGCCGTCTTGGTGGGATTGGTACAGGCGGTACGGGATATGAAAGCACTCCTCAGCGGCTAGGCGGCTCCTGAGGAGGCCGCTCTATGGCACAATGATTAATGCTGTTTTTACGATGCAATGCCTGTGCCTGCCACTGCTGTCCCCCGTCGGCCTGTTTTTCCCTTTGCGGCAATTGTTGGCCAAGACGAAATGAAGCTGTCATTGTTGCTGAATGTCATTGACCCCAAAATTGGCGGGGTAATGATCATGGGCGATCGCGGCACAGGTAAATCCACCACCATTCGTGCCCTTGCCGACCTGCTGCCGGACATTGAGGTTGTCGCTGACGATCCCTTTAATAGCCATCCCAGTGATCCCGACCTGATGAGTGATGCAGTCAAGGAGAGGGTGGCTGCGGGAGAGCCGATCGCCACCACCACTAAGAAAGTGCCGATGGTGGATCTCCCCCTAGGGGCAACAGAAGACCGTGTTTGTGGCACCATTGATATTGAAAAAGCCCTTGCCGAAGGGGTCAAAGCCTTTGAACCCGGCCTGCTGGCCAAGGCTAACCGCGGTATCCTCTACGTGGATGAAGTCAACCTCTTGGACGATCACCTTGTGGATGTCCTTCTAGATGCTGCCGCCTCCGGCTGGAACACGGTTGAGCGCGAGGGGATTTCAATTCGTCACCCCGCGCGGTTTGTCCTTGTGGGATCCGGCAACCCAGAAGAGGGGGAATTGCGGCCCCAACTCCTTGATCGCTTTGGGATGCACGCAGAAATCCGCACTGTCAAAGATCCAACACTGCGGGTGGAAATTGTCGAGCAGCGATCGCGCTTTGACCACGATCCCGAAGGCTTTTTAGCCCAGTACCAAAGAGAGCAGGAAGCCCTTCAGGCCAAGCTAGTCGCAGCACAGGCACTGCTGCCCAAGGTAACCATTGACCACGAACTGCGGATCAATATTTCCCACGTCTGCGCTGAGCTGGATGTGGATGGCCTGCGTGGAGATCTGGTCACCAACCGTGCAGCTAAGGCGCTAGCCGCTTTGGAGGGGCGTACAGATGTGAACGTCAGCGATATTGCCCGGGTGATTGTCCTCTGTTTGCGCCACCGCCTTCGGAAAGACCCGCTGGAGTCTATTGACTCTGGCTATAAGGTGGGGAAAGTGTTCCAAGAGGTGTTTGGGGTTGATTTAGCGGCGCTCCACGCTGCAGCCTAAGGATGGGAGCGACCCTCCTGCGGTACTTGCCGCTAGCCACGGGGGTTCTTGGGGGCACGCTGCTGCTGGTGAACCGCCTGCTGACCGTTGAACCAACCCCTGCCCAAGCCCGGTCTGATGTAGTTGGCGTGATTTTAGCCGCTGTCTTGATCTTAACCACCCTCATTTGGCAGCAGGTGCAGCCGCGGCCACCAGAGGCGGTGATCTTAGAGGGCGAGGAGGGCTTTGAATTGGCACCGGACTTGCCCGATGCCCTTAAAACCGAGTTGGCGTGGGCCTCCTATACGTTGCTAACGAACACGCCGACAAAGTCTATTGTGCTGTGGCGGAGCGATCGCCCCCTCCTACGGCGGGGAATTTTGGGGCCGCGAACCATGACCCAAGCTGGTGCCATTGTCCAGCGCGCCCTGAGGACGCAGCGCCCCATCTATCTAGTCAATTTAGCCCTTTACCCAGGACGCATTGAATTTGACTATTTACCCCCCAATACCCAAGGGGTGATCTGCCAACCCGTTAACGAAACAACCGTACTGATTCTCGGTGCTAACGCCCCCCGCAGCTATACCAAACAGGACGAGCAATGGGTGGCCGCCATTGCGGCCAAGTTAGATCAGGCTCTGCAGGCAACGGTAGAATAGACCCTAGACCCTTGCCACTCTCCCCTTGGGATTAGTGCTATCCCCTTTGATCGTTGTATAGGACTGACACATTACTACTATGACTGTTGCAACTTCTGCTCCCACCACACTGCCCAGTGACTCCCGCCAGCGGGTGTCCTCCTTCCTCAAAACCCTTCAGGATCAGATTTGCCAAGGGTTAGAAGCAGCGGATGGCGGTGCCCAGTTCCAAGAGGATAGTTGGCAGCGACCCGAAGGAGGGGGCGGGCGCTCCCGGGTGATGAAGAACGGGAACCTGCTCGAGCAGGGCGGCGTTAACTTTTCCGAAGTGTGGGGGGAGCAGTTACCGCCTTCCATTCTCAGCCAACGCCCAGAAGCCGCTGGCCATGGATTTTATGCCACGGGCACTTCTATGGTGCTGCATCCGCGCAACCCCTATGTGCCAACAGTGCACCTCAACTACCGCTACTTTGAGGCAGGGCCAGTGTGGTGGTTTGGTGGAGGGGCAGACTTAACCCCCTACTACCCCTTTGCGGAAGATGCCCAGCACTTTCACCGTGTTCACAAGGCCGCGTGCGATCGCCACCACAGTGAGTACTATCCCGTCTTCAAACGTTGGTGCGATGAGTACTTTTATTTGAAGCATCGCGGTGAATCTCGCGGGATTGGCGGCATTTTCTTTGACTACCAAGACGGTAGCGAGGGGGAACTCTATCGCGGCCCAAATCTTGACGGCGATGCCGCCAGTTATAGCCGCCAGGTGGGTGCGGTTGCCCCCCGCTCTTGGGAGAGCCTCTTTGCCTTTATCCAAAGCTGCGGTCAAGCCTTTTTAGAGGCGTACCTACCCATTGTTGAACGGCGGCGGCATATTGAGTATGGCGATCGCGAACGTCAATTTCAACTCTATCGCCGTGGCCGCTACGTCGAATTCAACTTAGTCTATGACCGAGGCACCATTTTTGGCCTACAAACCAATGGCCGTACCGAGTCTATTTTAATGTCCTTGCCGCCCTTGGTGCGCTGGGAGTACAACTACACCCCTGAGCCGAACAGCCCTGAAGCGGAACTCTACACCACGTTCCTCAAAGCCCAAGATTGGGTGAACTGGTCCCACTAAGCAGCAAACCTCTATGACCCCTGCACCTTTTCTGCAATACTGGTGGCGGCGCAGCCTGTCGCTCCTTGGCGACCTCCGTTTAGCCATTCTGCTGCTGCTGATCATTGCCTTGGCCAGTATTGCCGGTACCGTCATTGAGCAGGGGCAGCCCCTCTCGTTTTATCAAACCAATTACCCCGAAAACCCAGCGCTTTTTGGGTTTTTAAGTTGGCGGGTGCTGCTGGCTATTGGGCTTGATCATGTCTATCGAACAGCGTGGTACTTAACCCTCTTAGTGCTCTTTGGTGCCAGTCTGGTGGCCTGCACCGTTACTCGACAAGTTCCAGCCCTCAAAAGCGCCCAACGCTGGCAGTACTACTGCGAGCCACGCCAGTTTGGCAAGCTTGCCCTCAGTACTACAGTGCCCCACGGATCATTGCGTACCTTGGCAGCCGCCCTCAGCCAAAACGGTTATCGCGTTTGGTACACCGATAACCAACTCTATGCCCGCAAAGGGATTGCTGGGCGTATTGGCCCAATTGTGGTGCATGCCAGCATGATCCTGATTTTGCTCGGAGGTATTCTGGGTTCCCTGACGGGGTTTATGGCACAGGAGTTGGTGCCCAGTGGCTCGACGTTCCACATTCAACACCTGATTCAAGCGGGGCCGTTGGCTCACCTCCCCGAGAATTGGTCGGTGAAAGTGAACCGCTTTTGGATTGACTACACACCCGCCGGAGACATTGATCAGTTTTACTCGGATCTCTCGGTACTCGATGCCACTGGCACAGAGGTCAAGCGGGGCACCATTCACGTCAATCAGCCCCTCAAGTACGCTGGGGTGACCCTCTACCAAGCAGATTGGAGTATTGCAGCCGTCCGGTTTCGCCTGAATCAAAGCCCGGTGCTGCAATTGCCCATGGCGCAACTGAACACTGAGGGGAAAGGCCGCCTCTGGGGCACTTGGATCCCCACTAAGCCGGATCTGTCGGCGGGTATTTYTCTCATTKCCCGGGATTTGCAGGGGACGGTACTCATCTATGGTGCAGATGGTGAGTTTCTCACCAGTTTGCGCCAAGGAATGAGCACCCAGATCAACAACGTCACCCTCACCCTCACAGAGTTGGTGGGCAGCACAGGCCTACAAATTAAATCTGACCCTGGGATTCCCCTGTTTTATGCTGGGTTTGCCTTTCTGATGGCTGGGGTGATCATGAGTTACGTGTCTCACTCTCAGGTGTGGGGGCTGTTCACCGAGGAGACCCTCTACGTGGGCGGGCGCACCAATCGCGCTCAGTTAGCCTTTGAGCAGGAGTTGGTGGCGATCGCCGCCGCCTTACAAACACAGGCCCCCCCTCAAACCGCCGAGCGATGAAAGCTGTTTCTACACCCGCTCGGAGGTCATGGTCTCTCACCCTTGGTGCGGTAGGCGTTGTCTATGGCGACCTTGGCACGAGTCTTCTGTACGCCTTTCAGGAGGCCTTTAATCCCCTTCATGCCTTGGCTGTTACCCCTGCTAATATCTATGGGGTGCTGTCCCTGATTATTTGGTCATTGATTTTAATTGCCACTCTCAAGTATGCCACTTTTGCGCTGCGGGCAGATAACGGTGGCGAGGGCGGCATTTTTCCGCTGATGGCTCTGGTGCTATCCCGCTGGTCAGGGGCATCCCGTTGGTATGGTGGCATTGTGGCCTTGGGGCTAATCGGGGCAGCGATGTTTTATGGCGATAGTACCATCACCCCTGCCATTAGCGTCCTCTCAGCGGTACACGGGCTACAGGTCATCAATCCGGGGCTTGCGCCTTGGCTGGTACCCCTGACGGTTGCCATTCTCGTGAGCCTCTTTGCCGTGCAAGCCCACGGCACCACACGAGTGGGGCACTTTTTTGGTCCGGTCATGCTCCTGTGGTTTATGGTTCTCAGTGGGCTGGGGGCATGGCACATTATGCAGCATCCCCTCATTCTCAATGCCTTGAATCCATGGTGGGGGATGCACCTGTTTTGGACCACCCCCCAAGAGACACTCTTTCTGCTTGGGGTGGTGATCCTAGCCTTAACGGGGGCTGAAGCAATGTATGCCGACATGGGGCATTTTGGCCGACACCCCGTGCGCCATGCGTGGTATCGGATCGTCTTTCCTGCCCTTGTGCTCAATTACCTTGGGCAAGGTGCCCTCGTGCTGACGGATGCCACCGCCGCCGCAAATCCCTTTTTTCGCCTTGTCCCTACGGCTGGAGTGATCCCCCTTGTGATCCTGAGTACGTTGGCCACCATTATTGCGTCGCAGGCGGTGATTTCAGGTGCCTTCTCCATGACTGCCGCAGCCATTAAACTCGGTTATCTGCCGCGGCTCAAGATTCAGATCACCGATGATCAGCATCGAGGGCAAGTCTATATTCCTTTCATCAATTGGCTGTTACTGCTTACGGTGATTGCACTGGTTATTACTTTTCAGCAACCCACAAATTTGGCCGCCGCTTACGGTTTGGCGGTGAATGTCACGATGGGGGTGACCACAATTTATCTGCTCCTGTTAGCTCGACAACAGTGGCGCTGGTCGTTGGGGCGAGCGATGGTGGTTTTTGGGAGTCTCTTGGCTATTGAGGCCAGCTTTTTAGTGGCCAATACCCTTAAGATTCCCGACGGCGGGTGGTATCCGCTGCTGTTTGGCATGATGGTTTATGGGTTGCTGGTGACATGGCACCAAGGGCGCGATCGCCTCCAAGGCCAACTACGACAAGTAACGCAACACCTCTCGCTAGAGTCATTGCTGGCAGCGCATCCCCTGCAAGTGCCGGGGACAGGGGTATTTTTTTCACCCCTGCCGACACTCATCCCCTTTGCGTTTATACAAAACCTGCACCACAACCATGTGATACATCAGCGGGTATTTTTCGTCCATCTAAATACAGCGGATTTGCCCCACGTGAGTGAGTCTGCCCAACTTCACGTTGCTTCCCTCGCCGAGAATATGTATCAGGTCACCATCAATTACGGCTTTCGGGATACTATTGATATTCCTGCTGCGATGGCGCGCTGCTGGCGCGCCTTGGATATTGCAGCGGAGGTTGAAACGGTTAGCTACTTTGTGGGACGGCGTACCATTGTTCCCACCCCAGCAGCAGGGTTGTGGCATTGGCAAAAGGTGCTGTTTGCATGGCTTTACCGTAATGCTGAAAGTCCGATGACCTATTTTCGGCTCCCACCTCAGCAGGTGGTGGAAATGGGGATGCAAGTTGAGGTGTAGAACCCTTGGCGTTGGAGAATTGGCTAGCGCTAAACTAGGATGGTCATCGTACTACACATCCATTGGCGAGTTATTCTACTATGGTTCATTCCTCAGGGCGACAGATACGGTATGCACTAGCAGGACTAGAGGTAATGGGGGCGATCGCCTTGGCGCCTCGGATCGTGGCCGCTAGTGCGGTTCCGGCGACCTTTGCCCAGAGTACCCATCAAACCATTTCTGCCCAAGGTCTTGCGGCTCACCTCAAAAAAATTAATGCCAAGATGTATGGTGCGTACTGGTGCCCAGCTTGCACAAAACAGAAAGAACTGTTTGGCAATGCCTTTAAGAGTGTTCAATACATTGAGTGCGATGCTCGCGGTACTAACCCCAAACCAGAACTGTGTAAACAAGCTAATATCCGTGCCTACCCAACGTGGGAGATTAATGGCAAAAAATACGAAGGCGTATTTCCCCTCAGTGCGTTGGCTCAGCTCTCTGGTTATGAGGGTAACTAGCATCGGCGTTGCTTCATGATCACAAGCCGACAAAATCCGCTGGTGCGCCACATTCGCAAGCTCCATCAGCGGAAATATCGTCAAGGTCATCTCCTGCTGGAAGGCACCCATCTGGTACAGGAAGCCTTGGCAGCAGGCTATTCGCTGGACGTGGTTTGTTGTACCCCCGCATGGTACGACAAGCAACCAAGCCCGTGGCTGCAGCAACTGGAACAGCACAGCAATCGCCTCGAGGTGGTAAGTGAGGAGGTGCTGGCTGCCCTCTGCACAACCCGTACACCGGATGGCGTGGTTGCGGTAACCACCTACCGTCCCCCCAATTCATTGCCCCTCCAGAGTTTGGGGTTGTGCCTTGTCACGCTTCAGGATCCAGGGAACCTAGGTACCATTGTCCGCACCGCCGCCGCCACTGGCGTTGAAGGTATCCTGCTCACGCCCGACTGTGTAGAGATGAGCCACCCTAAGGTATTGCGAGCTAGTGCAGGGCAGTGGTTTCGGCTGCCGTTTCAAACGGTTGCAGATCCCCTAGGGACGCTGGCTACCTATCAGGCGCAGGGCTGGCAGGTGGTGGTCACGTCGCCCACGGCGGCACAGGTGTACTGGCAAGTCAATTTTTGTCAGCCTACGTTAATTGTGATGGGAAACGAAGGCCAAGGTCTTCCCGCCGATTACGGTGCCTTGACCTTTACCTCTGTGGCTATTCCCCAAGCGGCAACGGTGGACTCCTTAAACGTGGCGATCGCCACCGCTGTGCTGCTCTACGAGGTCTATCGTCAACGGTGGCAGGGCTAGACGACGAAGAAATTCAGAACCGCCACCACCAGCACTAGGGCAATCCAGACCCCAGACCCCAAAAAGATTAGCTGCTTCGAGCGATCCCAGTCTTGGGGTGACGCATAGGCCACTGGCACCCCAATCACCATGACAAAGGACAGGATGACCAGGGCGGCGAGTGCCAGTTGAAACAAAATCGACATCGTTGCTAACTCCCAAATCTTATCAGCGGCAATTGCGGGGTAGCCGACTCACTACCTCTGAAGTAGCATTATCCCCCATTTTCCCCCCCTAAACTCGGTGGAGAATGGCAAAATAATGCTGACCCCAGACGAGAGCACGATGGACTACCGAATTACCCATCAAACGACCTACACCTATAGTGCTGCTGTTGCCTTAGCCCCCCACGATCTACGGCTGATCCCCCGCAGCGATGGTCATCAACACCTGCGATCGCTAACGGTGCAGATTCTACCTGTGCCCCAAGGGTGCAGTACGGTTCTCGATGCCTATGGCAATCACCTGCGGCGCTACTGGTGGTCGAACGACCTCACCACGACCTTAATGATTCAAGTCACCTCTGAGGTGGAAACCTACTGTCAGAATCCGTTTAACTACCTGTTGGAGCCGTGGGCAATGACGTTGCCCTTCAACTATCCCCAACGTTTAGCCCATGGGTTGCACCCCTATCTTAGCGGCGCAGTGGATCCGGTGGCCTATCAACTGGCGTGGGAAACGTTGGCACGGGTGGACGGCGCGGTTCTGCCATTTTTGAGTGAACTCAACGAGCAGATTTACCGCACCTGTCAGCATCAAATTCGCGACACGGGAGCACCGTGGCCTCCCTGTCTGACATGGTCCCAGCAGGCGGGGTCCTGTCGCGATACCGCGGTCTTGTTTATCCATGCCTGCCGTGCGGTCGGATTGGCCGCCCGCTTTGTCAGTGGCTATCAGGAAGGCGATCTGGATAACCCAGAGCGCCACCTCCATGCGTGGGTGGAGGTCTATCTGCCAGGAGCAGGGTGGCGGGGCTACGACCCCACCCATGGTCTAGCGGTGAGCGATCGCCATGTTGCGCTGGTGGCCACGGCTGAGCCTGCCGATGCTGCCCCTATTGATGGAGTATTGCGGGGGCAAGGGGTCACCGCCACCATGACCTACCACCTCCACATCCAACCCCTTTCCTGAAATCCCCTAGGCTGATCATGCCTTCCAGCCTGGGCGGTACGGCTCGCAGCTAAGTGTGGAAAAAGAAGGCGGTGCCGAGAATGCTATAGGTGGCAAGCAACAGCGCTCCCTCCAGCCAGTTTGAGCGACCATCGAGGCTAATGACGTTGGCAATCACCACCGAGATAATGACCGTCACGACCTCAAACAGGCTAAAGTTCAAATCCATGGGCTGGCCAATGACCTGACCAATTACGACTAATACGGGGGCAACTAGCAAGGCGACTAGTAGGGATGAACCAAGGGCAATCGAGACGGATAGATCCATATTATTCTTGAGGGCAACCCCCACCGCCGTGACGTACTCCGCTGCGCCCCCCACTAAGGGCAGTAAGATTACCCCTGTAAACAATGGCGTTAGACCCAAGCCTTCTGTTGCTGCCTCCACTGCCCCTACAAAAATTTCGGACTCAAAGGCAACCCCAAGGGTCGCAATGATCAGCACCGTCATCCACAGGGTGAGGTTGGGTTTTTCATGGTGACCCTCGTCATCCGCCAGCTCCACTTGGCTGACTTCGTAGAGGTAGCTGTGGGTTTTTAAGGAAAACAGGAGCGTCATCCCATAGACGGCAATTAAGACCCCAGCCGTCACCACCGACATCTTGGAAATGGCCGTCTCCGGTACGCTGGTGGAGGTGTAAATCACCATCGCCGGTAGCAGAATGGCCGCGATCGCCACAGTCATTGAAGAGGCATTCACCCGGGCAACGACAGGTGCAAAGGATTGCTCCTTGTAGCGAATCCCCCCAAGAAACATCGACAGCCCCATAACAAGAAGCAAGTTAGCAATTAGTGTTCCTGTAATACTGGCTTTGACAATATCCACCAAGCCTGCCCGCAGCGCCACAATGGCAATAATCAACTCCGTGGCATTGCCAAACAGGGCATTCAATAGCCCGCCAATGGTCGGACCGGTGGCGAGGGCAACTTCTTCGGTGGCAGTACTCAGCCAAATAGCGAGGGGAACAATGGCCAGTGCTGCCACAATAAAGACCGTGAGCGCCCCCCACTCCAATTTTTCAGCAGCAACCGAGAGGGGAATAAACACCAAGAAACTAAACGAGACAAAGCGTTTCAAGCCCATGGGAGCATCCCTGTCAAAAACTCCTCTATCCTAGCCCGTAGGAACTTAGCTGGCGTTGGATTCCCTAGCTGGGAGTTGGCGATTGGCCAGCATGGCGCAATAGTGTTGCTGAAGGCGATGATAGGGCTGCCAATACTGCGCAAACCGTTGCCAATCGAAGCTGCGCGGATCAGCGCGCTCGCCCCCTAGATCCACCGCAGCGTGAGTGGTAATGCGCTGCCATGGCACTTGGGTGCGACTGACCAGCCATGCGAGAGACCGATACTGTGCTTCGGTATAGCCGCTATGACTCAAGTTTGCGTTCTGGCCATCTAAGGGGGTTTCGAGGGAGATATGGTACGCAAAGTTATTCACCGATGCAGCAATGCGCAGATTCGTTTGTACCTGTTCCCCCTGAAAGGCCGAATTCCCTGCGCCGTAGGCCCGTTTATGGGCAGGGACGGTGTAAAAGATCTCCCCACTGCGGGTAATAATGGCATGGTAGCTGGCCTGATCCTCGTCACGCTCGTGGTAGGTCTGGAAGTAGTCAACAGCACTGGCGGCACTATAGACCGTTTCGTGGAGGACGACCAGCAGCGGATAATTCGTCGGGTTCCCATGCACATCGACGGTGACGCGATCGCCATAGTTTGAAGCATGGGCTAGCGCCTACCGTTCCCGCGGGCGATGGCGACCCAGTTGCTGCACATGGGCTAAAGAAATCACTGGCGTTGCGATCGCGCAGTTTAGATTAACTGGCACTGTGGTGTTTAAGGGGGGCAGCGCTCGCTCTAGGGCAACAACCAATCGCTGGCGAGCCGCCGCCTCAGCACTCGCCATGACATGGTGAGCATACCAGTAGCGGCTCAACATGAGACCGATAACTGTACAGGCAAGGATAGCCCCAAACCATAACCGTTGCTGCTTCACGGATGACTCACGTCCTCACTCATTTTGAGCAAAACCGCCGCAATCCTACGAATAGACGCGAAGCGTCATGCCTTAGTTAGCGGCGGACGGAGTGTTCGCGGCTCGCCCTGATTCTCGATGTATTTCAAAAGGGTTTCGATGCTGGCCCATCCCCCAGTCGTGATCAAGCCATAGACCCGGTTCCAGACGTAAGGCGTCCAGTAAAAGGGGCGTAGCTGCTCCGCAAACTCTTGATGCATTTTCCGAGCCAGAATTAGTTGATTATGAGTAAACCTATTGTACGCACTGACAAATGAGGCTTACAACCGTCGCCAGACGTGAGACTTCATCTCTCAGCAACGTTTAATGAGTACCGGGCTTACTGCAAGGCGTTGAGCGATGTGGTCATGGGCCACTGGTCAAAACTAACTGAAGCCAAAAGTTGCTGTGCGGCAGTGGAACGGCTCATTCATCGCACCAGTCAGCATCCGAACCCGAAGTATTCCTACGTTGAGACGCGGTTCTACAAGTTCCCGTCCTGCCTGCGTCGTGCTGCTATCGAGTTTGTGAAAGGACAAGTTTCGTCCTTTGACCTTAGCGCCAGCTACAATATCGCGGCTCGATACTTGGCGTATCAACTGAAGCTGACCCGCCGCAAGGACGGGCAGGTAGCGAAAGACAGAAGTTCCTGCTCTACGCCGAGAATGCCGGTCACCCTCTCTCTGCTATGGGGATTGGGAAGCCGCTTATGAACGCGAAACCCCATGAGCGGAGCATCCACGCCTCGATAGTGTCTATACTAAAAATCATCCCCTGTTAAGGGCTACCCTTCTGGGGCGATCGCACCGTATGATATATAGATCGCGCCGTTCATCTCTTGATCATAGCTATGGCACTGCAACACGACCTCAAACAGGACATCATCAACACTTACCAAATTCACAGTACAGATACCGGCTCTGCGGATGTGCAGGTCGCTATTCTCACCGAGCGCATTAAACAACTTTCAGAACACCTCAAGACGAATAAGAAGGATCATGCGTCGCGGCGGGGGCTACTGAAAATTATTGGCCGCCGTAAGAGGCTCCTCGCTTATATCAACAAGCACGATTCACAGCGTTATCGTCAACTTATCGAGCGTTTAGGAATTCGGGGTTAAGCAACATGGCCAAAGGCTCTGGACTACCTTTTGAATCTCGTAAGAAGAGTAAAGCAACGTTCTCCAAAGCCCCTAGCCCTGATGATACTGGCCGCAAGAGCGCTGCCAAACAGCAAAAGAGTGCTGCTGCCAAGCAAGGCGCTATCCCTGAAGTCGTTAGTCGGCGGATGGTCAGTCGGATGGCGGTGTGCGCTGGTGTACCAACGCTGTTGGGGTTGACAACATTCCCCGTAAGCTACGTCATTGTGCAGCATCACTGGTTTAGTCTGCCCCATGTGGTGGTGGTTCTTGTTAGTTTGGGCTGGTTTGGGTTAGGTGCCCTTGGCCTGAGTTATGGTGTCATCTCAGCCTCTTGGGATGAGGCACAGGCTGGCAGTTGGCTAGGGATTGCAGAATTTCGTACTAATTTTGGCCGTATTGTGGACAGTTGGCAAACCCGTAAATCGCCTAAATCGGGAACCTAGCTTCAATAGGGCTAGCCCTTGTCAAGGATTAAGCTCTTTTTACGTTTGTTTGCATAAGCGTAAGTCCTGATCGTATAAAAAAGTTAGGCTAAAAGTCTATTTCTTCTATTTCGCATTCCCAAGGGGGACTCCCATGAGTGAACTGACTGCCTTTGGCCATTCCCTGAGCAGTGGTTATGAAGTCGTGATCATTAAGCCGCAGTCGCTGAGTGATACGACCCTAATTGTGCAGGCACTACGGGCAGATAAAGCAGTGATCCTCAATTTAGAAGAGTTAGATATTGCCGAAGCACAGCGGATTTCTGACTTTGCTGCTGGTAGCACCTTTGCCATTAACGGCAATCAGTCACGGTTGGGAGATGGGGTCTTTCTATTTACGCCAAGCATTATTAATATACAAGAGCCTCATTCTAGCTCAGAGGCAGTTTCAGTCGTCTAGCTAGGATCCATGGTTGGCAGGATGTCGCCACCAACCTCTTTTAGCACTTCAAGGACATTAAAAGCTTCTAAAATTCCCTCGAGGGGGTACTCCCGCAGGCGGCTCTGCTGACGCAGGCTCACTAACTGTGTTTCGAGTTCGTGCAAGGAGTGCGCAACAGCACTGATGGTCTCTTGGGTAGGTAGGCCTTGGTGTAGGCTATGGGCGATCGCCCTCAGTACTTCGCCCACAGCGGGTTGACATTCCTGCAGGATAGTATAGACCATGCTAGGGTGAGGGGATGGTAAATCAAGGGAAAGGAAGCTGCTAAATAGCGCCAGTTGGTAGCTCAAGCCAATATTCCACTGCCGTCGTTTTTCTGCCAAGCCGAACCCGACCACAGATTCTAAATTGGTGACCCGGCGTAGTTGTAGCTGTTGGCGATAGCTTTTGCGAATCGCCGCGATGAGGTCGTTGCGCTCTTGGGGCGATCGCTCCCCCGTAAAGTCTGTCAGTAGCCCCCCGTACAGTGTGGCCAAGCGTTGAAAGTTTTGCTGAGACTCTTGATCGAGGCGGGAGGCTGCCGTATCGCGCCAGAAGGCCATATCCACGATCAAGACAATGATAATACCCAACTGGGTTTCCCAAAAGCGCTGCCAAATAAAATATAGGTGTCTGCTGTGGCGCCAAAGGCCATCATTGACACAATCAGTAAAAAGGCTCCGGGCTTATAGCCTTGAGGAATCCCAATTGCTCCGGCAATCAGAATAATCAGCACCATCCCCAGCCCGATACTAAGGGCATTGATCCCCAAGGTATGAATCATTACCTCGGTCACAAAAAGCCCAACAACCGTCCCCAAGAGGCGCTGCCGTGCTGCCTCCATACTGTTGCCCAAGGTGGACTGAAAACAAATGGCAATGGAAAGGGTAAACTACTCCCAGCTAAAGCAGGGAGCTTTTAGTAGCCCTGCAGTTAGCAAGCCAACCGCGAGCCTCTGGGGTGGTTTACAACACCCCCAATCGACCGTTACCAGTGCCTTGAACAACCGTTTCTGGTGTCCACAGTACAATTATAACCTAAAACAACTGAAGTTGCTAAAGGAGCTTTCCTCCCCGCACTGAAGTACGGGGCTTCCAGCCCTACCCGATGTGAATGACATCGTCGAGAGGATATTTTTTAGTGATTTGCTGGTGGCGCAGATGTGTCAACCGCTCGTGGAGCAATGCAAAGGGTGGTGGCGAATCTGCAAGCGGGTTAGAGTGCCCTGTGCCTTGCAAGTGGGTTTCTAGCACCCTAAACTTAGCCCTCAAGGCGGGCCAAAGCTGATCAAAAAACGGCTGACATTCTTGGCGAAACTGACTGCTATGGAGGGCAGGACTGAGATGACTCAAGCTGCGTAGGTGTCGCCGTAGTCGCCGCAGACCCATCAGGCGATCGCTCCAGTTTTGCAACACCAGCACCCAACCGAGAATGCCATATACCGATGCTTCGAGGGTAGCCTCCGCTTGCTGCAGCTGGCTGACCAATGCCGCTAAGGTTGCTTCATGCTCTGGGACAATACCTGTGACTAGTGTTTGGCAAACGTCTTCATAGATTTCGTGTAACTTGGCCACAATAGCGCTGGTTGACCGTTTGAGCGTCAGCTCCGGGTGCTCTGGCCAAAGGCAAAGGGTCACTAAAATGCCGATGGCAATTCCAATACAGTTATCGAACACACGACTGCTGGCATACTCCCACGGCTGCTGACCAAATTCGGTACTGGCTGCCATAATTGCCGTTACCGCAGCGGCTTGGTTTTGCATCGTTGGTAACTTGAGGGTTTCGCACAGTAAGACAGCGGTACTAAACGCCAGTGTCCCCGCAAGGGGATTCAGCCCCAAGCCAGAAATCCATAGAGCTGTACAAAGTCCCCCTAAGAGACTGCCTCCCAGCCGTCCCCAACCGTTTTTGAGGGTTTCACCCGTATTCAAAGACAACATGGTGGCCACTAACCCCATGGCAGGATAGTGAACCATCTTGAGGTTGGCATGCCAGCAGACAATGGCCAGTAAACCGGCTGCAATGCCCACCTTGACAGCGTGTTTAAGCTGGAGGCGGCTAGGCAACAACCAGTGTGACATGGCTAATCTTGAGGTCAAAGCGGGTAACGCGATTCGAACGCGCGACATCAACCTTGGCAAGGTTGCGCTCTACCACTGAGCTATACCCGCAACAGATTTCTAATGTAAAAAATCAAGGGGGATGTTGTCAAGGCACTGCGGCAAGTGCTGGCAAAAGAACAACTCCTGTGAGAGGATCTATAGCCAAGCCCCACCCTCAATGTTGTGAGAGTCTGCTAGCGTGTACCGTTTGTTGGCACCAGCCAAAATTAATCTCTTTCTGCAAATTGTCGGTAATTGTCTGGATGGCAGTGGCTACCATGAATTGGTGATGGTGATGCAGGCGGTATCTTTAGCGGATCGTGTGGAACTGGTACCTCGTCGCGATCGCCAGATTAAAATTGAGTGCACCCATCCAGCAGTGCCCTGCGATCAGCGCAATTTGGCCTATAAAGCTGCAGCCCTCCTGCAACAGCACTTCCCTGATCGCGATGGTGTGGAAATTTTTATTGAGAAGCGGATTCCCATGGGGGCGGGGTTAGCGGGTGGCTCCACCAATGCAGCGGCAGTACTGGTGGGCTTAGACCTGCTGTGGCAACTGGGGCTGACGCAAGCCGAGCTACAGACCTTTGCCCAACACCTCGGATCCGATGTTCCCTTTTGTCTCAGCGGTGGCACCGCCTTAGCCTTGGGGCGTGGCGAGCAGTTGTCTCCCCTTCCCGACCTTCAGAACCTGACGGTGGTCTTAGGGAAGTATCGCTCCTTGAGTGTCTCGACGCCATGGGCCTACCAAACCTATCGCCAAGAGTTTCAGCACCTCTATGCTCAGACCGCAGCAGCGCAGGAAAAAGCCCGCCAAGAAGGCGGATCTGCCACCCTATTGCAAGCCATTCACCGCAACGATCTGGCAACGTTAGCCAGCAGTTTGAGGAATGATTTACAAAAGGTGGTGTTACCCCGCTATCCAGCCGTGGCTCAGTTACGAGAAACGTTTATAAAGGCCGGGGCGATCGCCAGCATGATGTCAGGCTCTGGCCCTACTGTCTTTGGGTTGGTAGAAACAATGAATGCAGGTTACGATCTCCTCCAACGTGTCCGGCGAGACTTGCCTGACCCCGATTTAGACCTCTGGGTATGCGAGTGCTGCCCCCATGGCATTCAGCTACAACCCAGCTAGGCAGCCTGTTTTAACTGCAATTTTTAACTACAATGTAGTTGTTCAATGGCAGAAGTGTTGAAATTCAAAAAGAAAGGTAAAGAAAAAGCCTAAAAGCGGAAAATCCGGCTCTATCGTCCGAGTTATGCTTAATCAATAGCTAAATGCCAGTAAATTAAGCAACGTAACTGAAAATTGTCAAAGTTCCTGAACCCATAACCTGACCGCTTGATCAGCTTCAATTGATTGTTAATACCTTCGACAACACCACTATTTGTGTGATTATCAAAATAGGCGGTGACTTCACCAAACCACCGACAAATTGTTCTTACGCTCTCTTGAAAAGAATCCTGAGCTTGAGCTAACCAATCGAGCAATTGAAAGGTTCCATCTTTCCAATCTTTTGCTTGCTCAAAGATGGCTCTAAACGATTCCTTCTCCTGATGCATTCGAGCCAGACTTGGCACTACTTTTCGAATTTCTTCCAGTTTTGCTTTTTGCTTCTGAGTTAGATTTTCCTCCGGCTTCAGTAACGCATATTTACTTTGTTTGWGCGCGGCTGYAATCTGGGCTTTCTGGACTTCATTTACCGTCTGCTCATTCGCTTTACAAATACTTTGTCGAGCCTTATCCAATTCCTGATTCACAATTTTTATAACATGAAATCGGTCAGCAACCACTGTAGCATTCGGTAGGAGTTTATGAACCAAACTTTTATAGTTTCCAGACAGGTCAATGCTCACCTCAATAATTTGATTGAGTACTGCTGCTCCCCATGCCTCAAGCACTTGCCTCACATCTTCCTGCTTCTGGCGCTGCTGCTCATCCGCCGTTAAGAACTCCCTGATGTCGTCATCCGTGCACCCACTCAGTTCAGAGTAGAAGCCTAGGGCGATCGGCAGGTGTCTGCTGGAAGCTCGCACTGTACGGTCTAGCAGTCGGTGTTGAGTGGATGCCACAATGGGGTTGAGAGTCCATTGTCCTGACTCGTTAAGGCAAAACATAAAAAGTTGATGAGCTTATGAAAGCGATCGCCATCACCGAGTTTGGCTCTACCGATGTTCTCAAGCTGCGGGATGTGCCAGATCCCCAAATTGAAGCCAACGACGAGGTTAAAATCCAACTGCGGGCAGCCAGTGTCAACCCAATTGATACCAAGCTGCGGCAGCGGGGCACCTTTTTCCCAGATCGCTTACCCGCTATCTTGGGCTGTGATGGCTCCGGTATTGTGGTGGAAACTGGCTCAGCCGTGCAGCGTCTCAAGGTGGGAGATGAAGTGTACTTTTGCTACGGCGGCTTGGGCGATCGCGGCGGTTGCTACGGAGAATATACCGTTGTTCCAGAGGTTGCTGTTGCCCACAAGCCTAAATCCTTGTCCTTCGTTCAGGCCGCAGCACTACCCTTAGCGGTCATTACGGCTTGGGAAGCCCTAGGCGATCGCGGCGGTGTGCCGGCACTCAACCTACTCTCCAGCGCTCAAACCATCCTCGTTCACGCCGGTGCTGGCGGTGTTGGTCATCTCGCCATTCAACTAGCGCAGCGGTTTGGGGCAAAGGTGGCCACCACCATTAGCTCTCCTGCCAAAGCCAAATTTGTGGAGCGCCTTGGAGCAGCCTTGGCCATCAACTACACCACCACAAATTGGGTCGATGCCATCCTTGAATGGACAGGAGGAATTGGGGTTGACATCGCGCTGGATACCGTAGGGGGTGCCACCTTTAGCGACACCTTTAGAGCCGTACGCCCCTATGGCAGCCTCTCTACCCTATTGGAGCCAAGGGCAGACACCCCGTGGAAACTTGCTCGCCAGCGCAACCTACTGGTTCAGTTCACCTTGATGCTCACCCCGCAGCTGTTGGGAATACCCAGCGCCTTAGCCCACCAACGCCAGATCCTCGAACAGGTCGCTACCCTCGTGGATCACGGCGACCTTCAGGTCGTCGTGGATAAAACCTTTCCCCTCGGTGCCGCTGCCGATGCCCACCACTACCTGAGTCAGCGTTTAGTCCAAGGTAAGGTAGTGTTAGTCTTCTAGCTGGGGGATTGCCCATGCTGGCTCACGTGCTCCTCCTCAACCTCACTATTGCCCTCCTCTGGCCAGGAACACTGTATGGCCACACGGCTCAGACTCACACCTATCGATACTGCCGCGTTAACTTTGGGATGGTTAGCTATTGTGGCCGTTGGTTTACCGGCAAAACGGTACTGTGGGATCGCAACGCCTACCGAACATGTCATGTCTTCAATGGTCGGCTGAGTTATTGTGGCGCATGGTTCACTGGTGAAACAGTGATTTGGGCGAACAATGCTTACCGCMCCTGCCATATTTTTAATGGTCGCCTCAGCTATTGCGGCCAGCGCTTTAGTGGGGAGGCCATTCTCAGCGAGGGGCAGTTCTAACCACCTCCCTAGGAACAGTCACAACCCGATTGCTCAGGAGTGGGGCACCCTGAGGGGATGGTTGAGCCGCCCCTGCAATTAAGAAATCACTGTAAGCTAGTAATAGGGTTGATTAAGGTTTTTTAACCTTTGCCCCTGTTTCAGCCTTGCCCTACGTGAACGACCATGTTGCGGATCATCACTCAGTTAACAGACCTACGCGCTGAACTGCGCCGCATTTGCGATCGCACCGACAGTAGCGAGATGAACCAGCAACACGCCACCGTTGCGACAATCCTTCAGCGGGTAGCTGCCGAGGGCGATCGCGCCCTCATTGAATACACCAGCACCTTTGACCACGTTGACCTGACCCCAGAAACACTACGAATTAAAGGGGATGAACTAGACGCTGCCTATCAGCAAGTCTCGAAAGAATTACTCGATGCCATCCGTCTTGCTAAGCAACAGATCGAAGCGTTCCATCGGCAGCGAGTGCCCAAAAGCTGGGTGCAGTTTGGGGAAGATGGCATTGTGCTTGGCAAACGCTATACCGCGGTTGATAGCGCGGGTCTCTACGTCCCCGGAGGTCGAGCCGCCTACCCCAGTACCGTGCTCATGAATGCCGTGCCCGCCCAAGTTGCTGGGGTCAAGCGTATTGTCATGGTCACCCCTCCCGGCCAAGGCAAGGGGGTTAGTCCAGCAGTGCTGGTTGCCGCCCAAGAAGCAGGGATTCAGGAAATTTACCGGGTGGGTGGGGCGCAGGCCATTGCTGCCCTTGCCTACGGCACAGAAACGATTCCCCGCGTTGATGTGATCACCGGCCCCGGCAACCTCTACGTCATGCTGGCCAAAAAACAGGTGTATGGTCGCGTTGGCATTGATTCCCTTGCAGGCCCATCGGAAGTCCTCATTATTGCGGATGAATATGCCCATCCCGTTCACATTGCCGCCGATCTGCTAGCACAAGCGGAACACGATCCCCTAGCGGCCGCAATTCTCCTTACCCCCAGTCTGCACCTCGCTCAAGCAGTCGTTGCTGCGGTCAATGACCAGCTTACGGATCATCCTCGCCGCCTCCTCACCGAGAAGGCGATCGCCCACTACGGCCTCATTGGCATCGTTGAGAGCTTAGAGCAGGCCATCGACCTCTCCAATAGTTTCGCTCCCGAGCACCTCGAACTAGAAGTTGACGATCCATGGAGCCTTGTGGAACGGGTGCGCCATGCCGGAGCTATTTTTCTAGGCTATGCCACCCCCGAAGCTGTCGGTGACTATCTTGCCGGCCCCAACCACACCTTACCCACCTCCGGCTCTGCGCGCTATGCCTCTGCTCTAGGGGTGGAAACGTTCCTCAAACATTCCAGCATTATTCAGTACACCCCTGCTGCCCTACTGAAACAGGGGGGAGCCGTGATAACCCTTGCCGAAACCGAGGGTCTCATCTCCCATCGCGACTCTGTCCGCCTGCGAATCGAACCGTAACCCCCCTTTTGTTGCATGGCTTACCGAAAAACGCCGTAAAGCCCCTAGCTTTAGCTATGGGGATATAAGGCGCATATTGTTTTATCAAGCTGAGTCTGTGATAAAATGGAACCATGAAAGTCATAGAAGCCAAGCTAAAGGGCACACAGGAGCAATATCAGTCTCTGGACGAAGCCATCCGTACCGCACAGTTTGTGCGCAACAAGTGTGTACGGTACTGGATGGACAACCGTGGTGTGGGCAGGAATGACCTCTATGCCCACTGCAAAACCTTGGCTCAAGAGTTTGATTTTGCTAAAAAGTTAAACTCAGCAGCCAGACAAGCAAGTGCAGAACGGGCTTGGGCTTCTATCTCTCGGTTCTATACCAACTGCCAAAACAAGGAGGCAAAGAAGGGATACCCCAAATTCAAGAAGCATTGCCGCTCTGTAGAGTACAAGCTATCGGGTTGGAAGCTATCAGCGGATGGACTGTCCATCACCTTCACTGATGGCTTCAATGCAGGTACATTTGCCTTGTACTGCAATGGAGAGGCGAGACAGTATATCCTCAACTCCAAAATCAACCGAGTGCGAGTGGTACGCAGAGCAGATGGGTACTATGCTCAATTCTGCTTGGATGTAGAGCGCAAAGAGCAAGGACAATACACAGGCAATGTCATCGGTATTGACTTGGGGTTAAAACACTTCTACACCGACCAGAACGGAAACACGGTCGATTGTCCTAAGTTTTTGAGGCGTAGCGAAAGGAGGTTAAAGCAACACCAACGCAGGTTAAGTCGGAAGTTCAAGAAAGGAGCTAAGCCTCAGTCCAAGAATTATCACAAGCAAAGGGAAAAACTAGGCAAAGTACATCTGAAAGTTCAACGCCAACGTAAAGACTGGGCAATCAAGCTTGCTCGGTGCGTAGTGGCATCTAACGATGTCGTGGTGTATGAGGACTTGCAGGTGAAGAACCTAGTCAAAAATCATCATCTTGCCAAATCCATCCATGATGCTAGTTGGTCTCAGTTCACCCAATGGCTGGACTACTACGGGAAGGTGTGGGATAAGGCAGTAGTGTCAGTACCGCCACAGTACACCACACAGGACTGTACTCGTTGCGGTCATAGGGTGCCAAAAACTCTATCCACTAGAACCCATAGTTGTCCTAAGTGCGGGTTTGAGTTAGACAGAGACCAGAACGCGGCTCTGAATATCTTGAAAAAGGGGCTAAGCATCTTGGGGATGGAATGGCAAAACGGTACCTTAGGGCATAAGGGAACCGCCTCGCAAGAGGGAACGCTTGGGGAGAGATGTACCGCTGCTATGGAAGGGCAACCTAACATGGTAAGTGTGCTCGTAGAACCAAGAACAAGAATCCCTGCTCTTTAGAGCGGAGAGTATGTCAACACTAGCCCCACGGTGTGGTTCAGTGAAGGAAGCAGAAGGTAGGGGTTAACCTCCCTGCCAAAATGGGTGTCTCGGAGGTTCTGATGAATGTTTTTGTGCTGTGTACCGGTCGTTGCGGCTCGGTGACCTTTGCCAAGGCCTGTAGCTATATGACGAACTTCACTAGTGCCCACGAGTCGCGCACCTTTCTGCTGGGAGGCGATCGCCTCGCTTATCCGGATCAACACATCGAAGTGGATAATCGCCTCTCATGGTTTTTAGGCCGCTTAGATCGTGCCTACGGCGATCGCGCCTTCTACGTGCATTTGCGCCGGGATGCAGCCAGTGTAGCCCGCAGTTATCGCGAACGCTATGGTATTTGGATCATGAAAGCCTACCGGGAAGGTATTTTGCTGAACCTCCCTGCCAATGCAGATCCCCTTGCCGTGTGCTTAGACTACTGCGACACGGTCAACAGCAATATTGAGTTCTTTTTGCGCGATAAAACCCACACCATGACCATTGACCTAGCGGAGATTGAAACCGCCTTTCCGCAATTTTGGCGCTGGATTGGTGCCGAAGGAAACTTAGAGGCTGCCTTGGGGTGTTTTCAGACACGGCACAATGCCTCGCATTTTATTCCAGCCACCACGATCGATGATGCGCGGCGTTTTCTAGGGAAATTCCTGCGGCGTAGGTCAGCTAGTATTTAGGGGTGACTCTTTAGCCAGTCTTTGAGCGCTAGGACAAGGCGATCGCACTCTTGGGGCAAGGTAAAGTAATGCACACAGGCGCGCACCGAAGGAGGATATAGCAACTCCCGCACGAGAATATCTTGGGCTTCGAGATCCTGCACCAGTTGGCGGTGTTGACCATTGGCAAGCTGAAAGGACACGAGGCCGGAGGGAGGAGGCACTGGACTGAGGCAGGTTAAGCCCGCAATGCCCTGCAACTGTTGCCATAGGTACTGGCTAAGATAACAAATGCGACGGTAGCGATCGCCAACGCTGCCCCATTGATCGTGTACCCCAACAGCCGTGGTGAGGGCACTGACCAAGGAAAATGCTGTGGTAGCCACTTCAAAGCGGCTGGCATCCTCTTTCCAGCCAGCGGGTTGCGCATCCCGAGTCTGATGAATGCCCCGCCAGCCCACAAAGGTCGGTTCAAGGGTTTCGATGCGATCGCGGCGGATATACAGTCCACCCAGACCCGCAGGCCCACAGCACCACTTATGCCCTGTAAACGCATAGTAATCCACTCCCAGTGCAGGGAGGTTCAGGGGCACCATTCCCACACTCTGGGCGGCATCCGCTAGCACTTGAATCCCCTGCTGATGGCATAACTGCACAATGTCTTGCAGGGGTAATAGCTTACCGGTGTTCCACAGCAGATGACTGATCACCACCAAGCGAGTGCGGGGATGAAGCCGCGCTGCAATGGCTGCCACATCGTCCTCACACCATGGCCAGAAATTAACCCGATCCACCACCACTCCTAAGCGCCGCTGCAACTGCTCAGCAATGGCCACTACTCCGGGATGCTCACAGTTCGAGATCAACAGATGATCCCCTGCTTGCCAGTTAATACCCCAGAGAACGATATTGCAACCACTGGTCACTGAATCCGTCAGAGCTATTGTGTCGGGAGTGGTGTTGAGTAAATCGGCGAGGGCTTGGCGTAGGTCTTGTAATTGCTGCGCGAGCCATGGGAAGACTCGATTCGCAAACGGACCTTGCTCTTGGATGTGGCGATCGCTTTGGATCAGCGCCTGCCATGTCTGTTGGTGCAGTGGGCCTTGGCCACCGTAATTGAGATAGGTTTTATTCAGCAGAGCCGGATAACTGTGGTGATAAGCGTTGAGGGTTTCAAGATCCATAGCGTGTCTCACGAGGGCGGCAGCGTGGTTGAAGCGCCACAATGGCGGCAATAGGGAAGGTGGCGATAGGTGGGCTGTTGACAGGACGGGCAGGGCAGCCACTGCAAGTAACCACAATGGGGACAGTGGCGATCGCCGTGCTGTAATCGCTTGCCACAGCGCAGACACCGCTGCTTTTGTGCCCGCCCAGCCGCTTGGCGGTGGGGGTTGAGGAATAGCGCCTGTGCCACCTTAATCAGGCCAAAGCCAACCACAGGAATGATCAAAATATAGAGGTAGCGCACCAGAAAAAGGAGATCACCAAACAGGGTCACCACCAGCTCCGACAGCCAGCGGAACAGCACCCCCACCTGCAACAGTTCAAAAATTTTCAGGATCAGCGGGATCAAGAAAATGACCAGTAGGTGCCAACTCATCAGCGCCACCAAGCCGTACTGGTGGCGATCGGCGTAGCGGTTGACCCCCCACGCCACCCCAATCAAGGGGACTAAAAAGAGCGCTTGCAGCAAAAACCGCAGGCTAGGGTACCAAAACTGCGAGTGCTGGTACTCAGCCTCAAGGGTGGCAAAGGTGGCATCGTTAGCTAAAAACTGTAGGAATGTTTGGCTCGATGGCTCATTCAGAATCGTTTGCTGAAGAGCTGCCTTCTCTTGATTTAGGGTGGCGATTTTGCGGTTGTTGGCCTCTAGGGTCGCCTTGGCTTTAGCGGCTTCTACTAGGTTGATGGATTGCTCTGTGGGTTGGCCTGCTAATTGTTCAAGCAGCGTTGAGTCATACTCTTGGCGAATCTGCTGGTTAGTGGCTTCGAGGCTATCGATCTCCTGCTGCTTTTGCCTCAGTAGGCGGAGCCGCTCCTGATTGACTGTCGTGTTCACTGCATCCTGATAGCGGGCATAGGTGACACAACTCTCAGAGATTTGCCCCAATTTCCCGACAGCACTCTGCTCTAGAGCTTCTAGAAAAGTAGGGGGTCTCGTCTCAGAGGGTTGGGGAAGGGTATCGCGAATTTGCTGCTCGATAAACTGCCAGTGGCGATCGCCCCCCGTTTGCTGGCGATAGGCCTGCCATGGGGCATAGCACGGCTGTGCTTGGCTCGGACTCAGCAGCCAGTTGCCAATTTCCGCTAGGCCACTAAAGACATTAATGAGGATAAAAATATCCACCAAAATAATGACGATTAAACTTACCCGATTCAGGGGTTCGTTATTGACAAGGCGCGATCGCCGCCAGAACGTGCGCCAGCCCCGCCGCAACTGCCCACCAATCGTCATAACAGGGCATAGCCAAACGCTAACTTCACTCGCTCAAGAGTGGCATTGGCAACGGTCGCGGCTTGATCTCGACCAGCCTTCAGTAACCCTCTCAAATAGGTGAGATCGGTCATGATCTCGTGGTAGCGTTGCTGAATCGGCTCAAGCGTTGCAATCACCGCATCCGTTAGCAAGGGCTTAAACTGTCCCCAGCCCATCTCAGCGCACTCAGCCGCCACCGCTTCCTTGGTTTGTCCTGTTAACACTTGGTACAACCCCAGCAAATTATTTGCTTCGGGACGCTCTGGATCGTCAAAAACCAACCCTCGGATGGGGTCCGTTTTACAGCGCTTAATTTTTTTGCGAATCTCGTCGGCAGAATCCAATAGGTTAATGCGACTCATATCCGACGGGTCTGACTTCGACATTTTCTTGGTGCCATCGGTGAGGCTCATCACCCGTGCCCCTGCCTTAGCAATGAAGGGCTCCGGTAGCTTTAGGATGGGTGGTTGGTTGCGGGCAAACAGATAATTGACCCGGGCGGCAATATCGCGGGTCAGCTCTAGATGCTGCTTTTGATCGTCGCCCACGGGAACCAGATCAGCATCGTAGAGCAAAATATCTGCCGCCATCAGTACCGGATAGTCCAGCAGCCCAGCAGCGACATTCTCCCCCTGCTTGACGGCCTTTTCCTTGAACTGGATCATGTCCTCCAACCAGTTGAGGGGCGTGATGCAGTTCAGCAGCCAAGTTAGCTCAGCATGGGCACTGACGTGGGACTGCACAAAAATGGTGGCATGGTTCGGATCAATGCCACAGGCAAGGTAGAGAGCAGCAACGGTATAGGTATTGGCAGCCAGTACCGTTGGATCGTGGGGCACCGTAATGGCGTGCAAATCAACAACACAGAAGTAATTTTCGTAGTTTGCCTGACCGGCCACCCAATTGCGAATAGCCCCTAAGTAATTGCCAAGATGTAAACTTCCCGTGGGTTGAACCCCCGATAACMCCCGTTTTTTGGTCACCCGACTCTCCCGTGATGGCTCCTTTTCTATGCTACTGGGGACTGTCACCCCTCCGGCGATTGCCCTAGGGATTCTAAGCAAGCAGCGAGGCTAAAACAAGACAAAATGTAAAGAAGTTCTGTATCCTCTGTCGAAACGTAACAGTGAGTAACAGTGGACGGATGAGGGTTAAGAGGGTTGGCTAGAGTGGAAACGAGAGATCCTAATTATCATAGCAACTCTCCTATCCGTTTACGTTGAGGTCGAACCACCATGATTCAGCCACCGCGCTGGCGATCGCTCCCCGTGTTCATAACCGTCATAGCCTTTTTGGGAAGCAGTGCCCTGTCGGCAATGGCTACCCCTCGCGGACGTGGGCGACCGGCCGGCAACCCACCTCGTGGCCCTGTTGATATCACCCCCCGTGGCGGTGTAGATGTCACCCCGGCAGCGCCACGCTACCGCTACAATAACGCAATTGTTAATCCCCGCTGGAATCCAGGCTTAGGCAACTGGTGGTGGAATGGGAATCGGCCATGGTATCCAACACCTCGTTACTGGGGGGGTGGCTTTTGGGGCAACCTTGCCATTGGGCTGTCCTCTGCCGCTGTCGCTGGCGCAGTGGCAGGCAGTATTGCTAATGCTAATAACAACCCACAGGTGGTGGTAGTGAATAATAGCCCCGGCGGCCAACTCCTGAGCAGCTATGAACTTGTGCAAGTCCCGTGCTCAACTAGTGCTAATTTAGTTGTCATTGCTGGACCGTCCGACAGTGTTATTTGTGCCCGCCCTACCGCTGCGGTGCCGGCAGGGTTCTACACGGTAGATACTGCTAATTTGGCGCTCATTCCAGATGTCTAGGCAATGTCTGTTGACACTCCCACCGACTAACGTCGGGGGATTCTTACGTAGTCCACAAACGAACTCGTAAAGGCGCTGTCAACGCAATACCTTCATCGCATTAGCCAAATCACCTGCCCCTAGCAAATGCGTTTGTAGAACCTAGCTCAAGGCGTATTGCGCCGCACAACCCAACTGGTAATGGTACCGCCCGGTGTCACCCCCAAATGCACGGTGGCAATTTCTAGGGTATGGCCGCGGCGGTTACGGAACTGAAAGGCACAGACATCCACACCAAAGGGCTGACAGCCAATCAACTCACTAAACCCTTGGCTAATGAGATAAGCCACAATGGGAGTGGTATTCGTGACCTCTAGCATAACTGGGTTGACAACAGGCTGCCACCCGCGGGCAATCAACTGCTCACGCGCCTCTGGATAGTTCATCCCTTGGCGTAGGCGGGGCAAGCGTTGGGCAAAGGCACCGGGAGCAAGACCGACACCGGCCATGAGCAGACCAAGGCTGACAAAGCGTTGCACAAGGGTATAAGGCATAGCAACAAAAGGGATGCGGCTTGGTAGCGTCCTACGGTGGTTGCCGTTGTTTTATGCAGTTTGCCGCTGGCCACCCGTTTCTAGGTGAAGCGATCGGTCACCGCCCCCAAGCTACTGGAGGAGACCAACTTGGCATACTTTGCCAACACCCCACGGGTATAACGCGGTGCGGGGGGGTGCCACGCTGAGCGCCGCTTAGCGAGTTCCGCTTCACTGACATTGAGCTGAAGTAGTCGCTGATGGGCATCAATGGTAATTGAGTCTCCCTCTTCCACAAGGGCAATTGTACCGCCGACGGCTGCCTCTGGCGCAACATGCCCCACCACCATGCCGTAGGTTCCCCCTGAGAAGCGGCCATCGGTAATGAGGCCAACGCTATCGCCTAAGCCAGTGCCAATGATGGCGGAGGTAGGGGCAAGCATTTCCCGCATTCCTGGTCCGCCCACTGGACCTTCGTAGCGAATAACGATAATATCGCCGGGATTGATCGTGTTGGCTAAAATTGCATCTAAACAGGCTTCTTCAGAGTCAAAGACGCGCGCAGGGCCAGTGATTTTGGGGTTCTTGACCCCAGAGATTTTAGCAACAGCCCCTTCGGTGGCCAAGTTGCCTTTGAGGATAGTCAGGTGGCCGGTGGAGTAGAGCGGTGTCTCGAAGGGACGGATCACATCTTGGTGAGGGTCAGGCGTGTCGGGCACATGCCGCAGTCGCTCGGCAATGGTCTCGCCGGTAATGGTGATGCAGTCGCCGTGCAGCAGCCCATGGTTGAGCAGCATTTTCATGACTTGGGGAATTCCCCCCGCTCGATGCAGATCGGCGGTGACGTATTTGCCGGAGGGTTTGAGGTCGCACAGGACGGGCACCCGCTGGCGAATGGTCTCGAAGTCATCGATCGTTAAGGGCACTTCGGCACTGTGGGCGATCGCCAGAAAGTGTAGAACTGCATTGGTTGAGCCMCCCACCGCCATAATCACACTGAGGGCATTTTCAATAGACTGGCGGGTAATAATATCGCGGGGGCGTAGGTTTTGACGAATGGCCTCCACAAGAACTTTACCAGCCAGTTCCGTGCTGTCAGCCTTTTCTGCGTCCTCAGCGCTCATGGTGGAGGAATACATCAAGCTCATCCCCATGGCTTCAAAGGCAGAGGACATCGTATTAGCGGTAAACATGCCGCCGCAGGAGCCAGCCCCCGGACAGGCATGGTGTTCAATAGCGTGGAGGGTGGCATCACTCATTTTGCCAGCACTGTACTGCCCCACCGCTTCAAAGGCGCTCACCACGGTGAGATCATTCCCCTGCCATTGACCCGGCTTAATGGTGCCACCATAGACAAAAATGGCTGGAATATTCATCCGTGCCATGGCGATCATCGCGCCCGGCATATTTTTGTCGCAACCGCCGATTGCCAACACCCCATCCATACTCTGGGCGTTACAGGCGGTTTCAATGGAGTCGGCAATGACATCCCGCGAGACGAGGGAATACTTCATGCCTTCGGTGCCCATCGAAATCCCGTCGCTGACGGTGATGGTGCCAAATAATTGGGGCATCCCCCCTGCGGCGCGAATCCCTGCTTCGGCACGACTAGCGAGGGGGGCAATGCCCATATTGCAGGGAGTAATCGTGCTATGGGCGCTGGCAACGCCAACAATGGGCTTACTGAAATCCTCGTCGCCAAACCCAACGGCTCGCAGCATTGCTCGGTTGGGGGTGCGCTGAATGCCTTCAGTAATAATACGACTGCGCCAATTGTCTGCCATGGTGTTCCTGCGATCGGCTTGCAAAAATTCAGTTGGATATTGTTTTATTCTCTCCCACGGGTGGGCGATCGCTCCAGTGGCCAAGCCAAATAAAAGAGTAATGCCAAAAACAGTCCTAAGCCTGAAAGGTACTTCAAACTATTGGGAATGAGCGGACTGGGTGACCAGAAGCCTTCAATAATCCCAGCAATAACCAAGAGAGGCACCACCCCAAACATCAGTTGAGCGGCCAAGGTACCATTGCGTTTCAGGGCGCTAAAGCGACGATACCGCCTTGGAAAAAGCAGTCCTTGCCCCAGCAGCAGCCCCGCCGCCCCCGCCAGAAAGATCGCTGGCAACTCAAGGGCACCATGGGGGCTGACAAACGCCCAAAAGGGATACGAGAGATCATTTTGTGCCACAAAGGCGGCGATCGCCCCAATGTGAATCCCATTCGTCCAAAGAATGTAGAGGGTGCCCAACCCGCCGAAAATCCCCCCCGCAAGAGTTGCAACGGCCACACTGATGTTATTGGTCATGATGGAACTAGAGGCCAACGGCTCAATGCCCACAATAGACCCCATCCACAACTTGCCTTGATCCTCCACCAAGGAAATAATGTTCGGGGGCACCACCAGTTCCATAAATTGGCGATCGGCCCATGTGTACCACCAACCCATCGCCAACGCCACCATAAATACACCAACGGCCACGGCTGTTTGCGGCCACGTTTGCTGCACCACGTCGGGAAACCCCCGCTGAAAAAACCAGAGCACCTTACGCCAGTCTTCCGGCTGCCTTCCCTGATACACTTGGCTGTAGCTGCGCAGCGTCAGACCTTGCAAATAGTTGACAAGATGACTGCCGAGCCGTCGGGTTTTTGCCCGTGCCAGATCCGCGCTAACCAAGCGGTACAGCTGACTCAGGCGACAAATGTCCGCAGCAGACAGAGCGCCAATCCCCTTAGTCTCAGCCCGGTTGAGCAATTGCTCTAGCTCAAGCCACTGTGCCTCCTGCCGCATCAACCAGCGCTCAACATTCATCGGGTGTCTCATCCATCGCCGCTAAAAAGGCTTCCAGTTTCTTGCGGGGAATATAGGGCCAGCCGCCGTTGCGTTCGATTTCCCTGAGGAGCTTGTACAGAGCTTGGCGGTTCGTGGGCAGTACCGCCTGAAACTGATTGTCACAAATATCGCGGTGCAGCTCTTCAAGCAGCCGCAGCAGCGCCAGCAACTCAACCACATCCCCCGCTGCCTGTTGTGCCGCAGTGCGAATCCTGAGGGCGAGTTCCGTTAACTGCTCAGAGGGAGCCGAGGGAGTTTTGACATCCTCCATCGTCCTAAAAGACGGGGATTCCCAGTCTGGTTGCATTAAGCACCCTCCTGATGGATAAGCGGACTGGATAAGCGGATCATCGCCAACTGCCTCCAAGGAGGTCTGACACTGACTCACGCGCTCATTCGGCCGGCATCGTCCTGCCACCAAAATATTGTTGCTGGCATTCTCGTCTCTATCGTGTTCAGCCCCACAGTTGAGGCGCAGCACAGACCGAATAGAAAATTTTAACTTCCCCCACCGATAACTGCAACAGGAGCAGATCTGAGAGGTGGGATCCCATCGACTGATGACTCTCACGTCCCGGTCTGCAATCATGTTGGACTTAGCCTCACCCATGGTTCTGATTTGTCGCCACCCAGCTCGACTCATAGCCTTGGCGAACCGACGATTCGTGACCATACCAGAGCTGACTTCAGACAAGCATTTCCGCTCATCAGTCGTCTTCGCCTAGGTGATGCAGACCTTCTGCAACTCAGCGATGCTCAGCCATGTCTCCCCTTTTGGGGTTGATGTAATCAATGCCAGTGCATCATTCCACACAGAGGGATAGCTTGGTAGCCCCGTACTTTAGTACGGGGAGGAAAAGCTACCTAGCAACTTTAGTTGCTCTGTGCTAATCTATACTTAATCGCCATCCTTGGTGAAAAACCCAATCGGCGACAGTTGTTACAAGTAAGCAGAACTTTGGGGCTTTGCCTCGGGTTGCAGAGGGTCACCGTAGGGATTATCTAGCGAGTTGGCTGGATCGCTGCACCGCCGTTATCACTGCTGCTATCTGGGCGTGGCCAGCAGATTTCTCAAATCGCAGCGGAAACTTACCCCGTCGCACGAGCCGCCAACCTAAAGGGATGATACTGGTTACGCCTGCTACATCCCGAAACCGATTGCCCACAACTCGCAGGCCAAATTTGCGCTCATCCACCCAGCCCCCTTCCTTGACCAGTTCTACCAAGACTTGGCGGTGGCGTAGGGGACGGTCTTGATTGCGGCTGGCCACGGGTGCTGTTGCCAAGATCCCCTGCTTGACCTCACTAATGCGATCCAGGGGAGCCACCCCCACTGGACACACCGTATTGCAGTTAAAACAGCGGGTACATCCCCATACGCCACTCTCGGCATTGTTATATTGGCTTAAGCGCTCTGGGGTGGCGCTGTCGCGGGTGTCGGCCACAAGGCGAGCGGCTTTGGCTAGGGCATGGGGGCCAACAAACGCTGCATTGACCTCCACGGCATTACAGGCACCATAGCAAGCACCACAGAGAATACAGTTGCCCGCGGCATTGAGCTTATCGCGGTCTTGGGGGGATTGCAGAAATTCCCGCTCTGGAATCTGGCGGGCGGCGGTGCTGACGTAGGGATCCACGGCGGCTAATTTTTGCCAGAAGTCGGTCATATCCACCACTAGATCCCGCAGTACAGGTAAGTTCCCCAACGGGGCGATCGCAATCTGGTTGGGGGTGAGGCTATTGGCTAACTCGGCGCGGACACTCTGCTGGCAGGCAAGGGCAGAGCGGCCATTAATCGTCATGGCACAACTGCCACAAATGGTGTTACGGCAATTCTTACGAAAGCTGAGGGTGCCGTCGTGATACCACTTGATTTGGTTGAGGGCATCCAGAACCGTTTGACCGGGATCAATTTCAAGCGCAAAGGTCTGCCAGTAGGGGTCTCCTTGGGGCGCTTGGCGACGGATAGCAAAAGTAGTCGTGCTCATAGTAGGCGTAGCAAGATGGCCATCGGAACTGCCCAGGGCATCTCTATCCTAGGCGCAAAACTATTGCCCCCGCTAGGAAGGCTAGATCACTCTTCAAGCACTGGTGGGCTGGCGGTGGGGAAGGGAATTAAAAAGGCCACAATCGAGCCTAAGGCAAACCCAGCCACATTACGCAATAGGGGCAGCCATTCATGGGTACGCACTAGGACGGGGCCTAAGCCAAAGGCAAAAAAGAGCATTCCCCACAGGGGTGAAAAGAGCAGCACCCATTTCCAGGCAATGAGTTGATCGCTACGGCGAGGACGCGCCACAAATCCCAGAATGAGACCACCAAAGACGGAGGTGGCTAAGGTGAGAATCCACTGCTCTTTTGGCAACCCCGGTACAGCACGGCAGCCGCCCTGAGCAAGGCAGGTTTCAATGGCGGCAAGGGATTGGAGAATTGCCTGATCTTCGCCGTTGTCCCGCACAAAGTATTGATTGCCAAAGCGGGTTTGCAACTCGACCCAAAAGGTACGCTGGAGAACACGGTAGGCGGTATCCCCCACATTAAAGTTAAGGATATTGCCGCCACGGGAGTCTGCCACTAATAAAATACTGCGGTCATCAAGCTGCCAAAAGTCCCGTACTGCTAGCCCGGGGGTGCGATCGTACTGGGTGAGCACTCGCAACTTCCAGCCGGTTTGGGCTTCAAACTCTGCTAGCTCTGCATCGAGGCGCTCTTTTTGCACCGGGGTTAAAATGCCCGCTAGGTCCACGATGTTGGTGGCTTGGGCGGGTAGCAACTCAGGGTTGTTAAAGCTGTGAGCCGGGGCGATCGCCCCCAGCCAACACAGGGTAGAAAGGACGAATACCAAGGCGAATTGCCGCAGCCACTGAGACGTCTGCTGAAACATTGTAATAAAAATTTACAAAAAGAGCGGGTTTTTTAATTATCTTAAGGGTATGCTGCGAAACATTGCAATCCGGCGGCAGACAATTCTCAGAAATATGCTGTTTTTGTTACAGACATCCCTCAATTAGAATCAGGCTGCTATACTTCAGGTCTTATGTTGCGCTGTTTCCTCTTGACAGTTGGCCACCGCTATCCTCTAAATGACCATGCGCTATTCTCCCCAGTTGCTCCACTACCTTGAACGCGATCTGGCCTTGCCACCAGAAAGTATTGCCATGGCACTGCGGCAGTGGCAGCAGCAGCAAGGATCATTGCCCATCATCCTTTGGCAGTATGGTCTCATTAGCCTAGAGCAACTGGACAGTTTATTTGAGTGGCTAGATGCAAGCCGTGGCGATCGCCAATTCGAGCACTAGAGGCACAACCGCACAAACCACACGGTAGGATCATCCCCGGGGGTAAACTCAAAGTGCCAATGGCGGCAAATACGGATCATCCCCTCATTATCTTTGAGGACGTAGGCATGGAGTGCGCTTAAGCCTTCATCCCGGGCAATTTGAATGAGGCGGTGCATTAATTCTGTCCCTAGACCCTGCCGCTGCCACGGATCGCTTACAAGCATCGAAAATTCGGCCGTATTGCCAACGTGATCTTTACTGAGGCGGCCAGCAGCGATGATTTCTGAGCCTGTTGGGGTCTGACGCTCTGCCACTAAGGCTATTTCTCGATCGTAATCGACAAAACAGATGCGGACGAGGCGATCGTGGGCTACCCGCTGCGAGAGCTTCATCAGATGAAAGTAACGCAAATAAACACTCTGCTCTGAAAGGGTGGCATGGTACTGCCGCATGAGGGGTTCATCCTCCGGGCGAATCGGACGAATGAGCACCGGTGTACCATCCCGTAGCTGCCACGGCGAGACATATTGACTGGGATAGGGACGGATCGCTGGCTTGGGGATGACGGCTTCGCTTCGATGGAGAACAATCCGCGCATCTAGAGCCACGACCCGCTCTGGCGGGGCAACGAGCAGCGGGTTAATGTCAATTTCCTGAATCCAAGGTTGCTCTACGACTAAGAGGCTGAAGCGCACCAGTAGATCTTCAAGAATGGCTAAGTTAACGGGGGGCCAACCCCGTACTCCCGCAAAGGCGCGGGCAATTTTGGTTTGTTGGAGTAGCCGCCGTGCCAAGGTGGTATTTAGGGGTGGCAGGGCGATCGCCGTGTCCTCCAGTACCTCCACCAGTTGGCCACCGGTACCAAAGAGGATCACCGGCCCAAACTGGGCATCGGTGGAGCAGCCTAAAATCAACTCAAAGCCTTTCCACGGAATCATTGGCTGAACGGTGACCCCTGCAAAATGCTCGGCGCCGACAGCTTGAGCAACGTTAGTTTGAATGGTGCGGTAGGCCGTGGCCACTGCCCCTGCATCTGGTAAGTTCAACGCAACCCCGCCCACATCAGTCTTATGGGTAATGGTGGGGGAGTAGAGTTTGAGCACCACTGGATAGCCCATACGATCAGCAGCAGTAACGGCCTCGGCTTCAGTGGTGGCAATGTGGGTCTCAACCACGGGAATCCCGTAGGCTGCTAGTACTGACTTTGCCTCCCACTCGTTCAGGAGGGTGCGTCCCTCTTGGCGTAGTTGGGTCAATAACTGGGTTACATGCTCTCGGTCTGGATGATTGGTGCCAAGGGTGCGTGGCAGCACAGGGGTTTCGTAGAGAGCCTGCAAGTGGTCGCTGTAGCGCCACATATAGCTAAAAATACGGGCGGCGGTATCGGCGTAGGCATAGGTAGGAATGCCCGCTTGGTTGAGCAGCCTCTCGCCGTCTTTAACCCCTTGGCCGCCCATCCAACTGGCCAGAATAGGTTTGGTACTGCTGGTGCGGGTTTGGACATAGTGCGCCAGATCCTGGGCGATCGCCAGTGGATCGGTCATGGCTTGGGGGGTCAGCACCACCAATAACCCGTCACTGTTGGGATCCGTCTCACAGTGTTGTAGGGCTTTGAGGTAGCGATCGGGGGTGGCATCCCCTAGAATATCCACAGGGTTACCGTGACTCCAAGCCGCAGGCAAGACCTGATCTAAGGCTGCCACGGTCTCGGTGGATAGCTGCGCTAACTGACCCCCCGCGCGGATCAGGGCATCGGTGGCCAACACCCCAGGCCCCCCCGCGTTGGTCAGAATCGTCAGGCGCGACCCCTTAGGCCGGGCTTGTTTATCTAGTMCCTCCGCCATATCAAAGAGATCGGCAATCGTGTCCACCCGCAGCACCCCACACCGCTGTAGAGCCGCATCAAACACGGCATCTGACCCCATCAGCGCCCCGGTATGGGAGGCGGCAGCTTGCGCCGCTGCTGCTGTGCGCCCGGCTTTAATCACAATGATGGGCTTGACGTAGGCCACTTCCCGGGCAGCGGATAAAAAAGAGCGGGCATCCCCCAGCGACTCCATATAGATGACAATGCAGCGGGTTTGGGGGTCATCGCCTAGGTAATAAATCAGATCGCCCCAGCCCACATCCAGCATCGTGCCAATCGAGATAAAGGCACTAAAGCCAACATTTTCTTGGAGACTCCAATCCAAAATTGAGGTGCACAGCGCACCACTTTGGCTAATAAAACCCACATGGCCACTGTGCGCCATGGTTGCCGCAAAGGTGGCGTTTAACCCCGTCGGCGGACACATGACTCCCAAACAGTTGGGACCAATGACGCGCATCCGTGCCTTCTGGGCGATCGCTAGAATTTCTTCTTCCAACCCTAAGCCAGCAGCTCCAATTTCCCGAAACCCAGCGGAGAGAATAATGGCACTTTTGACCCCTGCCGCTGCACACTCTTGCATCACCGCAGGCACCGTGGCAGCAGGGGTAGCAATCACCGCTAAATCCACTGGCTCAGCGATCGCCCCAACCGTTGGGTAGGCTTTAATCCCCAACACCGAGGAGCGCCGTGGATTCACCGGAAAGACAGTGCCGCCAAAGGGAGACTGAATTAAATTCCAAAGCAGAGTCCGCCCGACACTACCGTCTTTTTCGGTGGCTCCCACCACAGCCACACTGCGGGGGGCAAACAGAGGGCGCAGGGGCTGATGACCAGCTCGCAAAATATCGTAGGCATGAGACATCGCCATAATTGTCGCCTCACGAATAGTAGTCGCGCTGTACCCCCTTTCCTCTACTCTAGCGAGGGCTGCAAGGCAGACGAGGAATTCTTACAACTGTTTTAAGGTCGGTTGTTTTAAGGTCGGTGTTGCTGAATGTGGCTATGAATTGCCTTCATCCCCAACCCGTCTCCCCAAGAAGAAGGGAGCTAAAATTCTTGTTCCCTCTCCTTTGGGAGAGGGCTAGGGTGAGGGCGGCAAAAGACTCAAACCCGAACATCATACGTCTATTCAGCAACCCCTTAAGGTCTATTCGCTGGTACCTGCTGATTTTGATTGTTGCTCCAGTTGGTTCAGCAGCGACAGTACCCGGTTACCCCGCTCAATGGAGCGATCTTCAATAAACACCACCTCTGGTGTCCGCCGTAGGCGAATGCGCTGTCCCAGTTCGTGGCGTACAAAGCCAGAGGCGGCCTTCAGCCCTGCCATCGTGGAGCGGCGTACTTCATCGGTACTATAAATGCTGACAAACACTTTAGCGTGTTGTAAGTCGCCAGATACTTCAACATCGGTGACACTCACCATGCCAGCACCCACCCGCTCGTCGCGGATTTCGTACATCAGCAACTGACTGACTTCTCGCTTAATTAATTCCGCAACCCGTGCGACCCGCCGCTCTGTTGCCATGGCTGGCCTCCTTTCTGTCTATTGCAGATGCTATTTCTTGTTCTATCTTAATCGCTTGTGGCTAGCTACCCCGAGACAGTACGGCGTTAGCAGGGGCGATCGGTTTGCCAGTAACGATTTAGGGTGGCAAAGGAAAAACTGCGCGGATCGATGCGCTCTCCCGATCGATCTACGGCGGCGTGGGTGGTCACTCGTGCTGGGGGAATGCCAGTCTGCGCAATTAGCCACCCTAGGGCTTGGTACTGGGCAGGGGTGTAGCCTTGGTGGTGCTGGCCATTGTGGCGACCTTGGGGCGGGGTTTCTAGGGAAATATGCAGGGCAAAGTTATTGACTGAAGGAGCAAGGCGGGGGTTCGTCTGGACGGTTTCGCTGCCAAACGTGGAGTTCCCAGCACCATAGGCGCGCTTTGACCACGGGACAAGGTGCAATATCCAGCCATTGAGGGTAATGAGTTCGTGGTAACTGGCCTGATCCTCATCGCGGGGGTGGGGAGTCTGAAAAAAGTTGAGGGCTGACTGGGCTGAGGCCACGGTCTCGTGCAGCACAATAATTGGCTCCTGTTGCAGCAGGTTGCCACGGCTATCGGTACGGAAGCGATCGCCAAAGTTGGTGCTATGGGCAGGGACACTGTACCAAGGCGGCGCACTCGCACACTGTTGATGCTGTTGCCGCACTTGGGCAAATAACCGCTGGTAAACAGCGCCATCACTGGGCTGCAAAGGAACAAAGCGAGTGGGGGAATCGCTTGGGAGTAGGGGGGCACTGGCGGGGCTGAGATCTGCTTCCACGCGTGGGTCATCGATGGCGATCGCCCCGGTCAAATTGAGGGGCGGATCCGTCTTAGACATTGACCCCATCATGACCCCCCAAAGCGACAGGATAACGACTGCCGCAATTGCAAGGGAAATTGTAAAACGCAACCCATCCGAGGGACGCAGCATAGGCAGAACGAAATCAATTTGGCACAATACAATCAAACCCTAAGCCAATTACTGGGGATCAGCAAGCAGATGATTATCGTTCTAAAAAGTGGCACCCCCTCTGAGGAAATTGAGCGGGTGGGTGCCGAAATGCGCCTTTGGGGACTGACCCCCGAAAAAATTGTCGGCAAACACAAAGTTGTCATTGGCCTCGTTGGGGAGACTGCCGAACTGGATCCCCTGCAAATTCAAGAAATCAGTCCGTGGATTGAGCATGTGCTGCGGGTAGAGCAGCCCTTCAAGCGGGCTAGCCGTGAGTATCGCCACGGTGAACCCAGTGAAGTGGTGGTGCCCACGCCAAACGGTGCTGTGTCTTTTGGCGAAGGCCATGCATTGGTGGTGGTGGCGGGTCCGTGCTCTGTGGAAAACGAAGCCATGATCATTGAAACGGCGCAGCGGGTTAAGGCAGCAGGGGCTAAATTTCTGCGGGGGGGAGCCTATAAACCGCGTACCTCCCCCTACGCCTTCCAAGGCCATGGGGAGAGCGCCCTAGATTTACTGGCCGCTGCCAAAGCGGTGACGGGCTTAGGCATTATTACCGAAGTCATGGATGCCGCAGACCTCGATAAAATTGCCGAAGTGGCCGATGTCCTGCAAATTGGTGCCCGCAATATGCAAAACTTTTCTTTGCTGAAGCGGGTGGGGGCGCAACCCAAACCCGTGCTCCTCAAGCGGGGGATGTCTGCCACCATTGATGAATGGTTAATGGCCGCAGAGTACATTCTGGCGGCGGGCAACCCCAACGTGATCCTGTGTGAGCGAGGCATTCGCACCTTTGACCGGGAATATACACGCAATACCCTAGATTTATCGGTGATTCCCGTTTTGCGGAAATTGACCCACCTGCCGATCATGATTGATCCGAGCCATGGCACTGGTTGGGCAGAGTTTGTCCCGGCCATGGCGAAGGCAGCCGTAGCCGCAGATACCGATGCCCTCATGATTGAAGTGCACCCGAACCCCGCCAAAGCCCTCTCGGATGGTGCCCAATCCCTCACACCGGATCAGTTTGATGCCTTGATGCAGGCATTGCAGCGACCCCTTGTTTCCCTGCGTTCTTAGGCGGGTCATGGGCTACGCGATTGAAAACAAATTGGTCATCGCTGTTGCCTCCAGCGCGTTATTTGATCTCACTGAGTCCGATGCGGTGTTTCGCCATCACGGGGAAGAAGCCTATCGCCATTTTCAGCGGCAAAAAAAGTACGATGTTTTGCCTCGAGGCGTAGCATTCCCCTTTATTCGCCGGTTTCTTAACCTGAATCGCGCCTATCCTGACCAAGAGCCAGTGGAGGTGATCCTGCTCTCGAAAAATGACCCTGATACTGGGCAGCGGGTGTTCCATTCGATCCAGCACTACGGCCTGAATATTACCCGTGCGGCGTTTTTGGGGGGCAAGTCCCCTCATCCCTACATCCCTGCCTTTAATGTCTCACTGTTTCTTTCGGCGAATGCTGAGGATGTGCGCCAGGCGATCGCCGCGGGCTACCCTGCCGGAATTGTCATCCCTTCCGGTGTAACGGACACAGAGGAAGAAGCGGAGCTACGCATTGCCTTTGACTTTGATGGGGTGATTGCCGATGACGAAGCAGAAACCGTGTTTCGCAATGGCGATCTCGAGCAGTTCCATGCCCACGAAATTCAACATGCAACTGTACCGCACAACCCCGGCCCCCTCAGTGATCTGTTTAAGAAATTGGCGGCGTTTCAAAAATTGGAGATGACTCGTGAGCAACAGAACCCCGACTATTGCCGCTTACTACGAATTGCCATTGTAACGGCGCGTAATATTCTCGCCAGTGAGCGGGTGGTTACGACGCTGAATAGCTGGGGGGTCACGCCGGATGAAACCTTTTTCTTGGGCGGTATTGAGAAAGTTCGAGTTCTCCGGCAGTTAAAACCCCATATTTTCTTTGATGATCAGCTCACCCATATTGAATCAGCAGCAGGGGATATTCCCTCTGTGCATGTGCCCTTTGGGGTACGCAATTAGGGGCAGATTTGCCGATTTTCCATGCGCACTTTAGCATCCATTTCGCGATCGCCTCGATCTAGCTCACCGCTGGCAGCGATGGTGCTGCCCATTTTCAGCGTGCCATTGCGCACAGCAGGTTTACAGGCGGATAAATGCAACATTTACCTGTGGTTTGACTAGCGATCCTGTACGGTGGTTCCTTCCTGCTGCACTGCCAATACCTCAACCCGTGCTTGCACCCCTAGGGTCGCCCACGTGTCCCTAAGGGTACTGGCAATTCCCATGGCGTTAACCGGATCCCCAAGCGCCAACAGGGTGGGGCCAGCTCCACTGATCACCAAACCATAGGCTCCAGCGGCCAACGCTGCGGCATGGAGGTCGGCATACCCTTTGATGAGGCACTGACGGTAGGGCTGGTGCAGATGATCTTGCAGGGCAACCTGTAACCAGTCGCGGTGACCCGTTTCTAGCCCCCGCAGCAGCGCTCCCAGATGACTGATGTTAAAAATGGCATCTGTATAGCTACAGGTCGCAGGCAAGACGTGACGGGCGGTCTCGGTGGCTAATTCGAAATCAGGAATGGCAACAATAGGCACTACATCACTATCCCACGGTACGTCTAACCAACGCCACGTGCCGGAGTGTTCTTCCCGGACTGCCAAACGACAGCCGCCCAGCAACGCCGGAACTACATTATCGGGATGACCTTCAAGGGCGATCGCCAACTCTAAAACCTCAGTATGGCTGAGGGGGAACCCTGCCAGCCGATTGGCTCCCACCAAGCCGCCAATAATGGCGGTGGCTGAACTGCCTAACCCGCGAGCGAGGGGCACCCCTAACTCAATTTCTAAATAGACAGGCGGGGCTTCGCGTCCAAGGTGCTCGTAAAGGCGGCAATAGGCGCGATAGGCTAAGTTATCTGTACTACTGGCTACCCCGGCTGCTTCAGCCCCCCGAATCACAACACAGGGGCGATCGCTGGCGGAAAAGGTAAAGGTGTTTGTAAGGGTTAAGGCAGCGCCCAAACAGTCAAACCCCGGTCCCAAATTGGCGGTTGTTGCGGGTACGGTGACTACTGTTACCATTGAAATTCCTCGTGCATTGACCCATAGTGGCGAGCGCTTAGGCGGTGCCAAAGGCGCGATCGCCCGCATCCCCTAGCCCAGGCACAATAAACCCCTGCTCATTGACCATCTCATCAATCGTAGCTGCATAGACCTGTACCGCCGGAAAGTGAGCACTGAGTTTTTGCAGGGCTGGCGGGGCGCTCACCACTGAAATAATCCGCACCAGTGCTGGATTGACCCCCCGCTCAGTGAGTTCCGTCATCGCTGTCATAATCGAGCCACCGGTGGCCAGCATGGGCTCACTAATGAGTACCCGTGTCTGCGGTGCAAATTGCTGAGGAAAGCGGTTGAGATAGCAGGAGGGCATCAGGGTACACTCATCGCGGACAATCCCCAGATGGTAAATGGTTGCCGTGGGTAAAACACCCTGCGCTCCCTCCAACAACGCCAACCCCGCCCGTAAAATCGGCACAACTGCAACTGGCACCTGCGGGTCAATCACCACAGCAGAGGTGGCAGCAAGGGGAGTCTCTACAGTCGTTTCTATCGTTGGTAACCAGTCGCGCACCGCTTCGTAGGCGAGCCACCGACCTAATTCAGCCATTGCAACTCGAAAAAGGGAATTGGGAGTGTTTGCATCCCGTGCAACAGTAAGCCAGTGCTTGATCAAGGGATGGGGCGGAACGTAAATGCGCAACTGTAAGGTCACAACAACACTCCAAGGAGGGGGAAAATAAGCTCTAGATGCCTTTTAATTTATTGTCGGGTGAAACCACCGCCTTGCACAGGATGACATCTTCCTGTGCCCGACCGCAAGGGGGACAGTGCAGGGCTTATCTACCCCCGAACCCCCACAAGCTAACCGCAAATAGAGTCTGAAGACATAGAGAGGGATCCCCTTGCCAAAACCCAGTCATAGTGGGAATAATAGAAGGTTTTCCCCATGCCTGTAGGGGTGAACCGCCCGATAGATAATGACTAGCTGAGGCGGGCGGAAAGTTGTCCCCACGCTTGTGGGGGTGAACCGAGTTGGAAGCGATCCGACCTAGGATTATCCAGTGAGACAGCCGCTCACCCAGAGCACCTCCATACTAATTGGCAAGGATACAGCGGTCTGAGACAATGGTCGGTGGTACCGCAACAGATGGGATCAGCATGAACGGTTGGCAACGGTTGGTGCAGTGCACTGTAGTGTTTTTCCTCTGCCTTGCTCTGTTTTGGGGAATCGAGGACATCGCATGGGCAAAGTCAGGGAGTGAGCTTGCCGAGGTAGCAGCACCAGTGGCTATCGAGGATCTGAAGAGCTGGTTTGACCGCTACGAACCACGCCTGCAGATTCTTAGCCCCCAGCCCAACCAAACCCTAGAGGCCACAACCATTGCCGTTACCCTTCAGGTTGAGGGGCTAAACATTTTTCAGGATCCACGCACTGGCCTAGGCCCCCACGTTGAAGTGGTGCTCGACGATCGCCCCAGCCGTTCGGTGTATGACCTGAAGGAACCCATTGAATTTAGTGACCTGCAACCCGGCACCCACCTGCTGCGCGCCTTTATTGTCTATCCATGGGGAGAAAGCATCAAAAGCCCCCTAGCCTATGCCGAGCGTACCTTTCACCTCTATACTGCCACTGGCGATCGCCCCACAACTCCATTGCTGACCTACAACCAACCTCAAGGCGTCTATGGCGCTGAACCCATGTTGCTAGACTTTTACCTCAGCAATGTGCCTGTTGAGAGCGATCGCCCCACGTGGCAGGTTCGCTGCACCATCAATGGTCAATCCTTCACAGTCAATCGTTGGCAAGCCTACTATCTCACAGGTTTCAAACCCGGAGACAACTGGGTTCGCCTAGATCTACTCGATAGCAATGGCCAGCCCATCGGCAATACTACCATCACGCGCCTTGTTACCTACCACCCAGGGGGCAATGACGCCCTTTCACGGCTGCTGCGGGGGGAACTGGCCGCCAAAAACCTCCAAAGTAGCCTCAGCCCCAGCCTTCCCGATCAATTACCMCCCCCCCCCAATGTGGAACCGGAACCTAGCCCGCCAGCCGAACCCATGGCTCCAGAACCAGAACTCAGCCCCCCTGCCTCTCCCGAACCCCCAGCGGCCGCCACAACCCCTGCACCCCCGCCTAAGCCCTTTTGGCAACGGTTTGGCGCTGCTAAGCCCCCTCAAAACTCCGGATCCGTTTTAGTGGCTCCGCGCCCAGCCTCACCACCTGCCGCCGAACCAGCGTCTCAAACCAACGACACGAAAGAACCTGAACCGTAAAAGCCGAACTTTTTGGATGCCCTGTTAATTTACCCCCTTGGCGTGGGTATGTTGATCTCTAGAGGCAGTCTGTCATGCCCTACTCGAATTCAAGGAGTTGCATCGTTATGAAAACTGAGCTTAAAGCTAAATTCCTCCAGCACCTGCTCGCCAAGAAAAAAGCCGACGAAGGCTTCACCCTCATCGAGCTACTCGTGGTGGTGATCATCATTGGTATTCTGGCTGCCATTGCGCTGCCCTCCATGCTGAACCAAGCCGCCAAAGCCCGTCTCTCTAGCGCCAAAAATACCATCGGTGCCATTAACCGTGCCCAGCAAGCCTACCGCCTTGAGAAGACAACTTTTGCTTCTAATGTTACCCAGTTAAAATTAGGCGTTTCTACCCCCGACGGCTACAGCACACCAACGATCACTGCTAATGCTGGAGACTCTGCAAGCGCTAGTACAGCTGCCACCGATCCCGCTGGCACAGGGGTGACCGGCTGTGTCACCGTCTCCGATGGCATCACCACCTCCACTGTTATAGAAGGGACCGATAATAATGCTCCTAGTTGCAGTTAACTGCTAAACACAATCTTTTTCAACCGGCCAAGGCGAAACCCTTGGCTTTTTTTGTGCCAAGTTAGCTACCGCGACTGCAATTTACCGTCGTATTTTTGTTGCCCATGTTCTGAAACAGTTAAGCTAGTATTAAGGTGAGAGCTAAAAAGCTAAGCTGTTGTTAAACTCCACTTTAAACTCAGATCGAAAGCTAGCCTAGCATACCGCGATCTCTACAGCTCAGCGGCTGAGGGTCGATGGTGTAGCTTAGAGAAGACGACAATTCAGGGGGACAACATGGAAACCCTAGGTCAGGTCGCCTACGAAGCGGTTGAAAAATACTATCGCAAAATTAGTAAGCACGAACCTGGTGTACTGCGCGATCGCGATCCCGAAGCCATTCATCAAATGCGAGTAGGCTTACGGCGGCTCCGTACTGCCCTTGAAGTGTTTAGCCAAACGGTGCGGTTTCCGAAGGGCGTGTCGATTCAGCGGGTGCGCGCGGTGGCAAGCAGCCTCAGTCCTGTGCGGGACTTGGATGTGATGATGCTGGCGCTGAAGGAGCAGTACTACCCCCATTTACCGCGGAGCGAGCAACAGCAACTGGCCAAGTTAATTAAAAAGCTGGATAAGCAGCGCGAGGAGGCTCTACAAAAAGCTCTACACCTGCTGCGGGGCGATCGCTACCGTAAACTGCAACAGGGCTTAGGCGAATGGTTAGCTCAGCCCCAGTATCGCCCCATTGCCAATTTGCCCATTACTCTCATTGCTCCCGATATTTTATTGCCCCTTGTGTGCCATCTGTTACTACACCCCGGCTGGCAGGTAGCGGTGGACTGGCAGGGCGATCGCCCCACGTTTTTGGCCATCAGTGACCCAGCGCCACTCCTCCAAAAATCGGGGGAAGATCTCCACGATCTGCGTAAGCAAACCAAGCGCGTGCGCTACCAAATGGAGTTATTTAGTCGTGTCTATGGCGAAGATTTTGCCTGCCAAGTGTCGGCTTTTGCCGAACTACAGGAACTTTTAGGAACCCTGCACGATGGGGTTGTCCTCCATGAATTTTTCCAACGTCAATTAGGCCTCAACCTCCGAGAGGCATCCCCCTGCCTTGCAGAAATGATTGCCCTAGAGCAAACTCGGCAATGGCAACTGTGGCGATCGCACCAGCAGGACTACCTTACCCCTGCCAAGCGACATCACGTGCGTCAGGTATTACTTATTGCACCCACCCCCCTTGCCCTGAATGGCATGGCCAGTGCAGGCACCATTAGTGTGAACTAGTCCATTGAATCAACCCCAGTTCAGGTGATTTCGCGGACTAAAATTCCTTCATTGATTTTCTCTTGCACCAGCTGGCGATAAAGCTCTAATTCCTCGAAGGTTACTTTACCGTCAGCATTAATTTGACGCTTAATTTGGGTCATTTCCTCCGCAGTGAGGACACCATCCGCAACAGCTCGCTCAAGAATTTGTTTGAGCCGTTGTAACTCGGCTTTATCTGCCTCAGTCAGCGGGGTGGCATTGGGTTGATAACGTTCCATCGTAACCTCGCAAAATGAGTTTTTACTGTTTGGTATGCTCTACAGCTTGTGCTGCCATTTCAAGGAACTTACACCGCTACACAATGCTGTCTTTGTAAACGTTGACATAAGCGATCTAGGCTCCTACGTTTATTCTGTGCGTTGATTGCCGTTAAGAACCGGGACAGAATCGCAAATGTTGATAAAAATTTACTGATCTTTTGCAATGTATAACATTTTGCATTTCTGATTTGTTTTTATAGGATCATAAATATATAGAGAGTTTCGAGAATTGTCGTTAATCACAAAATAACACAATCATTGATCCTTTCATTATTGACTTTGATTATTGAGTAAAGACTCATTCTACTTGGCTTGGTAAGCCAACGCTTCCAACGTTAGGGGTTGCCAAGATTATGGAAATGTTAGTGCCCTATGGGGGGGCGATCGCCCCAACGCCAACCATCAACATCAAAATACTGACAATGCAAAACCGGGGGGATAGCATGAAATGCTTTTTGCTGCTTTTTGCAGGACTCCTGTTAGGCGGATACGGTTTAGGCATGGCAGGTATGAGTGCGCAGGCGCAATGCCCAGCACCGCTACAGGGGGCAATTTCAGAGCAAACCGCTGTTGCCACCCCAGCCTCCCGTCAAAACACGCATCAGATTTTTTACAAAGGTTCGCTGCTGCGTTTTGAGTTCCCAACCCCTGAGGGAAGCATGGATGAATTAGGGCGTGTCATGGTGCCTGCGATGCGCTTACCCGAACTGCTCACTGGTCCTGATCCTGAGAGTGCCAATGCTGCCTATATCGATAGTCAAGGGGTCATTCACAGAAAACCTCCGAGAAGCCCCGAAGCTGATTCATCAGTAGGCAAAATGTCCAGCTTTTGTATTGCGTGGATAATAAAGAAATGTGATCTGTGAACCAATAGCCTATGTCCTTGGTTGCGCTTTGCCGCAGTTGGGCGAAACTACCGCTGACGGCTGAACTACTCAGTAAGCTCCAGCAGCAGCGATCCCTAACACTGACCGGGATGCCACGGCTGGTCAAAGGGTTAATCACCTCTACACTAGCCCAACACTGTCAGCACTCGCTTTGTATTGTGACCTCTACCCTTGAGGAGGGGGCGCGCTGGGCAACACAACTGGAGTTGATGGGATGGGACACCGTGTTGTTTTATCCCACCTCAGAAGCCTCTCCCTACGATCCCTTTGATCTCGAAGCAGAAATGGTCTGGGGGCAAATGCAAGCCCTAGTGGAGAGCGATCGCCCCGCCGGTACCATGGCCATTGTTACGACCGAACGGGCACTGCAACCTCACTTGCCACCGCCAGCAGTGTTTCATGCAGCATGTCTGACCTTGCGGGTCGGGGACGAGCGATCCTTAACTGCCCTAGCAAACGACTTGGCACACCTAGGGTATGAGCGGGTCTCCCTTGTAGAAACAGAAGGACAGTGGAGCCGCCGTGGAGACATCATCGATATTTTTCCTGTGGCTGCCGAACTGCCGGTGCGGCTGGAATGGTTTGGCGATGAAATTGAAGCCATTCGCGAATTTGATCCGGTGAGCCAACGGTCACTGCGCTCTGAGGGAGATCGTCTGGATGCCCTCGCGCAGGTCACCCTCACCCCCATTAGCTTTACCCCCCTGATCACGGCAGCCCTTGCGGCGAAGGGTCAGGCTCCCCCTCCCGAAGATGCCCGCCGCTATTTGGGCACTGCCTTCCCTCAGCCTGCCTCTTTACTGGATTACTTACCGATCAATACCTTAGTGGCGGTGGATGAACCGCCCCTGTGTGCCGCCCACAGCGATCGCTGGTGGGAACACTGCCAGAGCTATTGGCAAACTCTGAGCGATCCACCCCCCCCGATTCATCAACCCTGGTCTGTTACTGCTGAAGCCCTCGAGCGGTTTCCGCGCCTAGACCTCTACGAATTAGCCAGTGAGGGGCAAGGGTTGAACGTGGCGGCTCGACCCGTACCGGCGATTCCCCACCAGTTTGGCCGGCTAGCCAGTATCCTCCGGGACGAGCGTGACAAAGGCTACACTGTCTGGTTAGTCTCAGCCCAGCCGAGTCGTTCTGTTGCCCTGCTGCAGGAGCACGATTGTCCAGCACAGTTTGTTCCCAACCCTAGAGATTTTCCGGCCATTGATAAGCTGCAACAGCAGCGAGTCCCCATTGCCCTGAAGGCCACAGGCCTAGCAGAGCTATCGGGGTTTATTCTACCGACCTTTCGCACGGTGCTCGTCAGCGATCGCGAGTTTTTTGGCCAGCAGAGCCTGATCAACGTGGGCTATGTGCGCAAACGCCGTCGGGCTGCTGCGAAGCAGGTGGATGTTAACAAACTACAACCGGGGGACTATGTTGTTCACCGCCAGCATGGGATTGGCCAGTTTCTGCGCCTCGAAACCCTAACCATCAACAATGAAACCCGCGAATATCTTGCCTTACAGTATGCCGATGGCGTGCTCCGTGTCGCTGCTGACCAACTGAATACCCTCTCGCGGTTCCGTAAGCAAAGTGAGACCCCACCGCAACTGAATAAGCTCACCGGCAAAACTTGGGAACGCACCAAAGAGCGTGTTCGCAAAGCCGTAAAAAAAGTGGCTGTGGATTTACTGCAACTCTACGCCCAACGGGCACAGCAGCGGGGGTTTGCCTTCGCTGGCGACACTCCGTGGCAGCAGGAACTCGAAGACTCGTTTCCCTATCAGCCCACACCAGATCAACTCAAGGCGATTCAAGAGGTCAAAGCCGATATGGAGAGCGATCGCCCCATGGATCGCTTGGTGTGTGGGGATGTGGGCTTTGGCAAAACCGAAGTGGCGATTCGGGCTATTTTCAAAGCCGTGATGGCCGGTAAACAGGTAGCCGTTCTGGCACCCACCACCATTCTTACCCAGCAGCACTACCACACCCTCAAAGAACGGTTTGCCCCCTACCCCATCCAAGTGGGATTGCTGAATCGCTTTCGCAGTGAGAGTGAACGCCAAGAGATTCTCCAAAAGCTCAAAACTGGTGAGCTTGATGTTGTTGTGGGCACCCATCAACTATTAGGGAAAGCAGTGAAGTTCCGAGATTTGGGCTTGCTCGTTGTGGATGAAGAGCAGCGGTTTGGAGTCAACCAAAAAGAAAAAATTAAAGCCCTGAAAACCCAAGTGGATGTACTCACCCTGAGCGCCACTCCCATTCCCCGTACCCTTTATATGGCTTTATCTGGGGTGCGCGAGATGAGCCTGATTACAACGCCGCCCCCGTCCCGCCGCCCCATTCAAACCCATCTGGCTCCCTACGATGCCGAAACAGTACGCAGTGCCATCCGCCAAGAGCTAGATCGCGGTGGCCAAGTGTTTTACGTGGTGCCCCGAGTGGAAGGGATTGAGGAGGTAGGCAGCAAACTGCAGGCAATGGTGCCCTCTGCCCGGATTCTCATTGCCCACGGCCAGATGGCAGAAGGCGAATTAGAATCCACCATGCTTGGCTTTAGCAATGGTGAGGCGGATATCCTCGTGTGCACGACCATTATTGAGTCTGGCTTAGACATCCCCCGTGTCAATACTATTTTGGTGGAAGACGCCCAGCGGTTTGGCTTAGCGCAGTTGTACCAGCTACGGGGTCGGGTAGGTCGGTCTGGAATTCAAGCCCATGCATGGCTCTTTTATCCCCGCCAAGAGGTGCTGACCGATGCAGCCCGGCAGCGACTCCGAGCGATTCAGGAGTTTACGCAGCTTGGCTCAGGCTACCAATTGGCGATGCGGGATATGGAAATTCGGGGGGTAGGGAATCTCCTTGGGGCAGAGCAGCACGGCCAGCTGGAAACGGTGGGGTTTGATCTGTACGTTGAGCTTCTAGAGGAGGCGATCGCCGACATTCGCGGGCAAGACATTCCCACCGTCGAGGATACGCAAATTGATCTCAACGTCACCGCCTTTATCCCTGCCGACTATATCCCCGATTTAGAGCAAAAAATGGCCGCCTATCGAGCCGCCTCTGCGGCCACCACCAAGGCAGAATTAATGCAGTTGGCGGCGGACTGGAGCGATCGCTATGGTGCATTACCCAAATCCGTTCAACAACTCCTGCGCGTGGTTGAACTGAAGCAACTGGCGCGACAGTGTGGGATTAGCCGCATCCGTGCTGAAGGCAAGCAGCATGTGATCTTAGAAACGCCTATGGCTGAACCGGCATGGAAACTCTTACAAGAGCAATTACCCAGCCATCTCCACAGCCGCTTTATCTATAGCCAAGGCAAAGTCACCATCCGGGGCTTAGGGGTGCAACCCATTGAAAAGCAAATAGAGCAGCTCATTGACTGGTTCAGCCAGATGCAAGTCAGCATCAGGCAGCAGGAAACCGTTTGAGGTGCGAATCTGCTAGATTGGTGGTAGCTTGAAGACTGATTACCGGGTGCGATTCTATTGAGGGCGCACGAGGTCAAGTAACGCCTAATCATTGTTTGCTGATTCTATGGATAATCGTGGCGATCGCTTTGGCTGGGGTTTTCTAGCTGGTGCGCTGTTTGGCGGCATTGCTGGCTCCCTTATTAGCCTACTTCTGAAAGAAAAGCTCACTGAAATCAGCACGACTAATGCTGTCCCCCTCAAGGGCGCAAAAGCAGGGGATCTAAACAGTAGTGATGAAACCCTCATGGAATCCATGCGGCTTGAACTAGAGGCAAAAATCGCCCAAATTAACGAAGCTGTGGACGATCTACAAAGTCGCCTCAGCACCGATGATAACCGCTGATCCTAGCCACTAGAGGCGTTGCTGAATATCAAGTATGACCTTCGGGTTTGAGTCTTTTGCTACCCTCACCCTAGCCCTCTCCCAAAGGAGAGGAAACAAGACTCTTAGCTCCCTTGTATCTTAAAACTAGAGAGACAGACCGTCACCCCTTAGATGCGAGACATCATGGAGAAGCTAGGGTCATCCCTCTGATGCAACAGGTCAAACTCGAATCATCGGTTGGGACAGTAGAACCCGCATGACGCAAGGCTGAGTAAACACCTGATTTACCCCCAGACAGGCGCAAAAGTGATATGCAGGATCAAGAACAATGGATTGGCATTGATGTGTGTAAGCGGTGGCTAGATGTACATCTACGCCCCCAGAAGCAGAGTTTTCGCGTGAGCAACACCGCGAGTGGGATTCGCGAACTTCTGACTCACCTGTGTCCGCCTGAGGCGGTCGCTCGGGTGATTCTAGAATCCACTGGCGGCTATGAGCGGTCAGTGGCGTTGGTGCTGTCCACGCTAGCCTATCCCGTGGTCGTGATTAATGCTCGGCAAGCGCGAAACGTTGCCAAAGCTGCCAATCAACTGGCTAAAACCGATCCGGTCGATGCCGCGATTTTAGCTTGGTTTGGCGAAGCGATGAAACCGCCGACTCGGCCATTGGCCAGCGAAGCGGACGCAGAACTTCAGGACTTGGTCACCCGCAGGCGGCAACTGGTAGACCTCCTGACTGCTGAACAAAACCGCTTGTCAGGCTTACGCGGAACAGCCCAAGCAGATATAGCAGCTCACATTGCATGGCGCAAAGACCGCATTCAGCAACTAGACGAGCAGATCGACACCCAAATCCATCCATGTCAGCCCTGGCAGGCAAAACAGACGCGGCTGATGACGGTTCCAGGGGTGGGCAAGGTCGTCGCCGCGACCTTGTTAGCCCTGTTGCCAGACCTGGGACAGTTGTCCACTCGAAAAATCAGTACGCTGGTGGGCGTTGCCCCATTCAACCGAGATAGTGGGCAGAAGCAAGGCAAACGCGCTATCGTTGGTGGTCGTGCTGCTGTGCGTCAACTGTTGTACATGGCAGCTTGGGTGGCGGTGCGCCATAATCCAGTGATTCGCGTCTTCTATCACCGCTTATTAGCGAAGGGCAAGGCTACCAAAGTAGCGTTAGTGGCTTGTATGCATAARCTATTAACAATTCTCAATGCCATGCTCAACCATGGTACGGACTGGCAGCCGTCCAACTCAGATGGGAGTCAATCGGCTGTTCCAGCATCATCATTTGCTTGACTTTTAAGATAATCGCTTCTCCTTAGGAAGAAGGGTTGGGGATGAGGGCAATTCATAGCCACACTCAGCAACATTGGGGAGAGAAAGCCTCTATGCTAAACACAATTACTGCTGCGCCAACAACACCCCTGCCACCATGGCCAACGGGCTATCATTTTTACAGTCCGGGCTACTCCTTTAGCTATGAGGTCATTGGTCCGTGTTGTCGCCTGTTTGATCGCGAGCAGCTACCTTGGCCCTGCTGCCGCATTGCGTGGCGCAGCAAAGAACCGAGTTGGCGGCGGATTGGCCGTCGATTAGTGGTGGATGGGGCAACAAAGCGCCACCCTAGCTACGCCGTTTACCATCGAGAAACAAACACCGTCATGATGATCACCCTGTACTGGATCCACCTAGAAGGACGCGATCGCCAGTGGTGGTACGGCGCTTGACGAATATATTTGAGGTATCACTGGGGGTAAATTCCTGTCAATGGCATCTTATTTACCAGCCCCGGAACTGGTATGGACCTTAAAAGCCAGCCTAGTATTTAAGCACGGTCAAACCAGAGAACCTTAATCACGCCGCTACCGACTAGAGTTACGAGTCCGACAATAAACGCCCATAGCCTTGCATCTGTAGCACGTTGCTGAGTACGAAGCTCATTGATGTCATCCCGCAGTTCAGAGCGTAAGCCATCAACCTTATCATTAATTACCTTGATTTCAGCCCTTACCGTATTAAATTGCTCATTACTCTTGGACTGGTTCACCCTGACTTCTAAGGTCAATGCTTGGAGTTCAGACTGAACCCTTTTCATATCGCCTTGCAATTCTTTAAGAATATCCATGATTTGCTTGGCTTCTGATGCTGGTATCGGCTCACTCATGGTTATCTCCCTCAGCTTTGCACCCTAGCTGTTTCGGAGTAGCTGTGACATCACCAGTCTCCTTGTCAGATTTTGGTGCAGGTTAGGGGATATATCACCAAGCCCATCTGGATTTCGATATTTTTTAAGCTAAACAGACCCATGCCAACAGGCAAGCTCAAGACTTTATCACTAGGCTTCAGTCTGCGTGGTTTCACATCACCCAGCATAAACGGGTAACTTTTTTCTCAACACGGTACTTATCAGTGATGATACCCGCTAAAACATATTGATGGAGCTGACGGGAGTCGAACCCGTGTCCGCCCTAGCTACTCACCGACTGCTCATTCACAGGCTTAGCCTTTCTGACCCTCAGGCAGGAACTGTTCCTTATCCCGAACAGTAGGATGCTCTGGTAGAGTCTTTGCTAAACAGGCCACCAGAGAGAACTGCTTAGCGCATCCGTTGGGGTTAACCCGCTGTCCTTAACGGAGTCAGACAACGAGTGCTCGAACCGTTTTAGAGGTCTTAGGCTACCGCAGCAGCTTTACGAGCGAAAGGAACGATGTTGTTCGCAGTTACTTTTTGGTTTGGACTCTGGATTAACGAGAGATAGTCCACTCTCGACCTGTATCACAGCCTAACTTTCACTAGAACGTCGAAGCCGTTTCAGCCCCATGATTACACTTACCACTAATCTAGCTTATTTTTTTGGAATTGACGACAGGGGACATTCTCAATTCCTATTCAATTGATCGCCGGCCAACTGTTTTCGCCTTCGGGCGCGGTACTGGTGGAGCAACCTCTAACTGGCGTTCCAGTTGTTTTTTTGGTTMAAAGTACGCCTGCCACAGGGCTGGAGCATCAAGCGTGTCGCCCCCATGGCAGGTGAGGCGCTGACGCACCCGACACAGCACGGGTGTATTGACGCAGGCACCGGAAATAATCACTTGTCCTTTGCTGAGGGCGGGTAACTCCTTGAGGAGGTCTCTGCCTGCGGCTTCAACGCCATGCTTCAGGCTCTCTTGATCCACGGGGTTAATAATTCGCAAAATAAATTGGCTCATGCACTGCGAGAGAACATCGCTATCCAACTTGCCCGGACGCTGGGTAATGAGCCCAACCCCAACCCCAAACTTACGGCCTTCACTCAGGATAGTGCGCAGTACCTGTTTGCACTGCGAAGGCTCATGGGCAGGAGCAAAGCGATGGGCTTCTTCGATCAGGATGAATACAGGGTACGGCAGGTATTGCTCATCGCCTTTGGACGAGCGCCCTTTGTGGGTATTGATGCGGGCATGGTTGGTTTGCCGCAGAATAGCAGTGGCAATCACCTGTTGCTCTTCGAGGGGAATTTCATTCATCTGCAGAACCGTAATTTGCCCCGGCACAAAAAGGCGTTGCGGTGGCAGGTGTTCGTAGGCATGGAAATAGTCAGAGCGCTCCATTTTCTCTAGTTTCCATGCCAGTGCTGGCGCGGAGGAGCCTTGCTGGGTGTTCCCGTCCTCATCAACGCTGCGATCTACGCTATAGACTGCCTCAATTAAGTCAGCGATACCCCACCGATCATTAGTAAAGCGTCTGCGCACCTCATCGTAGGCGCGTCTAAGGATAGCTTGCTGGCGATCGCTCATCTGGGGCAGCAGGGTCAAAATATCGTAAAACTCGAGGGAGGAGACACGAATTTTAATGTTTTCTGGGGTAATAATTTCTACCTTGGGCTGGTAGCCATCCTCCCCCCGAAATGCTGAGTGCCCCTGAATAGCGCTGAGGGTATGGTATTCACCGTGGGGGTCAAAAATGAGCACTGCCGCCCGATTTTTCGGCAGGAGTAACTCTTCAAGGAGTACGCCTGCGGTGTAGGATTTACCAGACCCTGTGCCTGCCAAAATAGCCATGTGAGTGCTCACCAGTTCCTTAACATCCAAGCTGATGGGCACCGCGCCTTCATCCCGCAGCAGCAGCGAGCCGATATGAGCCGATCCAGGGGCATGCATGGGTTTTTTGTTGAGCACCTGCTGGAGCCATTCATCCTCAGCACGATAGACCTTTGCCCCCGGGGGAGGGAGGCGGCGCAGGTTACTAAAGCCCAAAATTGGGTCAAAGTAGCCCATCACTTCTACGGTGATTTCGTAGAGTTCGGCGGGTTCGCAGGTAAAGCCAATTAAGGCGGCGATCGCCCCAGGGTCAAGCTCGTAGTCAGCAAACATCCGATCCGGTAAATGCTCAATGAGGCAACAGGTACTAATTTTGCCTAGGACTTGCCGCACCACAGGCACGGCTGCATTGCCATCGTCAATACTGTAAAAAACGAATTCACCGATGCGCACCGGACGAGCATCTGCCGTAATAAACACGTATTCGTTGCCGGACTCCCCCGGACCTTTGACAATTCCAACAATTTGAGGGCAATTGGCCATCGAGATATCATCCTGCTGTTGGTCACGCTAACAGCTTAGTTTTTGGGTTTGATCCTACACTCAGGGTAAGGGATCTGCAACATGTTGCAGTAGGTGCTTGAATCCACGACCACAATGGCAAGTACCCTTTTGGGTTTGGGGTATGACGGGTAGTTCAAAATTGCCAAATCGCTATAAAACGTTGATGCTCCAGATTTAGCGCTGAAATTGTTAACAATCGATGCATTCAGCACAAACCCCTCAAGCCAAAGGGTCAGGCTTCGCTGTGGCGTTAATCTGGGGTTATACTCAGGCTAGTTGCGGATGGGTATTGAGGTTTCATGGCCAGGTGGCTCTATCGTCCGAGTTATGCTTAATCAATAGCTAAATGCCAGCAAATTAAGCAACGTAACTGAAAATTGTCAAAGTTCCTGAACCCATAACCTGACCGCTTGATCAGCTTCAATTTATTGTTAATACCTTCAACAACATCACTATTTGTGTGATTATCAAAATAGGCGGTGACTTCACCAAACCACCGACAAATTGTTCTTACGCTCTCTTGAAAAGAATCCTGAGCTTGAGCTAACCAATCGAGCAATTGAAAGGTTCCATCTTTCCAATCTTTTGCTTGCTCAAAGATGGCTCTAAACGATTGCTTCTCCTGATGCATTCGAGCCAGACTTGGCACTACTTCTCGAATTTCTTCCAGTTTTGCTTTTTGCTTCTGAGTTAGATTTTCCTCCGGCTTCAGTAACGCATATTTACTTTGTTTGAGCGCGGCTGCAATCTGGGCTTTCTGGACTTCATTTACCGTCTGCTCATTCGCTTTACAAATACTTTGTCGAGCCTTATCCAATTCCTGATTCACAATCTTCATAACATGAAATCGGTCAGCAACCACTGTAGCATTAGGTAGGAGTTTATGAACCAAACTTTTATGGTTTCCAGACAGGTCAATGCTCACCTCAATAATTTGATTGAGTACTGCTGCTCCCCATGCCTCAAGCACTTGCCTCACATCTTCCTGCTTGCGAGAAGGGGCAAAGGCAAGGGGAATTCGCCGCTCTAAATCGACCAAAACAACTATGTAATCTCCTTGTCCTTTACCTAAGGAAATCTCATCTATACCTAATCGTTTTAATGAACTCACATCGACGTGGAGTTTTTTTTACTGACATACTGTACCATTGACCATACTTCTTCATCAGTGAGACCATTTGAAATTGCAACATTATGAATGTCGCTGTGCAAAACCTGTTGCACGATTGACTGAGCAAATCGATCCGTTTGCTTGCGACGATTGCCGATGAAATCGAGCGTTTCACTGAATGGCTTACCACAAGTTCGATACTTAAACTGGCGACGATTGATCTTAAGAAATACGGTTCGTCCACTGATGCTTAAATCTCGCACTAGATACCAATGATTCTGGTGTAAATGACAACTTTTTTGTTGGCAACGTGGGCAAATCGCCTCGGTTGTCTTTGCTTCCACTATAAGAATCAATTCTCCCGCAACATCGGTATAATCTTCAACCTCAATTCCAGGTAGGTTGAGTAGATCAGTTAGAAGTAGCTGCATATCTCAGATTTCGTATAGCATGTTACATTAGCATACCAAGTCCGATAGACCCGATTTTTTTAGGAAAAGTTATTCGCCCACTGGCTGACGGCTTGGGATTGCTCCTCAAGTCGCTGCCTTAAGCGTTGGCAGACCAGATCACACAAGGGAAAAATAGTTGGATCTGCAATTTCGTAATAGACAGTAACCCCTTGGGGGTGGCGACGCACCAAGCCTGCTTGAGCCAAGGTTTTCAAATGCTTAGACACATTGGCTTGGCCTAAGCCAGTATGCTGAATAATTTCTGAGACATTGCGTCGTCCCTGTTTTAGGGCGCACAACACTTGCAGGCGACTTGGCTCCGCCAGCACCTTGAAGTAGTCTGCCACGTGCATCAATAATTCAGAAGAGGGAGATTCAATCATTTCATGTCGTGCAGCACTATTGCTAAATCGGTGTTGCTGAATGTGGCTATGAATTCCCTCATCCCCAACCCGTCTCCCCAAGGAGAAGGGAGCTAAGAGTCTTGTTCCCTCTCCGTTGGGAGAGGGCTAGGGTGAGGGCGGCAAAAGACTCAAACCCGAAAATCATACGTCTATTCAGCAATGCCGTAAACCCATATAGTTCATTATATAACTAAGCAGTAATTAGCGGAGTTTTACCGATAGTCCAGCCGTTTGTAGGGGGGCGGCTGCTGTTGCTGTTTTGCGTAGCCGCTGGGAATAGAACGACGCTGCCTCATCACCTCGGGCGCATTCTTGGGCGAAATTAATCAAGTGATGTCCTACCACACCAACGTGGATGAGTTGTTCAATTTGCGCCTTCTTCAGGGCAGGCCAAGCCAGTTGCCAAAAGGTGTCTCGATAACTACTGCGAAGACCCACCTGCCAGAGGATATTTTTCATAATCCGCAGACCCCGGAGAATATTTTCGCGACTTAGCCGTGCTCGGCTATTGGGGACGGCAATGCGGTTGGGATAGGTGTGCTCCATCTGATAGGCAAACCGTTCGTAGAGAAATTTTGGTTCGTAGGCGGTGGTAATGGTGCGCCGCCACATCTCTACTACTTCTTCGTAGGGCATCAGGAATTCGACATTAGATTCGCGATTTTCGTCATGGTTGAGGCGGCCTTCAGCTTCCAGTCGGCGCCACAGGGGGGTTCGCGGTAGGGCGTGGAGCAGGTTAATGGTGAGGGTGGGAATGTGGGAGGCACGAATGAAGTCAAGGATGCGATCGCCCGTTTCAGGGGTATCGGTATCAAACCCAATAATGATCCCTGAGACGACTTCCATGCCATAGCTATTCAGGGTTTGCACCGCCTGTAAAATCGGCATACTCAGGTTTTGGTCTTTGTGGATGGCGTGCAGCGCCTCTGGCTCCGGCGTTTCAATGCCACAGAACACTGTGCAGAAGTACGCCTCCCGCATCATCTCCAGTAGTTTGGGACTTTGGGCAATATTGAGGGTGGCTTCACAGGCAAATTGCAACGGATAGCCATTGGCTTTTTGCCAGTCAATGAGGTGGGGTAATAACTCAGTTACCGCGCGGCGATTGCCAATGAAGTTATCATCTACGAAATAAACGGCTCCCGGATTCCCCGACGCCAGCATGGTATCCAATTCTTTGAGAATTTGCTGGGGCGTTTTGAGGCGCGGATTACGGCCATAGAGTTCGGGAATGTCGCAGAACTCACAACGAAAGGGGCAGCCACTGGAAAACTGCACACTGCCAAGAAAATAGTTTGCCATCCGCACATGCTGATAAGCAGGTATGGGAAACTCACTGAGGGGAAGGCGAGCAGTGGTTTCAAAGATCAGTTGCTGCGGTGGTCGCTGAGAGCCATACTCGTCAAAGTAGGCAATCATTTTGTCGGTGGCATCGCCTAACTCCCCCAAATGCAAAATATCAACATCGGGGTAGTACTCAGGACAGCTAGACACCGATGGTCCTCCGAGTGCCGTGAGTTTACCGTGGCGGTGGGCAATTTCATTAATTTCGTTAATTTGGGCGCGTTGAATGTGCATCCCGCTAGTGATGACAACGTCTGCCCAAGCGTAATCAGCCTCTTTGGCCGGAGCCACATTCTCATCAATGAGGCGCACTTCCCACGACTCTGGCAAGTAGGCAGCCACCAGCAGAATCCCTTGGGGCGGCATAAAGGCACGGACGGTGCCCATGAGCGGGTAGGCGTGGTGAAAGGTGCCAAAGGAACGGCTGTAGCGAGGGAATACACAGAGAATACGGCGATGGTTGCGAGGAGTATAGGGGATGCGACCAGTGGTCATCTCCGGTACCAATTTGATCTCATCGGTGCTCCGACTTAGGTTCATGACCCAACACTCCTAACCTGCTTGTAATTAGGTATAGCCTACAAAGGCGATTGTCGCCTAGTTTTTAGTAGCCCTCAGAAGTAAAATCCAAGGTGAGTGGAATGGTCACGCGCTGGATTTGGGTTCTAACGGTGCCATCGGCCTCTAGCCAAAGTTGACGAAACCCAGGCCCGATGGGTTCAAGAGTAAATTTAGCCGCACGGGGTAAAAACTGAATACAGGTGGAGGGGCACCCGAGGTAGGTCACTCCTTGGCGCTCGGCCATAAAGGACTGGTGAATATGACCAAACAGCACTAGCTTGACCTGAGGATGACGGTCTAGGATGCCAAAGAGTGCCTCTGGGTTTTGCAGGCGGCTACTGTCTAGCCATGGTGCACCCGTGCGAAAGGGAGGGTGGTGCAGGGCAATGAAGGTGGGGCGATCGCTGCAGTTGCTTAACTGGTCATCCAGCCAGTGTAGCGTCGTCTCACTTAAGGCACCGTGAACCTGACCCTCAACTTGAGAATTCAGCAGAATGCCTTGCCACGCCCCAAGGGACATGAGGCGATCGCCCCTGAGGGGCGGTTGCGCAAGGGCAGGGATCATGGCGGCGGGATCATCATGGTTCCCGGGAAGCCAATAGACCGGGCAGGGGAAGGTCTTCAAGGCGTTGGCAAGGTTTGTGTAGGTTTGGGTGCACGGCTCTTGCGCCAAGTCGCCGGTTAATAACAATGCATCCGGTGGGGGGAACTGGTGTTGGAGCGTGTCTAAAATAGCGGCCAAGGAATCCGCGGTGCGTAACCCTAGCAGTGTGCCACTGCTGTTTGAAAATAAGTGCAAGTCTGATAATTGAATCAGGTATGCTGATTGACTCATACAATTTAAGTAACTCCAAGAATGGTGAGGATCCCGAGCCAAAAAATTTCTTTTCAGACAGTTTGCTGCTTCTAGCCTAGAGAATAGTATCGGCGATCGCTATAGCTATAATTGGAAGAATTCTTAGCGCCTTATCAACTGAGGTGACAGACTATGCCAAGTCCCGAAAATCCTAGCAACCCACCCGATGATTTGTTAGAAACCATTATTACGGATTTGGGGGAACTGGCACGCACTGCGAGTCAACCTGAGGAGGTTGATTTAAGCTCCCTCGCTGCTGAATTAGAATCGCTGACCAGTTCAGCAGAGCAGCGGGCGATCGCCCAAAATGCTGACCTGCAAGAGCAAATTAGCCAACTGACCACTGAACTAACGACTCTCCAAACCGAGCGAGATCACCTCAACCGCGAACTCAGTGACCTACGAGCGAATTATCAAAGGGCTACCGCAGAGGTTCAGCGCCTGCAAGAGCAATTGGCCAGTCAGCAAGCTACACACGCAAGCGATCTATTAAAAGAACAAGTTGCGCGGTTAACGGCTGAAAAAACTGCTCTTGAGGGAATGCGCCAAAACTTGGAACAGGAGCTTGCCCAAGCCATCACGCAGCAAGAAGAGCTACAGCAGCAACTGCTAACGCTGCAAGACCAAGCGACGACTCTAGCAGAACTCAACGCCCAACTCACCTCACTGCAAACCGAAAAGGCTGCACTAGAGCAGCAACTACAGGACGCCTTAGCCGCCGCCCCCCCAGACTCCCTAGAAGAAACGGCGCTCCTCAGCGAACCCCACGATATTGGTCTGGCGCAGCAATTAGCACAGTTGACGCGGCAACTGACCCAAGTGGAAACAGAGCGCAATACCCTCAACGCAGAACTAGAGCAGATAAAGCTAGAGGCCGATGCACTGCGCCACGACAATGAGGCCTTGCGCGCTCAAGTCTCAACAGTTGTACCCACAGAATTAACCCTTGCCGCTCAGGAAAACCGCCATCTAAAACGGCAGTTGCGCCGACAGGGGTATGCACTTTGGCTAACGGGGATTGCAGCAACAGTTATTTCCGCCCTGAGTGTGAGCTTAACCTTACCGCAGCCGGTGGGGCGGGTTGTTCCTCCCTTAGCTGCCTTGGCTGTCCCGATTCTCACAGTGTTAGCGCGGGGACGCTCACCTGAGATAGCCCCGACGGAAACCCCCACCTAGGCGATCGCGGCGATCCCCCTCTAGGCTAAAATCTTAGGGCAGGGACGCTTTGCTTAGGAGTATAGATTACCGTGCCCAATCTCAAAGCTATTCGCGATCGCATCAAAACCATCAAAGATACCCGCAAAATTACCGAAGCCATGCGCCTCGTGGCGGCAGCAAAAGTGCGCCGTGCCCAAGAGCAGGTGATGGCGAGTCGTCCCTTTGCCGATCGCCTAGCTCAAGTGCTCTACGGGCTACAAACGCGGCTACGCTTTGAAGATGCCAACTTACCCCTACTGGCAAAACGTCCTGTAAAGACTGTGGCCTTGTTAGTTGTTACCGGCGATCGCGGCCTCTGTGGCGGTTACAACACCAACGTGATTCGTCGCGCCAAGGAGCGCACCGAAGAACTAGAGGCAGAGGGAATTAAATATACCCTAGTGATCGTGGGTCGCAAGGCGGCTCAGTACTTCCAGCGCCGTGACTATCCCATCGATGCGGTTTATTCTGGCCTCGAGCAAATCCCCTCTGCCAGCGAAGCAGGCCAAATTGCCAATGAGTTGCTCTCCCTCTTTTTGTCAGAAACCGTGGATCGGGTGGAGCTGATCTACACCAAGTTTGTCTCATTGATTAGCTCGAAGCCGGTGGTGCAAACGCTGCTCCCCCTTGATCCGCAAGGACTAGAGGCAGCCGATGATGAAATTTTCCGTCTGACCACCCGGGCCTCCCATCTGGAGGTGAACCGCGAGAAGGTCACTTCAAACCTGCCAGCACTGCCCCCAGACATGATTTTTGAGCAGGATCCCGTACAGATCTTAGATGCGCTCTTGCCCCTCTACCTGAGCAACCAATTGCTGCGGGCACTGCAAGAAGCCGCTGCCTCAGAGCTAGCCGCGCGGATGACGGCCATGAATAACGCCAGCGACAACGCCCAAACCCTCATTGGTACACTGACCCTGTCCTACAACAAAGCTCGCCAAGCGGCCATTACCCAAGAGATTCTCGAAGTGGTCGCCGGTGCTGAGGCACTGCGTTAAGGCGAGGGGGATTTCTGAAGCTCCTGTTTGCATCGACCTCTGTCGGGCCGTTGGGTACCGGTCAAGGGGGTGGGGTTGAACTCACCCTCCTCAATATGGTCTTGGCTTTGCAACCCCGCGGCTACGAGATTCAGATTCTTGCTCCCTGTGGATCGCGCCTGCCAGTACCCGCTGCCATTGAGGAGATTCCCGGTGCCCTACAGGTGCCTGCCCAGCATCAACGCCGAGACCAGCCGATTGTCATGCCCAGCAATAGTGTCCTAGCTAATCTGTGGGCACGGGTGCGGCAGCTACAGCAGGGGTACGATCTCATCGTTAATTTTGCCTACGATTGGCTACCCTTTTATCTGACTCCATGGTTATCTCGACCGGTGGCACACTTGGTGAGTATGGCTTCGATTTCTGAGGTGATGGATCAGGCGATCGCCACTGTGATTGACCAGTATCCCGGCAGTATTGGGGTCTATACGCGCACCCAAGCAGCGACCTTTCCCTTTGGCGATCGCTGTGTATGCTTAGGCAGTGGCCTAGACTTAAGCCTCTACGAATTTTGCGCCGACCCCGACGATGTCCTGTGCTGGCTGGGGCGCATTGCCCCCGAAAAGGGGTTAGAAGATGCCGTGGCAGCGGCAAATGTGACCCGCACTCCCCTAAAAATTATGGGACAGATGCAGGATGTTGACTATTGGCAGCGAATTCAGGCTCAATATCCCGATGCCCCCATTGAATACCTTGGGTTTTTGCCCACCCAACAGATGCAGGCACACCTACGGCGGTGTAAARCCTTGCTGCTCACCTCCCGCTGGGTCGAAGCCTTTGGCAATGTGGTCATTGAAAGTTTAGCCTGCGGCGTGCCCGTCATTGCCTACGATCGCGGGGGGCCCAGTGAAATTGTCCGCCATGGGCAAACGGGCTTTTTAGTGACCCCCGATTCAGTGCCCGACCTTATTAGTGCCCTTGGTCAAATTGAGCAGATTCGTCGCTCAGCGTGCCGCCAACAAGCGGAGCAAGAGTATAGCCTTAAGGCCTATGGGGATGTGGTCGAACGCTGGCTAAAGGACGTGTACTGCCGCGATGCCCCTAAGGTGTAGGGCATATCATGATGGTATGATGAGCGGTGAAGCGAACTAATAGCGAACGAATGATGAGTGATGTCTCATCTGGTCATTAGGAGAATATAGGGTTGAGTGAAACAGCAGTTGCCATTGTTACTGGTGCATCCCGTGGGATTGGTCGGGCGATCGCCCTTGAGTTAGCTGGCCAAGGAGCAGCCGTCGTTGTTAATTATGCGCGATCAGCAGAGGCGGCGATGGAGGTCGTGCACACCATTCAAGGCCAAGGGGGACAGGCAACGGCGATCGCTGCGGATGTCTCTGTGGCTGAAGAGGTTGAAACCCTTGTCGCCAAAACCCTAGACACCTATGGCCGCATCGATGTGCTTGTTAACAATGCAGGCATTACCCGCGATACCCTGCTGCTGCGGATGAGCCTTGAGGACTGGCAAGCCGTGATTAACCTAAACCTGACGGGCGTATTTTTGTGCACCCGGGCGGTGAGTAAACTAATGCTCAAACAAAAACGGGGGCGAATCATTAATATTGCTTCAGTGGCAGGGCAAATGGGCAACCCCGGCCAAGCGAACTACAGTGCCGCCAAAGCAGGGGKGATTGGCTTCACCAAAACCGTTGCTAAAGAACTGGCCAGTCGGGGTATTACCGTCAATGCTGTTGCCCCCGGCTTTATTGCCACAGACATGACCGCAGGGCTGAAAGCTGATGAAATTCTTAAATTTATTCCCCTTGGTCGTTACGGTAACCCCGAAGAGGTTGCGGGCATGGTGCGGTTTTTAGCCCTTGATCCAGCCGCCTCCTACGTCACCGGTCAGGTCTTTAATGTTGATGGTGGTATGGTGATGGCTTAAGCCATTGCCCGTTGAGTTGTACCCTAAGCCATGACAAACGCGATTACGCTCCCGAGTCAGTACGATCCACGTCAGACTGAAGCCAAGTGGCAGCAACAATGGGAAAGCAGCGGCGCTTTCCATGCTGATCCACAGCACAGCGGTACCCCCTACTGTATTGTAATTCCGCCCCCGAACGTTACGGGCAGCCTGCACATGGGGCACGCCTTTGAACACGCGCTCATCGACGTTCTGGTTCGCTACCACCGGATGCGTGGCGACAATGTCCTGTGGCTGCCGGGTACCGATCACGCCAGCATTGCCGTCAGTGCGATTTTAGATCAGCAGCTACAGGCAGAGGGGACAACCCGCTTTGCCATTGGTCGGGATGCATACCTAAAGAAAGCATGGGAGTGGAAGACCACCTCCGGCAATACAATTGTTTCTCAACTACGGCGCCTAGGGCTGTCGGTGGACTGGTCGCGGGAACGGTTTACGATGGACGAGGGCTTATCCCGTGCGGTTTTAACGGCCTTTAACCGGCTTTACGAGGCGGGGCTTATCTACCGCGGCAAGTACCTAGTGAACTGGTSCCCCGCCAGTCAATCCGCTGTCTCGGATCTGGAAGTGGAAAACCGCGAGGTGCAGGGGCACCTATGGCATTTACGCTACCCCCTCTCTGACGAGTCAGGCTATTTAGAAGTGGCCACAACCCGCCCAGAAACCATGCTGGGGGATACCGCCGTAGCCGTCCATCCGGACGACGATCGCTATCGCCATTTAATCGGCAAAACCCTGCGCCTGCCGCTCATGAACCGCGACATTCCAATTATTGCGGATTCGCTGGTTGATCCTGCCTTTGGCACGGGGTGCGTCAAGGTGACCCCTGCCCATGACCCCAACGATTTTATCATGGGACAACGCCATCAGTTGCCAATGATTAACCTCATGCACAAGGATGGCACCCTCAATGAGAATGCTGGTGAGTTTGCAGGGTTAGATCGCTTTGTGGCTCGCAAGACAGTCGTCGAGCGACTGAAAGCTGAGGGCTATTTAGTGAAGGTTGAGGATTATAAGCATACTGTTCCCTACAGCGATCGCGGCAAAGTGCCCATTGAACCCCTCCTCTCCACCCAGTGGTTTGTAAAAATCCGCCCCCTAGCCGACGCAACCCTCCACGCCCTCGATCAGGACAATTCACCACGGTTTATTCCGGAGCGATGGGCCAAAGTCTATCGGGACTGGCTTGTGAACCTACGGGACTGGTGTATTTCACGGCAACTCTGGTGGGGGCATCAGATTCCTGCGTGGTATGTCATTAGTGAAACCAACGGCGAGGTGCGCGACGACACCCCCTTTGTGGTAGCTATGGACGAGGCTGAGGCGCGCTCAAAAGCAGTGGCGCAGTTTGGTGAGGCTATCCAACTGCAACAGGATGAGGATGTCTTGGATACGTGGTTCTCGTCGGGGCTATGGCCATTTTCCACCCTAGGTTGGCCCGAGGATACGCCTGACTATCGCTGCTACTACCCCAATGCCACCTTAGTGACAGGGTTTGACATCATCTTCTTCTGGGTTGCCCGCATGACAATGATGGGGCAGTACTTTACAGGTGCCATTCCCTTCAGAGACGTGTATATTCACGGCTTGGTGCGGGATGAAAACAACAAAAAAATGTCTAAATCTGCCAACAATGGCATTAATCCCCTTATCCTGATTGAGAAGTACGGCACCGATGCCCTGCGCTATAGCCTTGTCAAGGAAGTGGTGGGAGCAGGTCAAGATATTCGCCTAGAGTACAACCGCAAAACCGATGAGTCGGCCACCGTCGAAGCCGCGCGTAACTTTGCCAACAAGCTGTGGAATGCGTCCCGCTTTGTCTTGATGAACTTGGAGGGGCAGTCCCCCGCCCAGTTAGGAACCCCAACACCTGCTGCCCTAACCCAAGGCGATCGCTGGATCTTAAGCCGTTATCACACCTGTATTCAGGCGACCACGCACCGAATTGACACCTACGGCCTAGGCGAAGCCGCTAAAGGGCTCTACGAGTTCATTTGGGGGGATTTCTGCGACTGGTATATTGAACTGGTCAAGCCTCGCTTGCAGGGAACTGATCCCCAGGCCAAGCGCACTGCTCAGCAGGTTTTAGCCACGGTGCTCGATGGTATCCTGCGCTTGTTGCACCCCTTTATGCCCCACATTACCGAAGAGATTTGGCATACCCTCCACCAAGTTGATGACTCTCAGTTGTTAGCGCAGCAAACCTATCCCCTTGCCGACCCCGCCCACATCAATGGAGACCTGGAAACTCAATTTGCGCTGGTGCTGGAGACAATCCGTACCATTCGTAATCTGCGGGCTGAAGCGGGGATTAAGCCCGGATTAATGATTACGGCGCTTATTGATGCCAGTGCCGATGATGCTGCCATACTGACGACGAGCGCAGCAGATATTTGCCATCTAGCACGCCTCGAGACCCTCACCATTGCCCCAGGCGTCCAAGCCCCGGCTCAAGTTTTTAGCGGCGTGGTGGGCAGCAGTGAAATTCTGATTCCCCTAGCTGGCGTGGTCGATCTGGAGGCACTCGTTACAAAACTCACCAAGGATCGCGATCGCCTCCAGCGAGAGATCGAATCCCTCAGTGCTCGGCTTAACAATCCTAAATTTCTGAATAAAGCGCAACCCGAGGTGGTGACTGCCGCCCAACAGCAGCTCGCCGCTGCCCAGCAACAATCAGCTATCCTTGAGCATCGTCTGCACGCCTTAGCCAACCATGGAAAAATCTAACTCACCGAACCAAGACCCCACAATTACCATCCCAGTCGCGGCGATGCAGGCAGCGGAAGAGGGACGGCTCATCGATGCCATCAAACTTACCCGAGAGCAGCTAGGGGTTGATCTCAAAACAGCCCAGCAAGCGGTTGAGGCTTATAGTAGTGATGTGGGCGGGCTAAAACCCCTCCGCTTTAGCGAGGGGATACAGCCAACTCAGGGGGCTTTAGCCCTCTCTATGTGTTAAACTAGAGACGTGGAAAGTAGGCGTATCAACTACGCGAAGAAACATCCTAGTACGGAGAAATCCCGGCAAGTAAGTCACTACCGCTTTGGCGGCAAGCCTAAACCACTGCAAGCAATGGCAGGATGTTGAGCGTATCGAATTGGCTAGTGTTGAAAAGCGCGAAACCACGAACCAAAACATAAACGTAGTCCCAATAGCAGAAATGCTTGAGGTGAGTAGGGGGTCTTTGACTGCCCCCACCCGCATTAAGTTGTGGGTGACAGCTCAAGGGAAAAGCGAAGCAACGCGGCTTCAGCCCGTTGCGCAGCATCCGTTGGGAATCCCCTCTCTTTCAAGGAGGGGAGAAGTCAAACCCGGTATTACTGGGCTGTGGCAAATTTCTGGGCGCTCTCACATTGGTCACTTTGATGAGGCTGCCCGCCTCGACCTGTACTACATCGACAACTGGTCACTGAACCTTGATCTTGAAATCTTGGTGGAAACCGTGCGCATTGTGCTGTTTGGTGAAGGTGCCTATTAGGCCACCCCTCAAATTAAATGCTTTCTTTGGGACGCATCCCTAAGCCAACGCTGGACAAGATGATCAGCTTTGCCATACGTCCCAGTGAAGTACCACAGGTGAGGAACGGGACTGGTGCGATTTGAACGCACGGCCTAGCGCTTAGGAGGCGCTCGCTCTATCCTGCTGAGCTACAGCCCCAGTTTTTCTATGGTATCGATTTTTGCTTGATACCAATAACCCCAGCTCTAGGTTCCAAAAACTAGTGCCAGTCAAATACTCAATAGCACAAATAAGTAACGAATAATCTTCTTAAGAGAGTAAAAGGCGTGATTCGCCAGATATTAGCCAGATGTTAGTACCTACTAGTACCTATTCGATCATATAGCCGCTCAGGAAATGGTGGTTCAGCCCCACAGCCCCTACTTGATTCTGGCAACGAAGCAAGGTGAAGCAGGAGGTCAGCCCCACATCCTGTAGCCTAGGCAGCGCGTTTGACAAGGGAGCGAATGACGTTATCTTTCATCATTAGCAGCCGCGAGGCTTGCAGCAGTAGCTCACGGGTTTGCTGAAGACTCATGGCACCGACCTGCTCCTCCATCACTCGCATTTGGAACTCCTGCTCGAAGCTGAGATCAACGTTCAGCTCTGGGAATCGTTGTTCCATAGGACGTAACTCCTTACTCCATTAAACATGGTATGTGCATGTTAAAAAATATAACAAACACATTGACAAAGTTGCCACTCAATGAATAGCATTCTCTTCCTGAAGAAAGTGTCCAAGATGAACAGTTTATTCAACTAGTGGCAGGGTATCGCCAGTGGTGGTCGGTCACATGTACGCTGTTTGAGCACTACAGACCTGCTAGACTGAGCAACAACGGCAGATGTGGAGACAAGTATGCGGCTTGGTGAACTGGCGGAACGGTTTGGTGCCTCCCTAGATGCAGTTGAGCTTAGCGATCGCCCAGTGTTGGGGGTCGCCCCCCTTGAAGCCGCAACAGCAACCGATGTGTCATTTTTGGCGAATCCGAAGTACACACCGCTATTGCAAACGACATCTGCCGCTGCTGTGTTTGTGGGGGTTGATTTCCAAGGGGCGGCGGCCTGTCCATTGTTACGGGTGCCTCATCCCTATCTTGCCTTTGCCAAGTGTATTGAGTTGTTTTATCCCCAACCCCAACCCTTGGGCAAGATTCATCCCACCGCTATTCTGGGGGCAGACGTGGAGCTGGGGGCAGAGGTCACCATTGGCCCTTATACAGTCATTGGCGATCGCGTTCGTATTGGCGATCGCACGGTCATTCATAGTCACTGTACCCTGTATGACAACGTGGTTGTGGGGGCTGAGTGCTTAATCCACAGTCATTGTGCCCTGCGTGAAGGCGTGCAACTGGGCGATCGCGTCATCTTGCAAAATGGTGTGGTTTTGGGGGGAGATGGCTTTGGCTATGTACCTCTGCCGGATGGGCGGCACTATAAAATTCCCCAAGTGGGGACAGTCACCGTGGAGGATGATGTCGAGATTGGCGCCAGTACCACCATTGATCGAGCGACTCTCGGTGCCACCACCGTAGGAGCAGGCAGTAAAATTGATAACCTGACCATGGTGGCACACAACTGCACCATTGGTAAAAATACGATTCTCTGCGCCCAAGTAGGACTGGCTGGATCCACGCATATTGGTGATCAGGTGATTTTAGCGGGGCAAGTGGGGGTAGCGGGGCACCTCACCATTGGCGATCGCGCCATCGTCTCTGCCAAATCAGGCATCAGTGGCTCTGTACCAGCGAACGCCCGCATGGGGGGCATTCCTGCCATGGAACAACGTCTTTATTTACGAGTTTCTGCTGCACTCAAACAGTTACCCGACCTCCTGAAGCGCGTGCGTACCCTTGAAGCAAAACTGAAAGAGTGAACAAAAACTGCTTCGGCTATTTGTACAATGCTTGCGATCGCCCACGGTTTATACAAGGGTTGTTTCTGAAGCCTAACCGCAGAGTCTGCTTGTAAGCGTTCTGCAATAGGAATGTCTTGATCCATGCTCACGCCCGCTAAGCGTGTTTCCTGTTTCGAGGATATATGATACCCAAAAGGTGCTCTCCACGGGGTTGGGCAATTCCCAGAGTCGTAGGGTACCATCATCGCTGCTACTCAACCAAACATGATGCTTGTCACTATAAAACTCTACTGCACCAGTAGCGCGAGTCTGAACACTAAGATCACCAGAAGAAGATGTTGTTGAATCCGAAATTGCTTGACACTGTTGATCTTTGTATTCCAGAAGCTTTTCATAGGCGATATTAATTTTTTTGATATTCTCTTCAGCGTTTGTTTTTAGAACTGAATCATGGGGGTACAAGTCAGGATGCCAACGACGTACCAGACGACGGTAGGCTAACTTGATTTCTTCAATAGAAGCGTCTGGGGTTAATTCTAGTACTTTCCAGTATTCTTCTAAATTCAGCATCTCAATTAACCGTTCGTTTATCTTGATTACACTGTTTTAATCACTGAGATCGAACCTGAAATATTGCTGCTAGTTCATAAGGCTGCTGAATATCTTTATATTGAGATTTATATTGAGAAAAAATATTAACTTGATAGTCTGTTCCCATATCTATCAGTGGAATTTTAACATCTCTTTGAGAGCGTAAGACTTTCAAATCTTTTTGTTGATTACTTGATTGATGTATTGGTTGATAAGTGGCGACTACATCAACTTCTAAGGGAGCACGAAGAGTAATTTCATCGAAATGCTTAAGGCTGATGGTATAGTCTTTAGGTTCAACAAGCTCTAACTTCTGATCAAAGAAATGTGGTTTTAGAAGAGGAAATTTTTCAAATGCTTCCCGTGTTATTTTTTGCGGTAATAATTGCCACTCAGGAATTTCAGGAAAGTGAGAATAGATGATGTGTGCTGGCTCTGGTGCAAAGTAAAAAGGGTTGAATTCAGGGCGAAAAACATCTCCATCTAGTATTCCGGCTCCCCAAGTTGTATCAATCAAATACCAAATTCCATTAATCTTAGTTGCATTCCAAGCATGATTTGAATCACTGGTCTCTTCGATTCCATAATCTATTCCCTTAGCACGTCCAGTGATTGTTACTGTTTCCAGTCCCATAGCACGAGTCAAAGATTCATATAATGTTGCGTAGCCTGAGCAAATAGCTTGACGATCTCTCAACACGTCTTCAGCAGAAACTATCCGGTAATTCTTTGTTAGAAACGTTTGGACATCATAACGAATGTTATGGGTAATCCAAACATAAGTAATTCTAGCTTTGTCTTGCTCAGTAGTAGCACGTTGAGACAAAATCGCAGCTAATCTTCTAACCGATGTTCCAGTGTAAGGAATATGTTTACCATCAAAATCTATTTTTTCAAAGTTGACTTGAGATAGTCCTGAGCCACTAATTTCAGATGCTTTTGGAATGCGATGAATTGGGGGAACTAAAGGTGAAATACTAAATACTGTTGGTGTATTGATTGCTATTTGTCTTGATGCATCGGTTGACAAAAATAGATTAGCTGCTTGTTTATTTATTTTGTTGGCAATAATGATGAAAGTAAGGATACCAAGGGACAAGGATAGCCATTGAGCAAATACGCTGTAGCTGTAGGCTTTACCTCGATATCTAGGGGAACGTTTCATGAGCCTTATTCTATCCTCTATGCTAATTTTGAGTCAAAACGATGTTCACCGCAACGGTAGTCCTAAAGATGTATAGCGTTATACCATAGAAACCGCCGCTCCTTGACCCCCACCTGTTCCGAGGTGGGGGAATGCGTTGCTAATTTTGTTCAATCCTCGTCACCAGTTACACAGCCGGTGATGCTCAAGGTCTAGTTTAAGCTGGACTCGTTTTAGGTCTCGACTCAAGAGGATGTTTTTTGTTGGTTTTTTCTTGATTGTCATAATAAATTTATAGTTGGTTCAATAATGGGTATAAGCTGGCGCAGTCACAAAGGAGACTAGTATGGATGACCTGACGCTGCCACAGCAATTGAGCTTTCCGTGGAATCCACTTGTGACTGAGAACCAAGTGACACTGGCTCATTCTGTTGCCGATAGCCCCCAACAGCGTGTCCAACAACTAGAGCAGATCCTTGATCAATGTCAAACCTATATTGATGAACTCAAGCAACAACTCCGTAATCAGCAGTTTCTAGAAGACTTGCTAGCCCGCACTGAAGAAACCGCCCTCATCCAGCAGCAGGCCATCCTCACCCTACAAGAACAGCTTCACTCCCAAGCCACCTGCGCCCACCAGTTAGCAGAAATGACCAGTCGTCGCCAATCTTTGGAGATCATGGTGCAACAATCGCAAACTGAAATTCAGCACTTACATCAGGAGGTGGATCGGCTGCTGCACATTCAAGATGCTCTCGAAGCAAAATTAGTCAACAGTCATCGGTTGCTGCGGCAACGGGAGCACGACTTACAATTACTGGAATCGCAGCAACGGCAAGCTCATGAAGAAAAAGGGCTGCTCCAAACTCGCCTAGAGCAACTGCAACAAGAACTTAGCGATCGCGAAAATGACATCCGTGATCTGAGCAGTCGCCTGACTCAAGCCAATTACCTGATTGAGACCCAAGAACGAGTCATTAGTGCCCTGCAACAAACTCAAGGTCAAGAGTCCAGCAAAAATACAGTAATTCAGGGGCTTAGTAAAACCCTCTTGAAAACCCAAAAGACGCTGCAAGACCTGGAGCAAGAGTACCAGCTTCAGCGGCTGCAATACATGAAAGTGCAACACTACACCCAAGAGATAGAAGGTCGCTCCACGCAGCAACAGGCACGCCTCCAAAAGTTGGAAGCTCAGGTAGCCGAGCTTCAAGAGCAAATTCTGCATCAAGCCCAACAAGCCCGCGAGCAGGAAACCGCCATTCAGCATTGGAAGGATCGCTATAGCGCAGCGGAACGGGTGATTAGTCAACTGCAACAGGTGATTACCCAAATGGCGGCGGATAAGCCCACGCCACTCAATTCCCTACCATCAGGAAGCAGCCCCTAGACGTAATTGAGAGATCGATCGGGGTGCGCTATACTAATTCATAGTCGTTATGAGTTTGTTTTATGCCGAAGTTTATTGGCTGGGCGGGTAGTTTACGGGATGGCTCTTACTCACAAATGGCCTTGGACGCAGCGATCGCCAAAGCAGCGGCTCAGGGAGCCACCGTAGAGCGGCTGGATCTACGGCAACTGAACCTCCCCTTCTGTACTGGAGCGGATCACTACCCCGATCACCCCGATGTAGCAGTATTTCAGGCCAAAGTTACGGCAGCGGACGGCATTCTGCTGGTGACCCCTGAGTACCACGGTAGTGTCAGTGGGGTGCTGAAGAATTCCCTTGACCTGCTGAGCTTTCCGGAACTCAGTGGCAAGGTGGTCGCCATGATCAGTGTGCTGGGTGGCCAGGCAAACAGTAACGCCCTCAACGACCTGCGGGTGATTCTCCGCTGGGTACATGCATGGGTAATTCCAGAGCAGGTGGCGATCGGTCAAGCGTGGCAAGCGTTTACGCCAACAGGTCAACTCAAGGACGCTAAACTGGACGAGCGGCTAGACAAACTGATTACCAGTTGGCTTCAGACGACCCAACAATTGCGGCAACCCGTCTCCTCAACCTAACTGAACCTAATTGAGATCCTCCTGTAGCCATTGAGCTACCTGTTTGGCATGGTAGGTGAGGATCACATCTGCCCCTGCCCGCTTAAACCCGAGCAGGGTTTCCAAGACCACTTTTTTCTCATCAATCCAGCCATTGCCAGCGGCGGCCTTAACCATGGCGTATTCCCCAGAGACATTGTAGGCTGCCACCGGCACATCACTCACCTGCTTAAGCTGAGCAATCACATCCATGTAGGCTAGGGCAGGCTTAACCATGACCATATCTGCCCCTTCTTCAAGATCTAGGCTCACTTCCCGCACAGCTTCGCGCACATTGGCTGGATCCATCTGATAGGTTTTTTTATCGCCAAATTTCGGGGCTGAATCTAGGGCATCCCGAAACGGTCCATAGTAAGCCGAGGCATACTTAGCTGAGTAGGCAAGGATACCCACGTGGGTGTAGCCCGCTGCATCTAAGCCCGCGCGGATTGCGCCGATGCGACCATCCATCATATCTGAGGGGGCAACAAAATCCGCACCGGCGGCGGCTTGACTGACGGCTTGTTTCACCAGTACCGCAACGGTTTCATCGTTGAGGATTTCACCATTTTTGACGATGCCGTCATGACCTTCACTGCTGTAGGGGTCTAGCGCCACATCCGTAAAGATGAGTAGGTCTGGCAGGACGGCCTTGATGCCGCGTACCGATCGCTGCACCAGTCCCTCCGGGTTGTAGCTTTCTGTGCCTGCATTGTCTTTCAAGGCTTCGGGGACAAGGGGAAACAGGGCGATCGCCCCAATGCCTAAAGCATAGACATCTTTTAGCTCCAGAATGAGGCGATCAAGGGTATAGCGAAAGCAGCCGGGCATCGAGGGGACTTCTTGAACCTGATCGTCCCCTTCCATCACAAAGACTGGATAAATCAAATCGGCGCTGGAGAGGGTATGTTCGCGCACGAGACGACGTAGTTGAGGGGTACGGCGCAACCGCCGCGGGCGATGGGTTAGATCCATAAATTCTCAATTAAAATGGAATGCGCTAAAAAGTGTCTAGCAAACACGATCAGGTTGATTATCCCATTTCCGTGCTGCATTTTAGAGGGCTTCTGCCTCCACATCAACCGTGGTTCTTGGCACATCCGCGCGACTTTTTTTGCTTTTGAGATGCTCAATAACAATCTGGGTGACCTCACTGGCCAAAATCATCATTACGGTAATGTCATCCAACTGGCCAATCACAGGAATCAAATCTGGGGCAATATCGATAGGGCTGAATAGATAGACAAAACTAGCAATAATGATGAGCCAGCGGTATTTAGGGTGACGTAGCAATGTCCGATACCAGTTGTAAAACGCAGCCATAGGGGCAAAACCTCAGAACCTAATTTCTATTATGTCGTGCTCCTTGCCGTAGGGTTTGTTGACTGCTGATGAATCCTGCATGGGTTCGACACTGGTGTGCTAAGGGTTGCGACCGCGCTCCATATACCATAGATGCAAGAACTGTATCTTGCGCTTTCGCCACGGCCAAACCGTTTCCTTAAGCCCCTGTCGCGCCTATACTCGCCTATACTATAGAGGAGTCCCCATCTAATCAACAGTTTGCTATTGTTGGCCAATGATTGATCTTAGTGCCTTAAAGCGAGATTTGACAGCTCTGAACACTCGTCTGGGTCAAGCCCAGCACTATCTTTGACCCTGCGGCGCTCACCGCTAAGATTCACGATCTTGAGCATACGGCAGCCCAGCCTGACTTTTGGACTGATCAAGCTGCTGCCCAAGCGACTCTGCAACAGCTTACTGAGGCTAAGGAAGCTCTAGCGCAACTCTCAAGCTGGCAAAAGAGTGTTGAGCATGTTGAAGCTGCGCTGGAACTGCTGGAGCTAGAGAGTGATCCGGGGCTTTACGATGAGGCGATCGCCCTGCTGCAACAGCTAGAGGCAAAACTCAGTCGTTGGGAACTAGAACAGCTTCTGAATGGCCCCTACGATAAAAATAATGCCATCCTAACGATTAATGCTGGAGCAGGGGGCACCGATGCCCAAGACTGGGTGGAAATGCTGCTGCGTATGTACACTCGCTGGGCAGAGCGACAGGGGTACCAAACCCACATTGCTGAATTATCAGAGGGGGAAGAAGCTGGCATTAAGTCTGTAACGTTGGAAGTTAAAGGTCGCTATGCCTACGGCTATTTACGCTCAGAAAAGGGAACGCATCGCTTGGTGCGAATTTCTCCCTTTAACGCCAATGGCAAGCGGCAGACTAGTTTTGCTGGCGTGGATGTCATGCCAGAGTTGGATCAGTCCGTCACCCTTGAGATTCCAGAAACAGACCTAGAGATCACGACGTCCCGCAGTGGCGGCAAAGGAGGGCAAAATGTCAACAAGGTGGAAACGGCGGTGCGCATTGTCCATAAACCCACTGGCCTAGCTGTGCGCTGCACTCAGGAGCGATCGCAACTGCAAAACAAAGAAAAGGCACTGGCCATCCTCAAGGCAAAGTTACTGGTGATTGCCCAAGAGCAAAAAGCGAAAGAGATTGCCGATATTCGCGGCGATGCCGTGGAAGCCGCGTGGGGCACGCAAATCCGTAACTACGTGTTTCACCCCTACCAGTTGGTTAAAGACCTGCGCACTGAGGTAGAGAGCACCGCTGTGCAAGATGTGATGGACGGCGATATTGATAGATTCATTCAAGCGTACTTGCGGCAGCAAACCGATGCCTAGAAAAATTCCATCGCCTATCTCAATCATGTTAAAGTGCCTCAAAGATTGGGGATTCCATCGTCGCCGATGAAGGTTCCTGCTTCAACGAGGTGACGTGCTCAACCGCTGTCTCCAGAAGATGAGTAGCGGCCTCCTCTCCACCGGCGTAAGGTTCTGTGTGCCCTACAGTACGTCAACCTAGCTCCAAAATCTTGATAGTTGCGTTGGGGTCTCTGTCCAGCACAGTTCCGCACTGGCACAAATGAGGACGAGTGCTGAGGGATGCCTTGACCAAATGGCCGCAACACGAGCATGTCTGGGAGCTGTACTGAGGTGGGACAGCGACAGTTACCACCCCAAATCCGGTCCCGGGCAGTCCTACACAGGTACCTACACAGGTAATGATGCAGTGTAAGCATGGATGAAATACTAGATTGCACCAATATGATTTTCTAGAGCTAGAGATTTTGAGAAGGATAAGGTTTGGCGGACTAATCGAGACACCCGTTGCCTCAGAGTGTTGTTCAATCGTTCAATATGGATTTTGCTATTTTTGACCACATGAGTTGGCTGACAAACCGGGCAAGGTGGTTGGGGAGCAGACATGGGGATTCTGAAAGAACTCTTGCTTCTCTATCCTCTTGGTGTACCGGAGTTCTTTGTTGAGATGCTAGCGAATCCTGATCCGCTCATTTTGCCAGAGTGCAGCTAGCAGCAGAGTAATCCAGTTATTTGCGCTCTACCAATGGAGAGCCGATAACGCTAAGAGGCGCAAAACCGCTATAATGAGTGTTTGTTCTAAACACTGTGTTGATTATCGCTGTCTAAGGTGACCCGTGGCCAACATTAAATCTGCTGCCAAGCGCGCTCAAATTGCCGAGCGCAATCGCCTCCGTAACAAATCCTACCGCTCTGCAGTACATACTCTGACGAAAAACTACCTCAATGCCCTCAGTCAATACACGGCCAACCCTTCACCCGAGCAGTTAGCAGAGGTGAACCAACGTTTAAGCACTGTGGTGAGCAAAATTGATAAGGCAGTTAAGTGCGGCGTGCTTCATCGGAATACAGGTGCTCGTCGTAAAGCTCGCTTAAGCCGAATTTTCAACAAAGCAACCCAACCTTCCTAATTTTTATATTTTTATGCTGGTGGATACCCACGTCCATCTGAATTTTGCTAATTTTGCTGCCGACTTAGAGACTGTAGCTCAGCGGTGGCGGGAAGCAGGGGTCGTCAGGTTGGTACATTCCTGTGTTGAACCAACGGAGTTTACCGACATTCAAGCCCTAACGGTAAAATTTCCAGAACTCTTTATGGCCGTGGGTTTGCATCCCCTAGATACAGATCAGTGGCATCCTGATCTGGCTAGTACCATTGCCTCCCTTGCTGCCAGTGATCCCAAGGTTGTTGCCATTGGTGAGACTGGCTTAGACTTTTATAAAGCGAACAATCAGTCTCAGCAAGAGGAAGCGTTTTGGGCGCAGTTGGCAGTGGCTCATTCCCTTAGTTTGCCTGTCATTATTCATTGCCGTGAGGCGGCGGCAGCAACCCGGAATGTGTTGCAGCAGTTTCAACGTCAGTACGGATCACTACAAGGGGTCATGCACTGCTGGGGCGGCACACCAGAGGAAACGGAATGGTTCTTAGAGCTAGGGCTATACATTAGCTTTAGTGGCACGGTAACCTTCAAAAATGCTAAGCAAATTCAGGCGGCGGCGCAAATGGTTCCGGGCGATCGCCTCCTCATTGAAACTGATTGTCCATTCCTTGCGCCTGTCCCCAAGCGGGGGGAAAAGCGTAATGAACCCAGTTATGTTCGCTTTGTGGCCTCAGCGATTGCAGCACTTCGTCAGTGTGATGTAGCTGAGCTAGGGGTACAAACAACAATTAATGCCTGCCGCCTTTTTCGCCTGCCGCCACCAGAGATGCTAGAGACTCAGGCCGGGCGTGTTGACCCTTAGAACCGCTCATTCGTTAAAACATTCAGGGTATTTCCTCACTACCAGAGTCTGCCGGTTTAGGATCAAAGGTGTAGTGAAGTTTGTACGAGCTGGAACCGCAGCTCGGGTTCGCCCTTTCTTCAGAGATTTTTCTCTAGAAACGTTGCATCAGAATCATTCTGGCGAATCAACAGCCTGTACCAGTCTGGCGAAAGAGCAGATAGTCTGTGCATTTTGTTTTATCTTTTGAGTTCTGAAGCAGGCTGTCGTGGCTTCAACAGTTGATGTATGAGGGAATTTATGGTTAGCGCTCTCTCCCCCACAACTCAATCAATTCGTGCGTTTGGGATTGCCCGCGCCACTATTGAGGGTCAGCCCCTCAGTGCTGCAGAAGTGGATGCCATCGATGCTTACTTCCGTGCCTGTAATTACCTTGCGGTAGGCATGATTTACCTGCGGGACAACCCCCTGCTCAAAGTTCCCCTGCAACCAGAGCACATTAAGAAACGCCTCTTGGGGCATTGGGGAGCCAGCCCTGGACTTTCTTTTATCTACATTCATCTCAACCGCATTATTAAAAAATATCAACAAGAGATTATTTTTCTGGCGGGTCCCGGCCACGGTGCCCCCGGTGTCTTAGCGCCTGTGTATCTCGAAGGAAGTTATTCCGAGATTTACCACAACATTAGTGAAGATGAGCACGGCCTCAAAAAATTTTTCAAGCAGTTTTCATTTCCTGGCGGTGTGGGTAGCCACTGCACCCCAGAAACCCCCGGCTCAATTCACGAAGGGGGAGAACTGGGTTATGTGCTCTCCCATGCCTGTGGTGCTGCTTTTGACAATCCCAACCTGATTGTGGCCGCAGTGGTAGGAGATGGCGAATCGGAAACAGGGCCACTGGCTACCTCGTGGCACATTAATAAGTTCCTGAACCCTGTACGCGATGGCGCAGTCCTGCCAGTTTTGCACCTGAATGGCTACAAAATTAACAACCCCACACTATTGGCGCGTATTCCCCACGCCGATCTCGAGCATCTCTTTCGCGGTTATGGTTATGAACCTTGCTTTGTCGAAGGCTCTGACCGTCCCTCAATGCACCAAGCAATGGCGGCAACCCTAGAGTACTGTGTAAACAAAATTAAGGAAATTCAACAGGCAGCTCGGGAGCAGGGGGTAACGCCTCTACCCCGCTGGCCGATGATTATTTTGCGGACACCCAAGGGCTGGACAGGGCCGGCTGAAGTGAATGGACGGAAGGTAGAAGGGTTCTGGCGAGCACACCAAGTGCCCATGGCCGATGTGCACAGCAACCCCGCAAACCTGCAATTGCTGGAGAAGTGGTTGCGCAGTTACCATCCGGAAGATTTATTTGATGATAAGGGAACCTTTCGCCCTGATCTAAAAGCACTGGCACCAACCGGCACCTACCGCATGGGGATGAACCCTCATGCCAATGGGGGGCTGCTCCGCAAAGACCTAAAAATGCCAGATTTCCGGGAGTATGGTATTACCGTTGAGAAGCCTGCCCAACTAGAAGCGGAAAACACACGACCCCTTGGCGTTTTCCTGCGGGATGTGATGCGCCAAAACATGACGAATTTCCGCGTCTTTGGTCCTGATGAAAACACTTCAAACAAACTTAATGCCATTTATGAAGTTAGCAAAAAATTCTGGATTGCTGAATTCTTTGAAGAGGATGAAGATGGCGGTGAGTTATCCACCGATGGTCGTGTCATTGAAATGCTCAGTGAGCACACCATGGAAGGGATGCTAGAGGGCTACCTGTTAACAGGACGGCACGGCTTCTTTTCCACCTATGAGTCTTTTGTGCATGTCATTGACTCAATGTTTAATCAGCATGCCAAGTGGCTGAGTATCTGCAATGAACTGTCGTGGCGCGCTGATATTGCTTCGTTGAACTTATTGATCACCTCGACGGTGTGGCGGCAGGATCACAATGGCTTCACTCATCAAGATCCGGGCTTTTTGGATGTGGTCTGTAACAAGAGTGCAGCGGTGACGCGAATTTATCTACCGCCCGATGTCAACTCCTTGCTATCGGTGGCGGATCACTGTTTGCGTAGCAAAAACTATGTGAATGTCATTGTGTCGGATAAGCAATTGCATTTGCAGTACATGGATATGGATGCGGCCATTAAGCACTGCACGAAGGGATTGGGAATTTGGGATTGGGCTAGTAATGATCAAGGCTATGAGCCGGATCTGGTGATGGCCAGCGCGGGGGATATTCCCACCCAAGAAGCCTTGGCGGCGATCGCCCTGCTGCGGCAAGAGTTTCCCGACCTGAAAATCCGCTACATTAACGTTGTGGATTTATTTAAGTTGCAACCGGAAACAGAGCATCCCCACGGCCTGAGCGATCGCGATTTTGATAGCCTATTCACACTAGATCGGCCAATTATTTTCAACTTCCACGGTTATCCATGGCTGATTCACCGCCTCACCTACCGCCGTTATAACCACGTCAACCTGCATGTGCGTGGCTATAAAGAGAAAGGCAACATTAACACCCCCCTCGAGCTAGCGATTAACAATGAAATTGACCGCTTTAGCTTGGCGATCGATGCCATTGACCGGCTGCCCGAGTTGCAGGTGGCCGGTGCCCATGCCAAGGAAAAATTCCGCAATATGCAGATTGAAGCCCGCAACTACGCCTACGAGTTTGGGATCGATAAGCCGGAGTTTAGCCACTGGACATGGCCACTTTAGCCCTTTGCGGTCATAGAAATCTCGCTCTCGCTTGGATATGTAAGCTCGCATCTCCCAAGTCAGAGCGACGTATTTCGCTGCAGACTTAACTGCTCTAGGCTTTTGAAGACCGTTTGCGGCGACATGATGGCTGTGGGGTGCATTCTCGATACACTGGGGGAATGCGAGATAACCTCTGTAAATACCTTGCTGAACAATACCCTACCGCCTTTACCCAGTGGCTTCTCAACGATGTCTCAGAAAATGTTTCAGTTCTCAAAACCGAACTGAACCTTGAACCGATTCGTGCAGATGCCGTCACCCTCGTGCGAACGCAACACTGCATTCTGCATCTAGAATTTCAGGTCGAACCAGAGCCAGCCCTACCCTTACGGATGCTGGACTACTGGCTGAGGCTCTATCGCACTTACCAATGCGAGATTGTCCAAGTCTTAATTCTGCTGCGACGAACACGGGTGCAGGTGCCCGATGTCTTTGAGTGGCCAAACACCACTCATCGCTACCGAGTGGTGAAACTCTGGGAAGAAGACCCACGGCAATTTTTTGCCATTCCTGGTCTATTGCCCTTTGCAGTGTTGGGGAAAACAAATAACGAAGCTGGTTTGTTGCAAGCCGTTGCTGACCAGATTCGTCAGATTGACTCCAAGCAGACCCGGCAAGAGTTGAGTACCATCGTTCAACTGCTCGCTGGGTTACAGTACAGTAAGGAGCTGATTCAAGCGATTTTTCGGGAGGGAATGATGCGCGAATCCGTGATTTACCAAGAAATTCTTCAAGAAGGACAACGAGAGGGAGAGAAAATTGGGCTTCAGCGTGGCCGACAAGAAGGGCGACAAGAAGGACAACTGGAGGGAGAATGTACGCTTATTCTCCGCCAACTCCGCCGCCGATTCGGGACACTACCCGATGCCGTGGTTCAACATATCCGTGGGCTATCTCTCGAACAGTTGGATGCTTTAGGAGAAGCTCTTCTCGATTTCCAAGACTTTAACGATCTCGCAATGTGGCTAGACTCTCAACCCAATCGTTAACTTAATGAGAGGTTCGGGGAGCGATAAGTCCCGCGGTGTATGCGAAACATCAGCGTCGGGAGGATGTCACACTGTTAGTCAGTTGGCTTAGATTCTTTCGCACCTATGAGGGTACTTATCGGCTATGGCTGGTGCACTCGAAAGACTCTTGATAGCAAGGCTAGGACAAGCTGCGGATTGCATTGAGGGGTGGGCAGCGTTCTTCGTCTAATTGCTGCAAATACTGGCGGTGCTGGTAATAGTCGTGGCGCAATTGCTCTAAAGCCTGTAGGCGATCCGCATCAATGCCGGGAATACTCTGAATGTCGGTACTAGGGCTGGTGATCATGCGCTCAAGGTATTGGCGGAGAGCTTCACTAGCGGGAGCCTCACTTAAAATGAGAGCTACAGTTTCTTGCCAAGACTGCAAAAGATAGCGACAGCGTTTCTCGACGGCAATGCGCTCCAAGACGGCGGCAGTTGCTTGGATGGTTAATTCGGGTCGCTCTAAGCTAACGGCAGTGATTTCATCAAGGTGCAGCAGGGGGGCAATCATGTTGGCGTGGTTATCTTCACTGATGGCATCAAAGAGGCGGCTGACCAAATCTACCTCTGTGAGGCGTGTGGCGGTATCGGTAGTCGGGGACAGCAGCCATTCGGCTGTATAGGGATCATCGGGAGCAGGTAAACCAGCGCAGAGATCTTCCTCAATGGCTAAAATTTGCCGCCACAGCCAGCGATGGTGGGATAGGCTAAACTCAATATCCCGTGCCTGTAGAGTCTGGCGAATGAGGGGGCGATAGTCACCCCGGTGGAGGTACAGTCGCAGCAATTGTTCTTCGGCAGCTTGGCGGAGGTTGTAGTCCGCTGGGCGTTGCCATTTTTGGGATCGTCCCTGCCACCGTTGCCCCCGTACCTGTTGCCGCAGGGATTCCTCTAAGCGCAGAATGAGGCGACTGTCACCGCGCCCCAGTAACTCGGCACAGCGGTGGATATAGTGACTGCGCAGGGCGGCATTGGGTAATTTTCCTAGCAGTTGAGTGAGCGCTTGGCTGGCTTGGTGGAACTGATCACTTTGGTTCAGATCGTACCGGGCAAGGGTGGTGTCCAGTTGCCAGTCTAGCCAAAGGGGAGCGGTATCCAGCAGGGTTTGGTAGCGATCGCCCGTTGCTTGTGCTAAAAATTCGGCGGCATCTTTACCGGCGGGTAGGGTTAAAATCCGTAGAGTCAGATCGCCACGGTAAGCCAAGTCTGCCGCTTCACCAATGGCGCGATCGGTGGCGCGTTGTCCTGCGGTATCGGCATCGAAATTGAGGATAATCTGCTTGGACTCGGTGTAGCGCAGAAGCAGTTTAATCTGGGCTTGGCTGAGGGCAGTACCAAGGCTGGCCACTGCTTGGGTTAACCCTGCTTGGTGCAGCGCCATGACATCAAAATAGCCTTCGACCACAACCGCTTGATCCTTATGAACAATGGTTTGCCGCGCTTTATCCAAGCCAAAGAGCAACTGCCCCTTATTAAAAATGGGGGTTTCGGGGGAGTTGAGGTATTTCGGCTCCTCGTTGCTGAGGGTGCGACCGCCAAAGCCCACCACCCGTCCTTGGCTGTCCATAATGGGGATCATCAGGCGATCGCGAAAACGGTCGTAGTAGCCGTCGGCAGTGCGTCGGGGGACAATCAGCCCTGCCTGTTCAACCAAGCTAGCGGGATAGCCCTTTTGCTCAACAAGATAGCTATAGATAACCTGCCAACCAGCGGGTGCATACCCTAGGCGAAAGTGCTGAATTGTCGCTTCCGTTAAGTGGCGCTGCTGCCGCAGATAGGTGTAGGCAGCCTCACCGATGGGTTGGCGCAGAGCGTGTTCATAAAAACTAGTCGCGATCGCCAGAAGTTCGTAGAGTTGCTCTTGAAGGGATAAACGCACCTGTAGCGCTTGTTTGTGGGCGGCGTCTAGCGTTCGCACCGGCACCTGATACTGCTGAGCTAACTCCAGTACCACATCGCCAAAGGAGCGTTTTTGCAGTTCCATCAGGAACTTAATGGCATTCCCCCCCGCCCCACAGCCAAAGCAGTAATAAAACCCTTTGCTGGGGCTAACCGTGAAGCTAGGAGTTTTTTCGTCGTGGAAGGGGCAACAGCCAACGTACTCCCGTCCCCGTTTGCGCAACACAACATGCGCTGCCACGACATCGACGATGTTGACGGCTTCACGCACAGCTTCAATGGTATCGGGGTGGAGACGGGGAATATCCATAGGTTTTCAGGATAGCTGATCCCCACTGGGGAAGACGGGAGACTAGACTACTTCGCGAACACGAGGCTGCCCCTCTACAAGTTCACCCACCAGAACGACATCGGCCACATTGACAAAGAGACCATTTTCAAGCACCCCAGGAATATTGTTGATCGTCTTTTCTAGGGCTGCGGCATCCGCAATCTCGGCAAAGGTTACGTCTAATACAAAGTTACCTTGGTCAGTAATCACAGGTCCATCTTTCTTAACCCCCATGCGCAGTTCTGGTTTGCCTCCCAAGGCGGTTAAGGCACGGCTAACAGGACTCAGGGCAAGGGGCAAGACCTCGACAGGAACTGGAAATGTTGAACCAAGCCGTTCTACAAGTTTGCTGCTATCCACGACCACAAGGAATTGATCCGCCAGCGAGTCAACAATTTTCTCGCGGGTATGAGCGGCACCCCCCCCTTTGATTAAGTTTTTAGCTGGATCTACTTCATCCGCACCGTCAATGGCAACATCAATTTTAGTGACATCATCGAGGGTGACGAGGGGGATACCGTACTGCTTTGCCAGTACCGAGGCTTGAAAGGAGGTGGGCACACCGCGAATATTGCTCAGCTCGCCGTTGCGCAGGCGATCGCCCAAGAATTCAATCACAAAGGCAGTGGTTGAACCCGTACCTAGCCCCACCACCATGCCCGACTGGACGCGATCCGCAGCCGCTTTGGCCACCGCTTGCTTCATTTGTTTAACGGCGTCTTGACTCATGCCCAAGCTCCCATACATTTCCCAAACAGCACAATAGCATAGTGGAGCAGGGCATAACCGATGCTCCGGTATGATGGCTTGGGAACTTCGCGAGAACTGTTCAACGGTACCTTGACCTCTCCCGCACTCAGGCAACGTTAACGCTGAGGCAGCGCAGGGGAGACTGACAGGGCGGTGTTGGGGTCTCGCTCTTGAATTAAGAGGGCGGCGGCAACCACCCCCACTGCGGGCACGAGCACCATTCCTGCAAGGGGAACCAATAGACCCAGACACTGTGCCAAACCAAGGCCGTAGATTTCTGGGGTGTAGGCTCGGGTTAAAACTTGGCGTTCCTTAAGGGTTCTACTGTGCTTTTCCAGCGGATAATCAAAACTCCCTCGCCCAAAGAAGTAGCTATTGACTAGCACCATTACGATGGGTTGCAGTGGGCCACACAGGAACGACAGTAGTAAACAAACCAGTTGCACAAGTGCGTCCCGCAGGGCAAACCAGCCGCCCACAATGGTATTGAAGAGGTCTCGCCGCCAACCCACCTCAATGGTATGGCCGGTTGTAATTTTCTCTACACGATTGAGAAGTGGGCCCAAGAAGGGAATCACCACCAATGGAATGAGGGTTTGGTAGCCAATTAGTGCCAAAAAGAGAGCGATCGCCACGGCGACCACATCCACAACCGCATCGTAGAGCCACTGCCATGACCCCAAGGGCACCACTACCCATTGTYCCCCARGGGTTTGCACCGCCACGAAAGCGCTAATAATCAAGGCTGTGCCCAGTAAAAAACTCACGATCGCCGGTAGCAGGAGGTAGGCCCACAAACGATGGCGGGCAATAAAGCGTAAGCCACGACCAAAGGCGAAAAATCCCCGCTGAAACCGCTGACTTACCGACCACATTCGTCCCAGCACTGGTCTGCCTTAGAACCCATTCGGGGGGATCCTAGCTTATCCGCGGCGGGGTGGTGTGCCCTCATCATCCGGGGGGGGCGCATCGGCCATCAGGTGAGTCGTGTCGGTGCGATCGTTCTGGGATACAGGGGGCGTACCGGGTCGCCAAAGCCATGTGGCCAGCACTCCCAAGGTCAGTATTCCCACCAACAGTGGCACAAAAAAGTTAGTCATTATGATTACTCGCGTGGATTTCATGATTAATTACATACTGACAGACGTGGTGTCTTTTCAGCGTAGGTTACCTGACGCCACACGGCTGGGTTCAGTTCCGACCATGGCGGCCATCTTAAGCTATGGTTGAAATGAAACTTTGGGCTTGCAAGAGTAACGATAGTGATGGCGCTGTCACCCTTCTGGATCTGGTGTATTGCGGCAGTCATTCTCTTTTTGATGGAGTTTTTTCTGCCCACCGCTTTTGTGGAAGCCACCCTCGGCATCAGTGCATTGATTGTGGCCTTCACCTCGTTTCTAATTCCCAGTTTTCCCCTACAGGTGGTGCTCTGGATTCTGCTATCGGTGGTGGTGGTCTTCCTAATGCGCCGCTATCAGCCGAAACGCACTGCCCCAATTCTCAAAGAGGGGGCTGAAGCACAAACGATTAGCCAAATTTTGCCGGGGGAAACAGGGCGGGTACTTTACGATGGCATTTCGTGGCAAGCGCGGTGTGATGATCCCCATCTGGCGATCGCCGAGAATCAGCGAGTGATTGTTATTGGCCGCCAAGGCACGACCCTCATTGTGGTGCCCGAAGACACCATTTCATGATGAACTCCCCAAGGGGTAGTCCTGTAGTGGTAACAATGCACTAGAGGCGATGTCCCTTGTCTGCAATCTTTAACGTTAAGTCCACTAGCTTTGCTGCTGCTCCAGGGTCTCCTACGACGTTCTGTAATGCCGCTTTCATGGCAACCAAGTCTTGGGGATGCTCTAAGTAGTAAAGAATCTGCTGTGCCACTGCGTGGGGATCAAGGGGGCCGACGAGCTCCGGTACGATTTCTTGCTGTGCCCACAGGTTTGGCCACGCTTTGTAGCCCAAGCCTTGCTTGACCAGTTGCCAATCCATCTCTGGGGCTTGAAGGAGTTGCCAGAACTGCCGCCAACCTAACCCTTTGGCCACTAATGCCCAAAACACCAAGGCGGTCCAGTGCCGACCAATGGCAGGCAGCGCCACCAGTAACCCCGCCAATCCATCCCAAGGATGCGCCCGCTGTACCCGCAGTTGTTGTGCAGGCAGGAGCACGATCATGGGCACATTTAAGGCCGCTAGCTCAGCAGTGTTGGCACCAACGGTTGTGACGGCGATCGCCACTTGGCGCAGCAGCGGATAATTGGGTAATTGCTGCCACAAATACACCTTGGTGCCCTTGGGAGTTTCAAGGTAGGGAATGCCCTCTAGTGGTTGCTGCAGTTGAGCCGTTGTGCCAGCAATGTGCTTTAGATCGGGGTTATGCTGCGGGTCAGCATAGCGACCCAAGGTCTCGAGGGTGAGGGTGGGCGCCACAGGAATGACACATGCAACAGGCGGGTTCACCGTGGCTAAATGATCGGCGATCGCCAAGCAGAGGGGCACCCCCAGTTTGAGCTTATTTGGCTTTGACCCCGCCATCAGTGCAACCAACGGCGTGTCGGCTGCTATGCCCAAGTCTTGGTGCACCTGCGGTTGCTCCCCACGCCCAAGGGTTTGCACATCGGTCATCAGATCTCCAAWAACCGCCACATGGGCACGGGTTGGTGGCAGCGGCAGCGGACGGCGCAGAGCAATCACATCGACCCAGCGGTGCCAACGCGCCTGCCATTCACAGTAGAGAATACAGCGATAGCCTAAGCGTTTCGCCAGCAGCACCGCAAACAGTTGATCGCCGCCTAGAAAAACCACAACCCCGTGAGGGAGCCAGTCCCAACCGCTAGAGGTCGTTTTGGTGCACAATAATCGCCAAAATTCTTGCACCGGCAACACCCGATCCACCCCAGGATAGCGGCGGGCAATGTCCGCCTCGCGGCCACTGGCATGGGGACAGGGCACCATTACGACCGAGATGCGAACCTGATCTGTAGCCTCCTGCCGCAGAGCCGTAACGTAGGGATACACCCACGTTGCCAACTCCCCGGGGCCATTACTGAGAACAACAATATCCTGTTCTGCCGCCATGTCCCCTGTTGCGTTACCCTATCCTTGCTACCGTACCATGAAGCCTTCGTCGATGTACCGCAATCCTGCACCCACAGTTGACATCATCATTGAACTGTTAGATCATCCCCAGCGACCCATTCTCCTGATTGAGCGCCGCTATCCTCCCTTAGGTTGGGCTATTCCGGGAGGCTTTGTGGACTACGGCGAATCGGTGGAGGTGGCCGCCCAGCGCGAAGCTCGTGAAGAAGTGAGCCTTGAGATCACACTCCAAGAATTACTATATGTGTACTCAAATCCTGCTCGAGATCCCCGCCAGCACACCCTCAGTACAGTGTTTATTGCCACAGCCCACGGTACGCCCGTCGCGGCAGACGATGCAAAGGCTGTGCATATTGTACCCCTTGATCAGTTGCCGTCTTCCCTTTGCTTTGATCACGCGCAAATTCTCAAGGATTATCTGCACTGGCGGCAGACGGGTCAGCGGCCTCGACCACATCAGTTGTAGCTTGCCAACACAACCAGTTGCTCAGTTCGGGCATTGGAGTTGGCTCTCCCTCGCCTTGATGCTGCCACAGGATGGTAAAGGCTCCTGCGCCTTCCTGCTGCTGCGGCCAGAGGCGATAGCAAGGCAACTCACTTAGGTGAGACTGATAGGCAGCCAGTTGGGGAACAGTCTGGGGGATAAATTGGGGATACTTGGCACTAAACCACTTGGCCACCTCTTCGTTTTCTTCGCGACTAAAGGTACAGGTGCTGTAGAGGAGCCAGCCTTGGGGGCGCACCAACGCCGCCGCTGCCGCCAGAATTCGTTTTTGACGGCGTTGATTATGGCGCAGGGTCAGGGGATGGAAACAGCCCTCAGCGGTCTGGCCTTTGGCTAGCAGGGACTGGCCGGAACACGGGGCATCGACGATCACCACCTCAGCCGTCTGAGGCAAGGTTGCTGCTAAATCGGCACTATCACAGCAGGTGACCCCCACTGGATGAACACGACAGCGTTTGAGGTTACTAATTAACATCCCTAGGCGCTTAGGGATTGCTTCATTGCAAAGTAAGTAATCGGGCTTGAGGGCGCGCCATGCCAATAGACTTTTGCCTCCCGGCGCTGCACAAACATCAATGATCAGGCTAGGGGRGGGGGGCAAGGAAAGGAGGGGAACAGCCGCAAAAACGGAGGAGCTATCTAGGCAGTAGTAGGCACCTGCTTGGTGGAGTGGATGTTGCCCCGCCCGAGTGCCCACGGCCAGTCGGCTCACCCATGGGGGTTGCCAAGGGAGAGGAGGAAGGACTGGAAACGGCGAGGGGGTAGGGGGATCCTGGCGCCAGAGGATCGCTGGCGGTAAGGGCTGAGGGATGAACAATGCTGCCAAAAAGCGTTCCCGTTCGGCAGCAGCCTCAAACAGGCGTTCCGCACAGTTGAGCGCCAAACGGGAGGGCTTGACCACTGCTGCTAGGGAGTGTTAGGGGGCAACGGCCACAGCGCGATGAAGGGCGTCCGCTAGGGCACGGACACTGGCAATCATGGCGACTTCGCTGTTGAGTTGGTTCACCGCCGAGCCAACGCCAACCCCAGCAGCACCACTGGCGATCGCCAAGGGAATGGTGACAGCTGACAAGCCAGACGCACAGAGAACGGGAATGGAGACGGCCTGAGAGATTTCGTAGGCCGCCGCAAGGGTCGGAGCAGCCTTTTCAATTAGACCTAGAGTGCCACTATGGCGCGGTTGACTGCTCGTTCCCCCCTCCGTTTGGATGACATCCGCGCCCGCCTCTACTAAGGATTCCGCTAGGGTTACCTGTTCATCCAGCGGCAAAGTGTGGGGCACTGTCACCGAGAGCATAATTTGAGGCAGCAAGGAACGGGTTTGCCGGGTCAGTTCAAGAACTTCCGTGGCACTGAAGACACGGCCTTGGGCATAAAAACTATCGTAGTTGCCAATTTCTACGAGATCTGCACCTGCTGCAACTGCCTTCACCAGCAGGCACGGATCCACCGCAGACACACAAATGGGCAGCGTGGTAACCTCTTGGGCAATCCGCACGAGATCTGGATCAGCAGCAATATCCACCAATGTGGCTCCGCCATGCTCTGCGGCGGTGACCACCGCACGAACGCGATCGCCATCAAAATTGTTGAGGCCACTAATGATCTTCAGTACTGAGCGCTGGGCAAATGCAGCAGCTAAACGCGGATGCAGCATAAACTTGAAACTTCCAAATAATAGTCGTTGTTCTATCCTATCCTGAGACGGCATAGGAACGGCTGACCTGCTCGGAAAGGTAATCGGCAGCCGTGGCCACCAAGGGAATGATACGAGCGTAGGACATGCGTGTTGGCCCAAGAATACCAATCGTGCCAACGGGGGCGTTCCTGCAGCAGTAGCAGGAATAGACCAAGGTGCAGCAGTGCATTGGCGCAAGGGCATTTTCAGTGCCAATGCGAATTTGCACTTGGGAAGAGGCGGTGTGATCGGGGCTGATCAAAGGAGTGAGCTGATCCTGCTGATCCTCAAGGAGGTGCAAGAGCATTTGCACTTGTTCCACCTGCGAGAATTCCGGTTGCTGCAACACATCGGCAAGACCACTGACCACAAGGGAGGTGCCTTCTTGGGCATAGCGTTGGCTCAGTTGTTGAAACAGGGACTGGAGGTTTTGGCCATAGTCCTGAAAGTCAAGGTCTAATTGCTGCCAGTCAATGAGCGTTAAATCAACTAGCGATCGCCCCCGCAATTGATGGTTCAAAAAATTTGTTAACACCTGCAATGTCCGATCCCGCAGGTCAATCTCTTGCGGTTCACTGGGCAAGGAAATGACTGCCGATTGGGTTTCATAGCTATCCAGCACTAGGATAACCATCACCTGTTGCGCATCCAGCGCCACCAGTTGAATTAAACGGATGCGCCGCTCTAGACTGTTGGGCAAGGAAATTAATGTAATGTATCCACTCAGATCAGATAACAGTTGAGCAGCTTGACGCAAAATTACTTCCAAGCGATAGCGCCCCCACAAAAACTGCTCGGCCAAGAGGGACTCAGCTTTTTGCGCCACATCGGGGATAGGCTGAACTAACTCATCAACGTAGAGACGGTAGCCAGAGTCCGAGGGAACACGGCCGGCGGAGGTGTGGGGTTGGTAAAGCAGGCCACTGCGTTCTAGCAGCAGCATAATATTGCGCACCGTGGCGGGGCTAACCTTAAGGTTATATTCGGTGGCGATCGCCTTAGAGCCAACGGGTTCTGCCGTTGCAATGTAGTGGTTGATGGTGGCACCAAGAATTTGCTTCTGGCGATCGTTCAGTTCAATCGTCATAACCCCACACATCCCTAGCGTTGATCGTCCGTGCTTCCTTTTATCTATAAACCAGTGAACGCTGATTCAGCAATGCAAAATCCTACAGGTGCCGCATCTAAATAATCATTGCAATCTTAGGTCTGGGGTCTAGTTGCCCTAGGGCGTCCCCTAGACTAGAAAGTAAGGATACCCGTCAAGATACAGCGGAAGGAGGTGAAGTTGCGCGTCGTCCTTATGGCTGGAGGCAGTGGTACACGGCTGCGCCCCCTCACTTGCGACTTGCCCAAGCCAATGGTGCCAGTGGTCAATCGTCCTATTGCAGAGCACATTCTCAATCTGCTGCGCAGCCACGGCCTAGATGATGTGGTGATGACCCTGCACTATCTCCCTGATGTTGTGCGCGATTATTTTGGGGATGGCAGTGAGTTTGGGGTGCACCTGAGCTATGTGGTTGAGGAAGAGCAGCCCCTTGGTACCGCTGGCTCTGTGAAAAATATTGCCCACCTGCTGGCGGATCCCTTTTTGGTGGTCAGTGGCGACAGCATTACGGATGTGAACCTCAGCGAGGCCATTCGCTTTCACCACCAACACCGTGCTCCCGTTACCTTGATCTTAGCTCGAGTGTCCAATCCCAAGGAATTCGGGATTGTCTTTACGGATGAGGAGGGGCGGATTCGCCGCTTTCTCGAGAAGCCCTCAGCGGGGGAAGTCTTTACAGATACCGTCAACACTGGTATGTACCTGCTCAGTCCAACTGTGATGGACTATCTCAGCGGCGGGACAGAGCGGGACTTTTCTCGAGATTTGTTTCCCCTGTTGCTCCAGGCAGACGTGCCCATGTACGGGTACATTACCGATGCCTATTGGTGCGATGTGGGTAGCTTGCAAACCTATCAGCAGGTGCAGTGGGATGCCCTCTACGGTCGAGTTCAGTTAGACATTCAGGGCACTGAGGTACAGCCGCGGGTGTGGGTGGGGCGCAACACCACCTTGCCCCAAGATATCCAGCTAGAAGACCCGATTGTGCTTGGGAATAACTGCCGCCTTGGTGCGGGCGTAACCCTCGCTGCAGGGACGGTGCTGTCAGATAACGTCATTGTTGGCAATGGCAGCCAACTGCGCGGTGTGGTGGCTTGGAATGGGGTGTTTGTTGGCGATGATAGCCACCTCGAGCACTGCATCTTGGCTCGCCATGTGCATGTGGATCGCCACGTCACTCTCAACGAAGGGGTGATTGTCGGTACCCGTTCAGTGATTGGGGAGGAGGCCAGCCTCAGTCAAGGAGTGCGGCTGTGGCCGGGCAAGCGGATTGAGCCGGGGGCGATCGTTAACGAAAGTTTGATCTGGGGAACCACAGGGCAGCGGTATCTATTTGGCCAGCGGGGGGTGGSGGGGGTGGCCAATGTGGATATTACCCCAGAGTTTGCCGTACGTTTGGCGGCAGCCTATGCTTCCACCCTTGAGCCGGGCACCAGTGTACTTGTTTCTCGCGATCAGCGCAGTGTCTCGCGTATGGTGGCGCATGCCCTGATGTCGGGGTTGATGTCTGTGGGGATTCATGTCTTGAATTTGGAGGCGATCGCCCTGCCCATTGCCCGCTTTGCGGCTCAGACCCTTTCGGTGAGCGGCGGTATTCACGTTCGTGCCCACCCCGATCGCGCCGATCAATTGCTAATTGAATTTTTTGACCATAAAGGCATTAACCTGAGTCGTGCCCGCGAACGCCAGATTGAAACCGCCTACTTCCGTGAAGATATTCGCCGGGTCATTCTCAGGGATGTGGGGACGATGGCACAACCCAACAATAGCGTTGCTGCCTACGCCCAAGGGTTTGAAAAATGGCTGAATACAAAACTGTTTTATGGCAACCCCGCCAAAATTGTTATTGACTACGCCTATGCGGTATCGGGGGTGGTGCTGCCACAAATCCTCAATAAGTTTGGCTGTGATGCAGTGGTGTTGAATGCAACCCTGCACCCCACTCCCCTCAATATTTTGGAGCGCCAGCGTCTGCTACGGGAACTGGGACAAGTCGTCACAGCACTGTCCGCCAGCTTAGGGGTACAGGTGTCCGCCAATGGCGAGCGGCTCACCCTTGTGGATAACAGTGGCGCGGTGGTCAGCGATCAGGAACTCACAGCACTAATGACCTACTTGGTCTTGCTGACCCATCCCGGCAGTACAGTGGCTGTTCCCGTCACCACCTCCAGCGCAGTAGAAACCATTGCCCAGCAGTTGGGGGGGCACATTCTGCGCACCCGCACCAACCCTACAGATCTAATGGAAGCCTGCCAGCACCACAGCGGCGTGGTTCTTGGCGGAGCAGCGGAAACGGGCTTTATTTTTCCCCAGTTGCATCCGGGCTTTGATGCCATGTTTACCATCGCCACCCTCATTGAAATGCTGGCCTTGATTGGTAAGCCCTTAACTGCGATACGCCAAGAGCTACCCAAAGTTCACTACCATCACCGTGCTATCCGCTGCCCGTGGATTGCCAAGGGGTCCTTAATGCGCCACCTTGTGGAAACCCAGCCACGGGCACACCTGAACTTGATTGATGGGGTTAAAATTGGCGACCCCAACACCAATAACTGGATCTTGGTCTTGCCCGATGCCAGTGAACCCTTAGTGCACCTGTACGTCAACAGCCATGACGCGGCGTGGAATGAGCAGATGTTGCACCGTTATACGCACCGCATTGAACAATTCGCCCGCCTAGAAACGGTGGCAGATGCAAAAATATAAGAAGAACTCGTAAAATTAGATAAATTTTTTGTACTTTTAGGCAGCATGGTGGTTTTGAAAACAACAGCTCAGGGGGACATTAAGGAAGCGTTTCGGGCGATCGCCCGCTGGTGGTCAGAATTTAAGATTCAAACCCGCCTGATGGCCACAGCAACGCTGGTGGTTTCGATCATCATGAGTGCGCTCACCTTTTGGGCAGTGAACACCATTCAAACCAATGCCCACCTTAACGACACCCGCTATGGCCGGGATCTGGGCTTGCTACTGGCTGCCGATGTTGCCCCCCTCATTGCCCAAGGGGATACTACCGCCGTGGCTGAGTTTTCCCGTAAGTTCTATGAACGTAGCGCCAGTATCCGCTACATCCTCTATGCCGATCCCACAGGGGAAATTTACTACGGGCTACCCTACTCTGCCCCCCAAGTCGAAAGCGCCCTGACCCTCCGCCGCCGCATGCAACTGCCCGAAAGCTATCGCGAGCGGCAAGAGCCACTGGTGCGCCAACACCAAACCCCCGATGGCCTAGTGGCAGATGTTTTTGTGCCCCTGAGCTTTAATGGTCAGAATTTAGGCGTGGTGGCGATCGGCATCAATCCTAACGAAACCTTCATAGCCTCTGCTAGCCTCACCCGAGATCTGACCATTGCAGTGTTTGTCTCCCTCTGGATTATGGTGATTTTAGGCGGCGTGTTTAACGCCTTGACCATTACTCAACCCATCAAAGAATTGGTACAGGGGGTGAAAAATATTGCTGCGGGCAACTTTAAGCAGCGGATCAACCTTCCCTTTGGCGGCGAACTGGGAGAGCTGATTACCAGCTTTAACGATATGGCAGAGCGGCTGGCCTCCTACGAGGCCCAGAATGTAGAGGAACTGCAAGCTGAAAAAGCGAAACTGGATACCCTTGTTTCCACTATTGCTGATGGTGCGATTCTGCTGGACACTGAGATGCGGGTTATTCTGGTCAACCCCACTGCCCAGCGGCTATTTAACTGGGAAGGAATGAACGTCATTGGCCAAAGCGCCTTGAGTTGCTTTCCGGCGCCAGTCTGCGAGAAACTGACCTGTCCACTGTTTAAGGCCTCCTCCGGCCAGTCGGAGGGGGGTGAATTTCGGGTCACCTTGCAGGAACCCAGCCCGCGATCAGTACGGATTTTGCTGACTACCGTCATGGATGCCCAGCGGGAAAAACCCAAGGGAATTGCTATTACCATCCAAGATATTACCCGTGAAGTGGAACTCAACGAGGCCAAGGCACAACTGATTAGCAATGTGTCCCACGAGCTACGCACGCCGCTGTTCAACATCAAATCCATCATTGAAACCATCCAAGAGTATGGCAGTGAGCTAAGCGATGAAAAGCAGCAAGAGTTTCTGGCCACCGCCAATCACGAAACCGATCGCCTCACCCGCTTAGTCAATGATTTCCTTGATATTTCTAGGCTGGAGTCCGGTCGCCCCTACCAATTTGGGGCGGTACACATGGGGCAAGTGATCGAGCAAATTCTGCGCACCTACCAACTGAATGCCGCCAACAAGTCCATTGAGCTTTCTACGGAGGTGGACACCCCCCTACCAGCGGTGTGGGGGAACTACGATTTACTCATTGGTGCCTTAACCAACTTGGTGGGCAATGCTCTCAAATTCACCCCAGAGGGGGGACGGGTTGTTATTCGAGCCTATGTGTGGCATCCTCCCAGTGACCCCGAGCAGGAGCGGGTGCGCATTGAAGTGGCAGACACAGGGATGGGCATTGCCCCTGAAGATCAACCCCGAGTGTTTGAGCGTTTCTTCCGCGTTGAGAATCGCGTCCACACCCTTGAGGGGACGGGTTTGGGTCTAGCCATTGTCCAAGACATTATCCACAAGCACAACACCCACATTCATCTCATTAGTGAAGTAGGAGTAGGCAGTACCTTCTGGTTCGATTTAGCCATTGACGAGACCGCGTTGCTACCCCCTGAGCAAAGCAATGTGGAAACTGCGCTGCCCTCGCCCTAAAGGCTCTACCCTCTGGTTCTTGGGGGCGATCGCCCTGATGGGAATGAGCTTAGGGAGCCTCAGTTGGTGGCTCGACTATTCTGCCCTTGTGACCCTCATTCGCAGTTGGGGCACCTATGCTGTTGCTGGCTACGTTGTTCTATTTGCGGTGGCCACTGCTGTGGGGGTTCCCGGAACCTTTTTCCCAATGATTGCCGGGGCGCTGTTTGGATGGGTGTGGGGCAGTGTCTGGGCACTCCTAGGGGCAACCCTTGGTGCGATCCTTGCGTTTTTAGTGGCTCGCTACTGTGCCTATGATTGGCTACAACAGCGCATCGCCCACCATCCTTGGCTGCACACCCTGCAACAATCGGTGGCAAGCCAGCCTTTTTGGTTCATTTTAGCGGTGCGCCTTGCCCCCTTTTCGCCCTTTAGTCTTGTTAACTTCGGCTTTGGCTTAACAGCTATTCCTGTTACTGTATATGCGGCCGCCACATTTATCGGACTGATTCCCAGCATTGTCACCTACGCATGGTTAGGGGCAGCGGGCGATACCCTGCTGACAACCGGTAACCAACTGCCGTTCCTCGCAGCCAGCCTAGCACTACTGTCCTTGACAGTGCTGCCCCTGTGGTGGCAACGGCGCAAGCGCCCCACCAAACGCTGAGCAACCATCGTTTGCGTATATTTACTTGGCGGCTGACGAATCATCCGTTAGAATCTTAAAGAATTCTCTGTCAAATACGTTCTCCTCACACTTCTAGATATTCTATAAGAACTGCTTATATTTTTATATTTCTGTTATTTGCGGTGCTGTAGTTATTGCTTGCTAGCTTTTAATGTGGGGTTAAAGACGTGAAAATAGTCCCATTTCTATTCATTAGCCATCCCGTTGCGGCATCGCTGCTATGGGGATTAGGCGGTTGGCTCGCCCCAGCATCAGTTGCCTCGATTCCGCTGACGAACCCCACTCAACTGGAACTTCAACCACCGCTACCAGAGCCGCCCCCCTTACCGGCTACTCCCCCTGCCGTCCTTGACACCCCTGCCCAGCCACTGCCTCCTCCTAGCCAAGGGGGGAGCACGGTGCTCATCCCTGTGCGAAAAATTGTTGTGGAAGGGAGCACAATTTTCGGTGCTGCGGAATTTGATCCAATTGTGACCCCCCTTGAAGGGCGGCAAGTTACCCTAGACGAGTTACAAGCAGCAGCCGATGCCATTACTAAACTGTATTTAGATGGTGGCTATTTAACCTCGCGAGCGGTTTTAACAGAGCAAGTGAGTGCCGATGGCACCATCACTATTCAAGTGATTGAAGGTCGCCTTGAAGCCATCCAAATTGAGGGGAATAAGGGGATCCTGCAGCGGTATATCCGCAGCCGCATTGAGCTAGGAGCAGGCGTGCCCCTTAACTCCAACAAGCTAGAAGAGCAATTGCGACTGTTGCGAGTTGATCCGCTATTTCTCAACCTTTCTGCCAGCTTAAGACCCGGTACCAAGCCGGAGGATAGTATTTTAGTGGTGCGGGTGGTGCCCGCGCGGTGGTTTAATGCCGCCTTTGGCCTCGATAATATTACCCCGCCAGCGATCGCCCCCAACCGGGCCACTGCCTTTTTGGGCTACAGTAACCTGAGTGGCCGTGGCGATACTATCTACGGCTCCTATGCCATCGGGAATAACTTGGGAACCTTTGATTGGGGCGCTTCAAACACTGCTGAGTTTGGCTACAGCATCCCCCTCAATGCCATGAATGGCACCTTTTCTATTCGCACGGTACAAGCCGATAGCGAAATCACCCAACCCCCAGCCCTTGCCGCCTTCAATATCCGCAGTGAATCCTCTATTTATCAAGCGAGTTTCCGGCAGCCAGTGATCCGCAATGTGCGCGAAGAACTGGCCTTTGGTATTGGTTTCCTGATGCAGTCTGGGCAAACCTTTGTGGCGGGGGTACCCACACCTCTCTCGATTGGGTCTGATGCCACTGGCTACAATGCATCGCGGGTTTTGGAGTTTGCCCAAGAATATACTCGCCGCGACACCCAAGGGGCATGGGTGTTCCGCTCTCAGTTTAACTTTGGCGTACCTATTTTTGGCGCTACTGAAAACCCCGGATCAATTCCGGATGGCAACTTTTTTAGCTGGCTCGGCCAAGGTCAGCGGTTACAGCGGTTGTGGGGGGATAATTTTCTGGTGTTGCGCACCGATGTGCAGTTAAGTCCGAGTAACCTGCTGCCTTTTCACCAGTTTGTCATTGGCGGCGGTCTCTCGGTGCGAGGCTACTCCACAAACGCCCTGTCTGGGGATAATGGCGTACGTTTTTCGGGGGAAGCTCGTTTTCCGGTGATGCGCACGGCAAACCGGCGACCCATTATTTCCATTGGTCCACTCTTTGATCTGGGTTGGGTTTGGAACAATAGCACAAATCCGGCGGGAGCCGTGCCCAATAATGTCATTGCAGGGCTAGGGATGGGGTTGTTGGTGCAGCCCACCCCTAACTTAGACCTGAAGCTAGAGTATGCTGCCCCCTTACTCAATCTGCCGGGACAGGTGGACAGTTTGCAGTCCGATGGCATTTACTTTAGTCTGACGGTACGTCCCTAGGGGGTGTCTAGGGCAGTACGTAGGGCTTGGCAAAAACTGGCTACGGCCTCCAGTCCTTGGCTAGGGTCGCTAAGGCGTTTGACAAAGGCACTCCCGACAATGGCGGCATCGGCTCCCCATACCTTCACTTGATGAGCCTGTTCAGGGTTAGAAATGCCAAAGCCTACGCCAATGGGTTTAGGGGTAATTTGGCGGAGGGTGTGGATCAGGTCTTGAACCCGGCTGGCCATTTCCTGCCGCATGCCAGTGACTCCGGTGGTGCTCACCAGATAGATAAACCCTTGGGAGGCACGGGCGATCGCCTGCATCCGCTCTGGCGAGGTGGTGGGTGCAATCAAAAGAGTGAGTTCCACGCCAAGGGCAGCGGTTTCCTCAAGAACAGGTTCAGCTTCTTCAAGGGGAAGATCAGGAATAACCAAGCCTTTGATCCCCGCCGTGGCCACTGCCTTTAGAAAGTTAGAAATGCCGTGATGGTAAATGGGGTTGTAGTAGGTAAACAAAATTAAAGGGGTGCGCAGTTGTAGATTCTGAACCATTTCTAGCACCGCCGCCAAACGGGTGCCCTTTCGCAGCGCACGGGTAGCGGCTGCTTGGATAACTGGGCCATCAGCTAAGGGATCCGAGTAGGGCATCCCCAGTTCAATGAGATCCGCGCCGTGGCGATCTAGAGCCTTAAGTGCCGCCGCTGTTGTTTCTAGATCAGGGTCTCCCGCCGTTAGAAACGGGATAAGGGCGCAGCGTTGCGCCGATCGGCACTGTTCAAAACGTTCCGAGACAGAGGGCACGGTTAAGGAGTTCACGGGCATTGAGTCCACGACAGAAGATGCATAATAATTGTGCCAGATTAGAAACGGTTCCTATAGTGGCACGGTGCCAGCGAGGGTGATTCCATTGTGAAGTGGTGGCGTTTTCTTCCCCTAGGCGATCGCGCCGTTAAGGATTGGACACTGGAGGCACGATTACTCCACTGGCTCACACTTGTGTGGTTGGGCTTGGGGATGGTGGTGCTGTTTTCTGCGAGCTTTCCTGTGGGCTTAGCAGAGGCAGGCGATGGGCTTTATTTCTTTAAGCGGCAGTTAATTTGGCTGGCATTGGGGTGGGGGGGGTTTCAGGTCTTTATCCGGCTGCCGTTACGGCGATCGCTGCAAATGGCCATACCGGGCTTTTTTTTATTTTTGCTCTTGATTTGGGCGACACGGTTGCCGGGCGTTGGCAGCACAATGATGGGCGCAACCCGCTGGATTAGCGTTGGTCCGGTGCAAATTCAGCCGTCAGAAATGATGAAACCCTTTTTGGTGCTACAGGCGGCATGGGTCTTTAGCTCGTGGCGGCGGCTCCACCTCAAAGCCCGCTGCTTCTGGCTCAGCGCCTTTGCCCTAACCCTCGTGGGAATTCTGATTCAACCGAATTTGAGTACCACGGCTCTGTGTGGCATGAGTTTGTGGCTGGTTGCTCTAGGGGCAGGCTTACCATTGATGCCCCTGAGTATGACGGCGATCAGCGGCGTGGGTTTAGCCGTATTGAGTATTAGCATTAATGATTACCAACGGCGGCGGGTAATGTCCTTTTTAGACCCTTGGTCTGACGCCATGGGGGATGGCTATCAACTGGTGCAGAGCCTACTGGCGGTTGCCTCCGGCGGGGTCTTTGGGTCGGGCTATGGTTTCTCGCAGCAGAAGCTTGCCTATCTGCCGATTCAGCACACAGATTTTATTTTTTCCATTTACGCTGAGGAAATGGGCTTAGTCGGTTGCCTATTTTTACTGGCGTTGCTGGCCGCCTATGGCTACCTAGGGATGCGGGTTGTCCATCAATGTCGTGAGCTGGTGGTGCAACTGATTGCCCTTGGTGCCACCGTGATTATGCTGCTACAGGCGCTGATTAACATGGGCGTTGCCATTGGCATTCTGCCCACCACTGGCCTGCCCTTTCCCCTCTTTAGCTATGGGGGTAGCTCCATTATGGCGAGTCTGGCGATCGCTGGGCTGCTCATCCGCAGTGCTCGGGAGGCTCATCAGGCAACAATTCTTCCCCTACCCACATCCATTAACCAGCAGACCCGCACCCCTACCGTCAGAACCCGCCGTCGCGCCACGCCGGTGACCCCCTTGCGTCCCCAGAACATACCTCGCTATAAGCAGCGCAAGCTATGAACTACCTACGCACTCTGCTTAAGCTACGTGCGAGGTTTCTGACGCTTCATCTGCTGAACTTTCCWAAACCCTCCACAAAACTGTGGGGCTTTAGAAAGAGGTTCAGCATCGACGTTTGAGAGGCTAGTTCCTAACCCCTTGGCTTGACTTCTCCCCTCCTTGAAAGAGAGGGGATTCCCAAAGGATGCTACGCAACGGGCTGAAGCCGCGTTGCTTCGCTTTTCCCTTGAGCTGTCACCCACAACTTAATGCGGGTGGGGGCAGTCAAAGACCCCCTACTCACCTCAAGCATCTCTGCTATTGGGACTACGTTTATGTTTCGGTTCGTGGTTTCGCGCTTTTCAACACTAGCCAATTCGATACGCTCAACATCCTGCCATTGCTTGCAGTGGTTTAGGCTTGCCGCCAAAGCGGTAGTGACTTACTTGCCGGGATTTCTCCGTACTAGGATGTTTCTTCGCGTAGTTGATACGTCTACTTTCCACGTCTATAGTTTAACACATAGAGAGGGCTAAAGCCCCCTGAGTTGGCTGTATCCCCTCGCTAAAGCGGAGGGGTTTTAGCCCGCCCACATCACTCCTATAATTAACGGGTTATCGTTGCGGCGCAGCATCTGTGGAGAAAGGCACCCTCATTGAGTTTCGGGTACAGAATCAGCGGCGGTTAGCGACCATTGATCGCCCTGAAGGTAAAAAGCTGTGGATTGCTATGGATCAACACCTACAATCCCATACCCTACATCCTCGCCACATTACCTTTACCGTTCCCCATGAACGGTTTCGTCCCCAAGATATTCCTGCATTTTGGCAGCAGGTGCAGTCCCTCCTTGATCCTGAGAGCCTTGAAGTCGCATGGGAAATTATCCGCGAAGAGCAGCGTACCATTACCCCGCAGGGGTTAGCGGAACTCTTGTTTGGCGAAACCACTGCCGCCACCTGCTACGCGGCCTATTATTTACTGAGTGAAGACCGTTTTTATTTCAAACTCAAAGGCGAGGTGTATGAGCCTCGCTCTGTGGCTCAAGTGGCAGAGCTAAAGCACCAACATGAGAAGGAAGCCCAACGCTTGGCAGAGGAGGCCACCTTCACGGAACATTTAGCCCAAGCCTTGGCGGGAGAGGCGGTGCAGTGGTCCGCAGGAGATCGCAAGCGCCTTGAACAATTAGAGCGTTATGCTATAGCCATTGAAACCAGTGCCCAGCATCAAGGTGCGGTGGAGTTACTCCGTCAACTGAAGCGACCCACTCAACCCCTTGGTGCCTTTCAACTACTGGTGGATTTGGGGCTGTGGTCAACGCACGAAAATCTTTTTCTGCGCCGTAGCCAGATTCAAGTTGAATTTTCTGCCAAGGTACTTGATGTGGCTCATAACTGCCTAAACTCACCACCAACGGATATAGATGCTGACCTACGCCGGGATCTGACGCATCTGAAGGTCTATACCATTGACGATGAAAGTACCCAAGAAATTGACGATGGTTTGAGTGTTGAAGTCGTGGGCGATCGCCAAAAGCTGTGGATTCATATTGCGGATCCAAGCCGCTGGGTGATGGCCGATGATGTGCTAGACCATGAAGCCCGCCGCCGCGCCACGACCGTGTATTTACCCACGGGCATCATTCCCATGTTTCCCTCGGAGTTGGCCACAGGCCCGATGAGCTTGGTGGAAGGGCGTCTCTGCTGTGCTTTGAGTTTTGGCATCCTCTTGGCCGAGAGCGGCGAAGTCCTCGAATACGAAATTTGCCCAAGCTGGATTCGCCCCACCTACCGCCTAAGCTACGATGATGTGGATATGATCTTAGAGCAGGCGGTGCCCGCCGAAGCCGATCTGCTGGCGATCGCCCACTGGGGCAACCGCCGTAGCCAATGGCGGCAACAGCGCGGCGCCATCCGTATTGATATTCCTGAGCCGAGTATTAAGGTCGCCGGTGAGGAGGTGGAGATCTCCCCGCTGCGGGACTCGCCAGCGCGACAACTGGTTGCGGAAATGATGATTTTAGCTGGCGAAGTAGCAGCGGATTACGGTTTGCGCGAAGGGATTCCCTTGCCCTTTCGCTGTCAATCTCCACCAGAGTTGCCCCCCGACGACGAATTACGCCAACTTCCCGCTGGCGTCGTGCGCGACTGTGCCATTCGTCGCTGTATGCCCCGCAGTGAAATGAGCACCCAGCCTAACCCCCACGCCAGTTTAGGCCTAGATGCCTACTGCCAAGTAACCTCCCCAATCCGTCGCTATACCGATTTGCTGGCGCACCGCCAAATTAAAGCCCATCTGCGCGGCGAAACACCCCCCCTTACCCCAGAGCAACTGAACGAACTACTGCTGCGACTCGTTTCCTCCATTCAAGAGTCATCCTTAGTGGAGCGACAAACCAATCGCTACTGGTGCCTTGAGTACCTGCGCCGCCACCGCGATGAAGTGTGGCGGGGAATCTTACTGCGCTGGTTGCGACCAGAGGAGAACTTGGGTTTAGTGCTCTTAGAAGACTTGGGGGTAGAGTTGGCCATGCGTTTGCAGCGCCAAGCAAACTTGGGTGAATCGCTGCTAGTGCGCGCCAGTCGGGTTGATCCCCGCAGTGATCAAATTTGGCTGGAGGAAGTCTCAGAGGTTCCGTCTTCGCCGGCGGCGACGGTTACGCCATAATTCCTTTAGTAAAGGAGATTTGCTATGGGAGTTGAAAAACTTGCTGCCCTACGGCACCTAATTGGGGAACTGGAGCAAGCGCTGATTGCCTATTCCGGTGGTATTGACAGTACCCTTGTGGCAAAGGTGGCCAAGGATGTCTTAGGCGATCGCGCCGTGGCGGTTACCGCAGTGTCTCCCTCGCTCTTTCCTGCGGATCTAGAAGATGCCCGCATTCAAGCAGCGGCCATTGGCATTCGCCATGAACTCATTGAAACCCACGAACTTGAGAATCCCAACTATGCGACCAATCCGGTGAATCGCTGCTACTTTTGCAAAAGTGAGTTGCACGATCGCCTGCGAGGGCTTGCCCAAGAGTGGGGCTACGACTACATTGTGGATGGGGTGAATGCCGATGACCTCCAAGACTATCGTCCGGGCATTGCCGCTGCCAAGGAGCGGGGGGTGCGATCGCCCCTTGCGGAAGTGGGGATCAGTAAGCTAGAGGTGCGCGAAATTGCCAAATCCTTGGGGTTGCCGTGGTGGAATAAGCCTGCCCAACCCTGCCTCAGTTCGCGGTTTCCCTACGGGGAGGCAATTACCCTTGCAAAACTACAGCGAGTGGGGCAGGCCGAGTATTATCTGCGACAGCAGGGCTGGGAACCCTGTCGCGTGCGTAGCCATGGTGACACAGCGCGCATTGAAATCCTCCAGGCGCAAATCCCTGAATTTATTCACCAAACCGATTTAGAAAAACTGGTGCACTATTTTCAATCCTTGGGCTTTACCTACGTAACCCTTGATCTAGAAGGGTTTCGCAGTGGCAACCTCAATGGGGTGATAGCAGCAGGGCGCGATCGCTAACTCGGTTGTAGGGACTCAAACTCTGGAGAATATCGCGGCCATAGGTGCGTTCGGTCAACCGCCGATCTAAAATAGCCACCCAAGGCTCATCTTGACGCAGGGGCGCAATGAGCCGATCCAGCAGGGTCAGGCATTCCGGCAGTAAATAATGGCGAAACCAATCCTGCTGTTGTTGCTTATGCCAGTCAATGCAAGCGCTGACTAGCGCCTTTTCTGGTGAAGGCAATGGCAAGGTAGTAAGCACTAATAGGGTGGGGCAGGGAAACTGCGGCGCAGCCTGCAACCAAAACGTGGGGCTGCTAACCAGAATGGGGTGGGGCTGATCACTCAGGGTATCTAACTGAACGCGCGAGCCATAGAGCGCCGCCAACTGGGTAGCTAACTGCTCCCGCAGCGGCACATCGGGCACGATCACCACCACCGACTGATGCCCAACGCGGCCAATCAGATCGTAGAGCCGTCTGAGGGTGGCTGCCGCAAAGGCTGGCGTATTGGGCAAGGGTAAATCTTCGGCAATGTAGAGGGTGATGGCTTCGCTATGGCGATCGCTACTGAACTTAACGGTGGTTTGCGGTGGAATCGCTAACTGGTGTTGCAAATAGGCCAAGGGTGGCTCAGCATCGGGGCCGCTGCCAATGAGCACAAAGGGCGCAGAAAGCCAAACGGGTTGCCAATAGGGGCGCAGGTTGAGGGGGTGGCTATAGAGGCTAAAGTAGCCAGCAGTGGGATGGCGACGGCTCCACAGCACCGTATCTGGCTGGCCTAAATAGGCCTGTAGCTGCTGCCAACAGGGGGGCAACGTCGCCGAGCAATGATCCAAGAGGGTTTGCAGAAGCTGCCGCTCCAGAGGTGCCAGTAAATAATCGCCGTAGGGGTTGCTGGGGCGTTGGAAAAGCTGGTGTGCCAACTGGGCATAGGTATGGCGAATCTGCTCTAGGGCAGCAGGAGCCGCTAATTTCAGATGCTCCCAATCCGCTGCCCCAATCTCGCAGGTCAAGTACTGTTGGCTGAGTCTGGGTAGTTCTTCAACACCATCAATGAGGGTGACAACCGCCTCAGGCAGTAACTGGGAAGCCGTGCCAAGCTGTGCTGCCACCCACTCCTCGAGGCTCATCACCAGCACCCCGGTGAAGCCAACTGGCCAGCGATCGCCGCGCTGTACCGATTTCGTCACCGCTAGGAAGGAAAGTAACTCTGGAATTTCTTGGTGCAGGAGGGTCGCCAATCGTTGCTCGGGCACGACGACGAGAACGGGTTCGGGATAGAGCAGGGCAGGCAGTAAATAGCTCAGGCCATAACAATGCTGCCAAACTGCCCGTGCAGTGACCTGAAGCACACACCCCCGCCGTAGCCGCAAGGCACGTGCCACTAATCGCGCCAAGGTGAGATGGTGCGGCCACAGGCGATCGCCCAGATGGGCGCGCCGTAGGCGATCGCCACTGTGGCGTAAAAACGCCCGTAACTGGCGGTGAACCTCGGCCTCAATCACAGTCTGCTCACTGAGCCACAACAATCCCTCATTGTGGCATGTTAGCCGCGCTCCCGTCGCTGTTTCAGTGCTGCTCGCGCTTCTTCGCGATCGTCAAAGTGCACTTTTTCCGTCCCTAAAATTTGATAGTCTTCGTGACCTTTACCGGCAATCACCACCCCATCCCCCGGCTTGGCGTCCAGAATAGCAGAGATGATAGCGGTACGGCGATCGGCTTCAACTATCATCGGGGTTTGGGGCGGAATTCCCGCGATAATATCATCCAAAATCCGGTGTGGGTCTTCGGTACGCGGGTTGTCGGAGGTCACCACCACCTGATCCGCTAAGCGAGCAGCAATCGCGCCCATTTGTGGCCGTTTGGTGCGATCGCGATCGCCCCCACAGCCAAACACACAAATAAGGCGACCGGGAATAAAAGGACGCGCTGCCCGCAATAAGTTATCGAGGCTATCCGGCGTATGGGCATAGTCCACCAACACCGTAATATCTTGGTCAGGGGCAATACGCACCTGCTCCATGCGACCGGGTACACCGCCAAAATCTTGCAGCGCCTTTAGCATTGACTCTAAGGGCAGCCCCACCGCTGCCCCCATGGCGATCGCCCCTAGGACATTGGCCACATTAAACTGCCCTACTAACGGCGAGTTTAGCGTTCCCGTGCCGATGGGGGTGTGCAGCGTTCCGGTGACACCATTCACCCGATAGGTGAGATCCACGGCGGTAAAGTCAGCACCCTCCCCAAGGCCATAGGTCCAGACCTGCTCTGGAGCTAATTGCTGCGCCAGCCGCTGCCCAAAGGGATCATCTCGATTAATGATGGCTTTCCCCTTCAGGTACTCTGGCGTAAATAGCTTGGCCTTGGCCGCAAAATAATCCTCTAAATCGCGGTGATAGTCCAGATGATCTTGGGTCAAATTCGTAAACACCGCCGCCTCAAACTGACACCCCCAGACCCGATCCTGCGCCAGCGCATGGGAGCTTACCTCCATCACCCCAAAACGACACCCCGCTGCTACTGCCGCCGCCAACTGCTCTTGCAGCGTCACCGCAAAGGGGGTGGTGTGGCTGGCCACTTCATAATGCCCTGGCCAGCGACTGTAGAGGGTACCCAAGAGTGCCGTGGGATACCCCACCGTGCTCAACAGATGTTCAATCAAATGGGTTGTGGTGGTTTTACCATTGGTGCCCGTTACCCCCAGCAGGCTCAGACGTTGGGCAGGCGTGTTGTAAAATGCCGCAGCCAAGGCACCACAGGCACGCTCAACATTCTCCACCACAATGACACAGGCACTGCCGTCATTGGCCTTTGCTTGGGGAGACACCACCGCAGCGATCGCCCCTGCCGCTAAGGCACTAGGCCAAAAATTGCCGCCATCAACGCGGGTACCGGGCATACCAATGAATAACGTTCCATCTTGGCAGTCCCAAGAGTTAGTGCTGAGGTGCTGCACCTCTTGCTCCAGCGCAGGATGCTCAATTGTCGTAGCAATCTGGGCAGCATTAAGAAGTTCCCGTAGCTTCATCGATGCATGTCCTCAAATTTACGGGGGGTTTCCCCCTATTGCGAGCGATTCTAAACCATCATGCCCTGATTACAGGCAATTTCACGAACATCATCACTGCGCAGCGGCGGATTCCAGATACCTTGACACTCCCACCGACTAAAGTCGGGGGATTCTTACGTAGTCCACAAACGAACTCGTAAAGGCGTGAGCAAACCGCCCCTACACAGTTCCTTGAGGCAAAGCCCCAAAGTTCTGCTTACTTTTCTGAGTAGGTTAGCTGAGGCATTAGCGTCCGCATTGACCAGCCATCCTTTAGCTGTTCGGTACAAGCCCCGCTTCACTCGTTTCCCAGATTCCTGCCACCCGTCGGGTCTTTCACCATAATTAGGTAGCTCATCCCCATCCAAGAAACTAGCTCTGGAACTATACGCTTCATCAACCTCAATAAACTCGATCCCATAGTGTTGACATAGTTCTGCTATACGCCCCTTCAACCGACCTGTGGGAATAGACACAAAGTTTTGGTTGTTGACTCTGCCTAGATTAGATTCCTGTTTCTGTTCCTTATTCCAGCCAAAGATAACTTTGCCGATAGAGTGGTCTAGGCAGTAATTGATTACCAGACGGGCGGCTTTGTTGATAGCATCTCGCATCCTGCGATTTCTTTTCTCAGTGATAGAATCTAATTGCCGAGACCAAAACCCTTGCGGTTTACCAGTTTTGAGCCTAGCCACTTGCTTGTTGTACCACTGATTGAAAGACTTGACCTTGCGCCCATCAATGATAAAGCTATGTCCTAGATTGGTAACACAAGTAAGCCAGTTATTGACTCCATGATCAATTGCTAGAGCCTTTGCTGGGTCAAGGGGTTTAGGTTCAGGAGGCTTGACATATGCCCACTCCAAGTAAAATGCTCCATTACGAGGTAGGATGCGCAATTCTTTAATGCCCTCCCACTGCAAATTGGTGGGAAACTGCACCCACAACGTATCTATTCCAAACCACGCCTTGACTTGGAGTCCAAGAGGTACTCTAACCTGCCCCTCGTGAATTTTTAGCCACTTTTTAGGATAGGCTACAGTAAACAATCCAGTCTTACGGTAAGCTGGCAGTCTTGGTTTTGCTCCTAGTCGGAGATTTGCCTTAAAAGTACTTAGTGCTTCTGCTACTGATTTACAGGTCTGTTGTGCAGAAGAAACATACATTGCCATAAAGTGTTTGTTTTTGCTTCTTGTCATCTCTGCACAAAGGTTAGAGTAACTTACAAGTCGTTTTGTTTTGAAATAGACCTGTCTTGCATAGTACAGAGCGCAGTTATACACCTTGTTAGACTGCTGACATAGGTACTCTAGAATAGGCATTAGCTCTTTGTCGTTGATGAGAACCTGCTGACATCCATATTCCATATTTGTTGATAGGTGGTATGATAACTACAATCATAACATAACGACAATGAGCAAGGAAAGCCAAAAATATAATCATTACAATCATGGGGTGGGGTTAGCGATTGTCCATCTAGTCTTTTGTCCTAAGAGAAGGAAAAAAGTTCTGGTGGGAGAAATAAGGGATAGACTGTTTGAGCTATGGCAGGCGTTATCCAGCGAAAAAGGTTGGCATATTAGGGCGCTTGAGATAGCCCCAGACCATGTTCACCTCTTTCTTGAAATCAAGCCTACTGACCCGATTCACTTAGTAGTAAAAGCATTTAAGGGTAGGGCATCCAGATACTTGCGACAGGAATTTCCTAGCCTGCGAAAACTTCCTAGCCTTTGGAGTAGGAGTTATTTCTTCTGCACTGCGGGAAATGCTAGCGCTGAGGTAATCCAGAACTATATCAATGATCCACATCATTGGTGAGCAACTAAAGTTGCTAGGTAGCTTTTCCTCCCCGTACTAAAGTACGGGGCTACCAAGCTATTCCTCTGTTCTGTGTCAAGTGATGGGTAACGTTAGCTGAAGCACTATCCGCTGCATGGGTGGCCAAGGAGTCGCTTGAAAAATAAGCGGTATAGTAAGAAACAGCAAGAATTATGAAGTTTAGTGAAGTGTCATGCACGTTGCGCCCTTTGCCTCTGATCTGCCGCTGATCAACGAAGCCTTGCGGTCGAGCTACCAAGCTGTCCAGTGGGGAAAGAATATCCTAGCGATCGCCCACAAAACCCTGAGTGCACGCCTGTTTAACAGCCTTTTTCCCACAGAAGAGCGCACACAGCCCCTCAGCCCCGAATTGCAGACTTGGTTAAAGGAGCGCTACGAAGCCCTGCTCAATAGTGACTGGCAGGATGCTGCCGCTGGATTTTATCCGGCAAGCCTTTTATTTGATGGGCTTTGGCAGGAATTTTGGCAGTTTTATCCGGTTCTGTGGCTGGATTTACCCCAAATGTGGCAGCGGGCGCGATCGCGGCGGTTTCAGGATTTTGCAGACACGATTTCCCTAGATGCCTATCCGCAGTACTACCGCCAAAACTTCCACTACCAAACCGATGGCTACCTCAGCGAAACCTCGGCCAATCTGTACGATCTACAGGTCGAAATCCTCTTTGGCGGCACAGCGGACGCGATGCGGCGGCGGGTTATTGCCCCCATTGCTCGGCACCTGCAGATCCTTCCCCCCACCCCACCAGTGCGGGTTCTAGATGTTGCCTGCGGCACAGGACGCACCCTCAAACAATTGCGCTACGGATTTCCAGAGGCAGCCCTGTTTGGCATTGATTTGTCCCCCACCTATCTGCGCAAAGCCAACAGCTTACTGGCCGAGCAAGTCGGAGACCTCCCTCAACTCATTCAAGGTAGCGCCGAGGCATTGCCCTACATTGACAACTACTTCAATGCCATTACCTGCGTGTTCCTCTTCCATGAACTGCCAGCTCCTGTGCGACAACAGGTGATTGACGAATGCGCACGGGTGCTTCAGCCCGGCGGCATATTTGTCATCTGCGATTCAATTCAGGCCATTGATTCACCAGCGCAGCGGCCTATGATGGAGAACTTTGCCAACCTATTCCATGAACCCTTTTACCGCAACTATATTGAAGATGATCTCAACCATCGTCTAGAAAAGGCTGGTTTGGTGGTGCAGGGGGTGCAGCACCACTTCATGAGCAAGTACTGGATTGCAGTTAAACCCCAAGAGCGTGCCGATTCATCGCTAGCGGGAGCCATCCCCCCGCTCTAGACGGCAGGGTATGCCGTGAGGCAAGATAAATTGAGCCATTCAACGTAAAAGCCCCAGAAAAGTAATGCAACTGCAAACGGTTTCTACACCTATTTCCGACTGGTCTGGTGATTTGTTGGCGATCGCCCTTTTTCAAAGCGAAGGCACCCTGACCCTCACCGATCCCTACATCCAGCTTGACCAACGCCTCAATGGTCTGCTGCAGGAGATGATTAACGACGGTGAGTTTGAGGGCAAAGCCGGTACATCGTTGCTCATCCGGTTGCTACCAAACATTCCCATTAAAAAGCTGTTTCTGATTGGGTTGGGCAGTCGCGATGAATTTACGCTGGATACCCTGCGCCGTACCGCCGCCACCATTGCCCGAACCGCCCGTCGCGAACGGGCAAAAACCCTAGCCATCAGCGCCCCCCTAGAGAACATGGATTCTGGGGAAATAAGCCAGGCCTTGGCCGAGGGAGTGCTCCTAGCCCTGCACAGTGATCTGCGCTTTAAGTCCGATCCAGAAGCGCGCAAACTCCTTCCCTATCCAGAGAGTGTGAGTTTCCTAGGGTTAGGAGATCAAAGTGCAGCCCTCGCCCGTGCCCAACAGATCTGCGATGGCGTCATTCTGGCGCGGGAACTCGTGAATGCCCCAGCCAACGAGGTTACCCCAGTCACTTTGGCGGAAACAGCTCAAACCATTGCCGATCGCCATGGCCTCACCGCCAAAATTCTCGAGCGGGACGACTGTGCTGCCTTGGGGATGGGTGCTTTTTTAGGGGTTGCCCAAGCCTCAGAGATGCCACCCAAGTTCATCCACCTCACCTACACTGGTGCCGAGCCGATTCAGAAAAAAATTGCCCTCATCGGTAAAGGGCTAACCTTTGATTCCGGTGGCCTCAACCTCAAAACCCAAGGCGGCATTGAAACCATGAAGATGGACATGGGGGGAGCCGCCGCAGTGCTGGGGGCAGCGCAAGTCATTGGCCAATTGAAACCTGCAGGTATTGAGGTTCACTTTATTGTTGCTGCCACCGAAAACATGATTAGTGGCCGGGCGATGCATCCGGGGGATATTCTGACGGCATCTAACGGCAAGACCATTGAAGTGAATAATACCGACGCTGAAGGCCGCCTCACCCTTGCCGATGCCCTAGTGTATGCCGAAAAGCTAGGAGTGGATGCCATTGTGGATTTGGCGACCTTGACGGGGGCTTGCATTGTTGCCCTTGGAGACACGATTGCCGGACTCTGGAGTAACGATGCTGACTTAGCCAAAGCCCTGCAACAGGCCAGCGATCGCAGCGGCGAAAAGCTGTGGCAAATGCCCTTAGAAAGCAAGTATTTTGAAGGGATGAAATCCCAAGTGGCCGACATGAAAAACACAGGCCCACGCGCCGCTGGCTCCATTACAGCCGCTCTGTTTTTACAGCAATTTGTCAACAACACCCCTTGGGCACACTTGGATATTGCTGGGCCAGTTTGGACTGAAAAAGAAGATGGCTACAATAACCCCTGTGGCACTGGCTATCCTGTGCGCACCTTAGTAGAGTGGTTAACTAGCTACGCCACTCCTTAGCCTCCCATGCGATCGCCCCAACGCTTGGTGGTTGACCCAAGCCAAATTCAGGAGCAGGTTGTTACCCTAACCCCTGCCCAAGCCCACTACCTCCACCATGTGCTGCGCCTAAAACCCACTGATCCCCTGTGGATTCTGGATGGCCACGGTCACCGCTGGCAGGCGCAATTGGGGGGCGATCGTACCACGGTGCAGTTACTAGACGCCCACTGCGGCCACAGTGAACTAGCCACCGAGATCATCCTCTGCCTAGCCCTATTGAAAACGGCAACCTTTGAACAGGTGCTCCAACACGCCACCGAGCTAGGGGTTCGGCAAATTATCCCCATCCGCACAGCGCGATCGCTCCTCCAGCCCAGTGCCAATAAATATCAACGCTGGCGGCGCATCCTCCAAGAAGCTGCCGAACAATCCGAGCGCCTCTACGTACCCACAATTACCGATCCGTTAACGGTGCCAGCCATGGTTGAGGTTGCCCCCCAGGGCTATATTGGCAGCCTGCGCGCTACCACCCTATTCGCCGACTACCTAGCAGGGATGAACTTTAACGCCTCAATTGCCGTGGCGATCGGGCCTGAAGGCGGTTGGACAACCCCAGAACTGGATTTAGTCCTCAGTGCTGGTTGGCAAGAWTTTTCCTTAGGACGGCGCMCTCTGCGAGCCGTAACCGCGGCGATCGCCACCCTCAGCCTGCTGAGCCACTACAGCGAACAGCACCACCCCACAATGTAAACTACTCCCAGCTAAAGCAGGGAGCTTTTAGTAGCCCTGCAGTTAGCAAGCCAACCGCGAGCCTCTGGGGTGGTTTACAACACCCCCAATCGACCGTTACCAGTGCCTTGAACAACCGTTTCTGGTGTCCGCAGTACAATTATAACCTAAAACAACTGAAGTTGCTAAAGGAGCTTTCCTCCCCGCACTGAAGTACGGGGCTTCCAGCCCTACCCGATGTGAGCCAGTCCTCCATCACCTACCCCGCCCCATAGGCAGATAGGACGTTCCGCCCCCTCAGTGAACGTGGCATTGACAACGTCACTTTAACCTCGATACACTAGAAGTTCGGTGAAATTAACGTAAGCAGCAATGCCCACCATCCAGCAACTTATCCGCCAAGAGCGGGAACTGTTGAAAAAGAAAACAAAATCACCAGCCCTCAAAAGCTGTCCGCAGCGGCGCGGTGTCTGTACCCGGGTCTACACCACCACGCCCAAAAAGCCCAACTCGGCACTGCGCAAAGTCGCACGGGTACGCCTTACTTCTGGCTTTGAAGTTACCGCCTATATCCCCGGTATTGGCCATAACCTACAAGAGCACTCCGTTGTCATGATTCGTGGTGGCCGGGTCAAAGACCTGCCCGGTGTTCGCTACCATATTATTCGCGGTACCCTCGACACTGCTGGGGTCAAAGATCGCAAGCAAGGTCGCTCCAAATACGGTGCCAAGCGCCCAAAACCCGGTGAAGCCACTGCCACCGGCAAGAAAAAATAGTTCTATCCTCCTAGTTTTAACTCAGTCCAGCCTAGATTGACCCCATTCATCATCCACTAGAGCAAACGCAAAACTCCTATGTCTCGTCGCACTCGCGCTCAAAAACGCCCCACCTCCCCCGATCCGGTGTACAACAACATTTTGGTGAACATGCTGATCCAGCGGATCATGCTGAACGGCAAAAAATCCCTAGCCAGCCGTATCGTCTATAGCGCGATGAAAACAGTAGAAGAGCGAACCGGAGAAGATGCCCTGCAACTTTTTGAGCGCGCCATCAAAAATGCCACCCCCCTTGTAGAAGTCAAAGCCCGGCGGGTTGGCGGCGCTACCTATCAAGTTCCTATGGAAGTACGCCCCGATCGCGGCATTGCCCTAGCATTGCGCTGGTTAGTGCAGTTTTCCCGCAAGCGAGCAGGTCGTTCCATGGCTGCCAAATTAGCCAACGAACTGATGGATGCAGCGAATGAAACCGGTAGCACCATCCGTAAACGGGAAGAAACCCACAAAATGGCCGAAGCGAATAAAGCGTTTGCCCACTATCGCTATTAAACGCCGCAAAATGCAACAACCCGTCAAAGAGTTGGATACAATTAGTTAAGAATTCTAACGCAATGCAACAAATAAGGAGGTAGCTGTGGCACGGACGACCCCGCTGGAGCGAGTGCGAAACATTGGGATTGCCGCTCACATTGATGCGGGTAAAACAACCACAACCGAGCGGATTCTATACTATTCCGGTGTGGTGCACAAAATTGGCGAAGTGCACGAGGGAAACACCGTGACCGACTGGATGGAACAAGAGCGGGAGCGGGGAATCACCATTACCGCAGCAGCCATCAGTACCTCTTGGAAAGATCACCAGATCAATATTATTGACACCCCTGGTCACGTGGACTTCACCATTGAAGTAGAGCGCTCCATGCGGGTGCTCGATGGGGTGATTGCCGTCTTTTGCTCTGTGGGCGGGGTGCAACCTCAGTCAGAAACCGTGTGGCGGCAAGCCGATCGCTACAACGTGCCGCGGATTGTTTTTGTCAACAAGATGGATCGCACTGGCGCAAACTTTTACAAAGTTTATAGCCAAATCGTTGATCGTCTGCGGGCAAACGCCGTTCCCATTCAACTGCCCATTGGCGCTGAAGATCAGTTTTTGGGGATTGTTGACCTCGTGCGGATGCGCGCCAAGATATACAAAGATGACTTGGGCAAAGAAATTGAAGATACCGACATTCCTGAGGACATGGCAGAGCAGGTCGAAGAATTTCGTACCAAGCTAGTCGAAGCCGTGGCCGAAACCGACGATGTGTTGATGGAAAAATACCTCGAAGGGGAAGACCTCACAGAAGAGGAAATTCGCACTGCTTTGCGCAAAGGCACCATTAGTGGTGCTATTGTACCGATGCTCTGTGGCTCCGCCTTCAAGAATAAAGGCGTGCAACTGTTACTAGATGCGGTAGTGGATTATTTGCCTGCTCCCATCGATGTCCCCGCCATCAAAGGCCACTTGCCCGATGGTACCGAAGTAGAGCGAGCAGCGGATGATGATCAGCCCCTTGCGGCCTTGGCCTTTAAGATCATGGCGGATCCCTACGGTCGCCTGACCTTTGTGCGGGTCTATTCGGGGGTGCTCAAAAAAGGGAGCTACGTTCTCAACGCCACCAAAGGCAAGAAAGAGCGCATCTCTCGCTTGATTATCTTAAAAGCCGATGAGCGCATTGAAGTTGATGAGCTGCGCGCAGGGGATCTCGGTGCGGCCTTGGGCTTAAAAGATACCTTCACCGGTGACACCCTCTGTGACGAAAGCGCCCCTGTGATCCTAGAATCTCTATATGTGCCAGAACCCGTCATTTCTGTCGCTGTAGAGCCGAAAACCAAGCAGGACATGGAAAAACTCTCCAAAGCCTTGCAGTCCCTTGCGGAAGAAGATCCCACGTTCCGCGTGAGTGTGGATCCCGAAACCAACCAAACTGTGATTGCGGGGATGGGTGAGTTGCACCTTGAAATCCTTGTGGATCGGATGCAGCGGGAGTTCAAAGTGGAGGCAAACATCGGTCAGCCTCAGGTTGCCTATCGGGAAACCATCCGCAAGCCAACTCGCAGTGAAGGCAAGTTCATTCGTCAAAGTGGCGGTAAAGGTCAGTACGGCCATGTGGTGATTGAAGTTGAACCAGCGGAGCCTGGCACAGGCTTTGAGTTCGTCTCGAAAATTGTTGGTGGTGTAGTTCCCAAAGAGTACATCGCACCGGCGGAACAAGGGATGAGAGAGGCCTGTGAATCTGGCATCCTTGCGGGGTATCCCGTCATTGACCTCAAAGTCACCTTAGTCGATGGTTCCTATCACGACGTTGACTCGTCGGAAATGGCCTTCAAAATCGCTGGTTCCATGGCCATTAAAGAAGCGGTGATGAAAGCAAATCCGGTTCTGTTGGAGCCTATGATGAAGGTCGAGGTCGAGGTTCCAGAAGAATTCCTTGGGACAGTGATGGGGGATTTGATCTCCCGTCGTGGTCAAATTGAGGGGCAAACGGTGGACGGTGGCATTGCCAAGGTGACCGCCAAAGTCCCTCTCGAACGGATGTTTGGTTATGCCACTGATATCCGCTCGAATACCCAAGGTCGGGGAATTTTCTCGATGGAATTCAGCCATTACGAGGAAGTCCCCCGTAATGTGGCTGAGGCGATCATTGCCAAAAATAAAGGGAACGCATAGTCTATACGAGGAACAACATGGCACGCGCTAAATTTGAACGCACAAAACCCCACGTTAACATCGGTACCATTGGTCACGTTGACCATGGTAAAACCACGCTAACAGCAGCGATTACGATGACCTTGGCAGCACTGGGTCAGGCTGCTGCCCGCAAATACGATGAAATTGATGCGGCTCCGGAAGAGAAAGCTCGCGGGATTACCATCAACACCGCTCACGTTGAGTATGAAACCGAGAAACGCCACTATGCCCACGTGGACTGTCCTGGTCATGCCGACTACGTGAAAAACATGATCACGGGTGCGGCGCAGATGGATGGTGCCATTCTGGTGGTGGCAGCAACCGATGGGGCTATGCCTCAGACCAAGGAGCATATTCTGCTGGCACGGCAGGTGGGGGTTCCCAGCATCGTTGTCTTCCTGAACAAGGTGGATATGGTGGATGACGAAGAGCTGTTGGAACTGGTGGAATTGGAATTGCGGGAACTCCTGAGTGAGTACGAATTCCCTGGGGATGATATTCCGATTATTCGTGGTTCGGGGTTGAAGGCGCTTGAAGCAATGACCGCCAATCCGAAAACCACCCGGGGCGAAAATGAGTGGGTCGATAAGATTTACGAACTCATGGATGCTGTGGATGAATTTATTCCAACGCCACAGCGGGATGTGGATAAGCCCTTCCTGATGGCTGTGGAAGACGTTTTCTCCATTACGGGTCGCGGTACGGTGGCAACGGGTCGGATTGAGCGCGGTAAGATCAAAATCAATGAAACCGTTGAACTGGTTGGGCTGCGAGAAACTCGCTCCACCACAGTGACCGGTATTGAAATGTTCAAGAAGAGCTTGGACGAAGGGATCGCTGGGGACAACGCGGGTCTGCTGCTGCGGGGTCTGAAAAAGGAAGATGTGGAGCGGGGAATGGTGTTGGCCAAGCCCGGTTCTATTACGCCCCATACCCAGTTTGAAGGGGAAGTCTATATCCTTACCGACAAAGAGGGTGGGCGCAAAACTCCGTTCTTCGCTGGCTATCGCCCTCAGTTTTATGTGCGCACCACCGATGTGACCGGTACAATTACCTCCTTTACTGCTGATGATGGCAGTGAAGCAGAAATGGTGATGCCGGGTGATCGCATCAAGATGACCGTGGAACTGATTCAGCCCATTGCCATTGAGCAGGGGATGCGCTTTGCCATCCGTGAAGGGGGGCGTACCATCGGCGCCGGTGTTGTCTCGAAAATCCTGAAATAGTTGATAAAGAAGGCCGTTAGCTTCTGAAGTTTAGCGGCCTCTTTTGTGTCTTGTCCACTGAACCTTGAAAAATAACGGTCGTTTCTATGGCAACTCTACAACAGCAAAAAATTCGCATTCGTCTGAAGGCGTTTGATCATCGTTTACTCGATACGTCTTGCGAGCGCATTGTGGATACGGCTAAAAGAACAGGAGCTTCCCCAGTCGGCCCGATTCCGCTGCCGACGCGCCGCAAAGTTTACTGTGTGCTGCGATCGCCTCACGTTGACAAAGATTCCCGCGAACATTTTGAAACCCGCACCCATCGGCGCATCCTCGATATTTATCAGCCCTCCCCCAAAACCATCGATGCTCTGATGAAATTAGACTTACCTGCGGGTGTTGACATTGAGGTCAAACTCTAAGCAATGATAGGTGGGGCTTCTCAAGGTCGCTTAAACTAGGGGTATGACTCAGACGACGATTGGCTCCTCCGTATCCCGAGGGTCGGTTCAGCCTCCGGCAGTTGCCTATTTCATTGATTGCCAGCAGGGGCATACTCATCTTTTACAGGTGACCTTACGGCTGACGGCACCGCAGAGTGATGTCTTAGCACTACACTTACCCGTTTGGACCCCCGGTTCTTACCTAGTACGGGAATACGCCCGCCATCTTGAGAGTTTTGCTGTTACCACTATCGATGGTGCGCCGCGGGAATGGTGGAAGTGCCGCAAAAATCAGTGGCAGGTGGCATGCTCTCCGGGGGAGGCGATCCAAGTGCGCTATGCCATCTATGCCCACGAGCTATCGGTACGCACCAATCATGTTGATCGCAGCCATGCCTACTTTAATCCTGCGGCGGTGTGCCTCTACGCTCCAGAGTATCGAGATCGTCCCCTGACGGTAACGGTGACAGCCCCGCCGCATTGGCGGCTAACGACTCCCCTTGATCCTTGGGGAGAGGATCCTTTCACGGTTTGGGCGGCAAACTACGATCAGCTTGTCGATAGCCCCTTTGAAGTGGGGACGCACTCTGTTTATTATTTTGAGGTGGCAGGCAAACCCCACGAATTAGCGGTCTGGGGAGAGGGTAACTTTGAGCCAACGCGGGCGATCGCCGACCTTCAGCGCATCATCAGTACCGAAGCAGCGCTTTTGGGGGGGCTGCCCTACGATCGCTACGTGTTTATTTTGCACCTAACCCACAAAGGCTATGGCGGTCTAGAGCACGCGAACAGTTGCTCATTGTTGTTTGATCGCTTTGGGTTCCAGCAACCAGATCAGTATCGTCGTTTCCTTTGCTTGGTTGCCCACGAGTTTTTACACCTGTGGAATGTGAAGCGCATTCGTCCCCAAGCCCTAGCAGAGTTTGACTACGACAATGAGAACTACACCACCAGCCTCTGGTTTGTCGAAGGGGTAACCAGCTATCTAGATCAGCTGATTCCGCTGTGGGCGGGGGTGTTTGATGCCAGTCATTACCTGAAGCTCCTTGGGCAAAGTATTAACCGCTATCTCCAGACCCCCGGTCGCCACGTGCAGTCGTTGACAGCGGCTAGCTTTGATGCGTGGATTAAGCTCTATCGCCCCGACGAAAATAGCCTCAACTCCCAGATGTCTTACTACCTTAAGGGAGAACTTGTTGCCTTACTGTTGGATTTGCGCATTCGCCTCAACTTTAACCATCAGCGCTCCCTTGTGGATGTACTGCGGCGATTGTGGCAGCAGTTCTGTGACACCCAAGCCGGTTATACCCCCGACGAGCTATGGCAGACCATTGAAACGGTAGCGGATGAAAACTTAGAGAGCTGGCGGCAGGCGTTCCTCGACGGTACCGATGACCTGCCCCTAGGGGATTGGTTCAGCCAAGTGGGGTTGGAGTTGGTGGCACAAGACGCCCTCCCCTACACCGGTTTACAGTTTAAGCAAGACAGGGGAGCACTGCACATCAAAGCTGTGCTGCGCCACTCCCCAGCGGAAGCCTTAGGGTTAGTGCCCGGAGACGAAATTATTGCCCTCAATGGTTGGCGGGTACAGGGGGAGGAGTGGTCAGACTACCTCCGCGAGTGTCAGGTAGGGCAAGCCGTTGAGGTAACGTGGTGTCATGATCAACGATTGCACTCGGGCACCCTTGTGCTAGAACCGCCCCAGCCCCACTACCAGCTGCGGTGCAGTGCCCAAGCAACGCCAGAGCAGCGTGCCCACCTCGAGGCATGGCTGGGAACAACGGCTCAGAATCTCTAAGGGGAGCGGCGATGCTTGATCCGTTGATCAAAGATCGCGATCGCCTCGATCAGGTACTGCGGCAGATTCCCCTAGAGCCGGGGGTTTATTTGCTCAAGGACAACACCGATCAAATTATTTACATTGGCAAGTCCAAACGGTTGCGATCGCGGGTGCGCTCTTACTTCCGTCAACCGGCGCAGCTTGGGTCACGCTTAGAACTCATGGTCTATCAGGTGGCAGATATTGAGTATATCGTCACCGACACAGAAGCCGAAGCCCTTGCCCTAGAAGCTAATTTAATTAAGCAACACCAGCCCCACTTTAACGTGTTGCTCAAGGACGATAAAAAATATCCCTACGTTTGCATTACTTGGTCAGACCCCTATCCCCGCATTTTTATTACCCGTAAGCGGCACGTAGGTGCCCCCGGCGATCGCTACTATGGCCCCTACGTCGATAGCCAACGGCTGCGCCAAACCCTCGCCTTAGTCAAACGGTTGTTTCCGCTACGGCAGCGTCCGCGTCCCTTGTTTAAGGATCGCCCCTGTCTCAACTATGATATGGGACGGTGTCCGGGGGTCTGCCAAGGACTCATTTCCCCCCAAGAGTATCGGCAAACCCTCCACAAGGTGGCGATGATTTTTCAAGGCCGCACCGGCGAACTGGTGGCACACCTGCAAGAGCAGATGCACCGGGCGGCTGAGGTCATGAACTTTGAACTGGCGGCGCGGCTGCGGGATCAAATTCGCGGTCTGGAGTCGTTGGGGGTGGATCAAAAGGTTGCCTTGCCAGATGATACGGTGTCTCGCGATGCCATTGCCCTAGCCCACGACGATCGCCATGCCGCCATTCAACTGTTTCAAATTCGCGGCGGGCGGTTGGTGGGGCGCTTAGGCTTTTTGGCCGACGCCCAGAGCGGCTCGCCGGCGGCGATTCTACAACGGGTGCTAGAAGAGCACTATGCCCACGTCGAAGCGGTGGAGATCCCCAGTGAAATTCTGTTGCAGTATCCCCTAGGGGAGCCAGACCCCTTGCAGGCCTATCTCAGCCAAAAAAAAGGGCGGCGGGTGACCCTCACGGTTCCCCAGCGCCAAGGCAAAGCCGAACTGATTGAGATGGTGCAGCGCAATGCCCAACTTGAGCTACAGCGGATTCAACAGGCTGGCGATCGCACCCAAGCGGCTCTTGCCGATGTGGCCGCCCTCCTCAATCTAGCGACCTTGCCCCATCGCATTGAAGGCTATGACATTTCCCATATTCAAGGAGCGGATGCCGTGGCATCGCGGGTCGTCTTTATCGATGGCTTGCCCGCTAAGCAACACTATCGTCACTACACCATTCGCCATCCTGAGGTCACCCTTGGCCACTCCGACGATTTTGCCAGCCTCGCAGAAGTGTTGCAACGCCGCTTTGCCCCCTATACTCAGACCGATGCACCCCCACCTGACCCTGAGGATTGGCCGGATGTGATTCTCATTGATGGTGGTAAAGGCCAGCTTGCGGCGGTCATTAACGTCCTTGAACCGCTGGGAATTCTCGAGGATTTAACGGTCATTAGCTTGGCAAAACAGCGGGAGGAGATTTTTTGCCCCGGAGCCCGCCACCCCCTTGCCGCAGACCCCGAGCAGCCGGGGGTGCAACTGCTGCGCCGCGTGCGGGATGAGGCGCACCGCTTTGCCCTAAACTTTCATCGCCAAAAACGCGCCCAGCGCCAGCGGCGATCGCACCTCGATCAGATTCCCGGTTTGGGGCATCAACGGCAAAAAGAGTTGTTAGCTACCTTTCGCTCTATTGACTATATTCGCATGGCCACCCCAGAACAATTGGCTCAGGTGCATGGGGTTGGTCCACGGTTAGCCGAAAAAATTCACCGCTACTTTCATCCCTCGTGAGCTGTGGCGGCTGTTGACCCTGCTGCTACCGCTAAGGGATAATGGTAAAGATTCATAACATTTTTGTGACCCCAAGCTTGTGCAAACTCCCCGAACGGTTTCTGATACTAAACGCGCGTTTTACGCAGCGCACACTCGCCCCATTCACTCCATCTATCGCCGATTCATTGAGGAATTACTGGTGGAGCTTCACCTGCTGCGGGTCAATGTTGAGTTTCGCTATTCCCCGCTGTTTGCCCTAGGGGTCATTTCAGCCTACGAGCAATTTATGGAGGGCTACCGCCCCGAGGGCGATCGCGCCAATATTTTTGAAGCACTGTGCCGCGCCGAGGAGCTAGATTCCCAACAACTCCAAGCGGATGCCGCCAGTTGGCAACAGTATCAGGGGTGGCCCCTACAGCAGATCATTGAGCAACTCCAGAGCGAACAGGTGGGTGCTCCCCTGAGTTCCCTCAAAGAAGACGGCAAATATAGCCGCTTGTTGGCGATCGGCCTCTATGGGTTCCTACAGCAGTTGGCCGGAGACCTCACCAGCAACCTCAACGACACCTTAGACCAACTGGCTCCCGTCATCAGCCTCCCTATCGAAAAAGTGAAAAGAGACCTTGAACTCTATCGCAGTAACTTAGAAAAAATGAGTCAAGCCCGTAGCTTAATGCAGGAGCTAGTTGAGCAAGAACGCAAGCGACGCGCCAGTGTTGAGCCAGCACCCACGGATAGGATTGACACCAGCTCCGATGCACCCGCTTAAGCCGTGATCGCCTTACCTACCCCCACCTTAATTGCCCTAGATGCCGTCGGCACTCTCTTTGGCCTAAAGGAATCCGTCGGTGCCGTATATGCCCGCTTTGCTGCCAAGGGGGGCATAAGCGTCAGTGCCGCTGCCCTCGATCAAGCATTCTTTAGCGCCTTTCAGGCGGCTCCTCCCTGTGCCTTTGCGCACGTAGCAGCAGCGGATCGTCCAAGGGCTGAGTTTGCGTGGTGGCAAGCCGTGGCCGCCGATACCTTTGCCCGCGCTGGTGTGCTAGACCAGTTTGAGGATTTCCGTGGCTTTTTTGCACCGGTGTTTAGCTACTACGCCACTGCGGCGCCATGGCATCTGTACCCTGAGGTGTCCACCGTTCTGGAATTATGGCATCAGCAGGGCATTCCCCTTGTTATCATTTCCAACTTTGATAGCCGCCTGTACGGTCTGCTAAAGCAGTTAGGACTCGCTCCCTTTTTCAGCGCCGTTGTTATCTCCAGTGAGGTGGGGGCTGCTAAGCCGGATCCGGCTATCTTTGAGCGGGCGATCGCCCCCTACGGCATTTCCCCGCAGCAGGCATGGCACATTGGCGACAGTTGGCAGGATGATGTCTTAGGTGCCCAAGCTGCACAATTACAGCCCATTTGGCTGCGTCGCGCTACCCGTCTGTTGCCGGATAGCGGGATCGAGCACCCAAACAGCGTTGTGCAAATTACCGACCTCAGGGAATTGAACGCTATACTGGGCTGTAGCGCTACATCTTGATCGGAACACCCGTGACTCAACAAATTTGTATCCTCGGCGGTGGGTTTAGTGGCCTTTACACGGCTCTTCGTCTCAGTCAATTACCGTGGGACACGCCACCGCGCCTAACCCTTGTGGATCAGCACGATCGCTTTGTCTTTACCCCCCTGCTCTACGAATTGCTGACGGGGGAGCTACAGGCTTGGGAAATTGCGCCTCCCTTTGTGGAAGTGCTCAAGGATACCCCCGTTATTTTTCATCAAGCCACGGTCACCGCAATTGATCTAAGTGCGAAAACCGTGCAGTGCAACGACACCCAAGTCATCCCTTATACCGCCTTGGTGCTGGCACTGGGGGGCGACACGCCGCACAATACCGTTCCTGGAGTCAGGGACTATGCCCTCACCTTTCGTACCTTAGCCGATGCCTATCGGTTGGAAGAACAACTGCGCCTGCGGGAGCAATCTAGCACTGACAAAATCCGCGTTGTGGTGGTTGGCGCGGGTCCCAGTGGTGTGGAACTGGCCTGCAAGCTAGCGGAACGCCTTGGCAGTCGGGGGCGCATTCGCTTAGTGGATCGCAACACCGACATTCTTAAAGCCTCGCCCGAGTTTAATCGTAAAGCTGCCTTGGCGGCGCTGGAAGACCGCGGCGTTTGGATTGATTTGGAAACCACCCCTGTAGCGGTTCACCCCAGTGCCATTGCCCTTCAGTACAAAGACCGGGTGGATGAGCTGCCCGTGGATATTGTGCTGTGGACCGTGGGCACGGCTGTCTCTCCCCTGATTGCCAACCTAGAGTTACCCAAAACCGCCAGTGGCCGCCTAGAGGTGACCCCCACCCTACAAGTGGTGGATCATCCAGAGATATTTGCCCTTGGGGATGCCGCCGATGCCATTGATGAGCAGGGGCAGGTGCTTCCCCATACAGCCCAAGCAGCCTTTCAGCAGGCCGACTATGCCGCTTGGAATCTCTGGGCGAGCTTGAGCGATCGCCCCCTGTTACCCTTGCGCTACTCCCACTTGGGCGAAATGCTAACCCTAGGCACCGATCGCGCCGCCCTCTCAGGGCTGGGTCTCACCTTGGATGGCCCCCTTGCCTACCTAGCGCGCCGTCTTACCTATCTCTACCGGATGCCCACCCTCGAGCACCAACTCAAAGTCGCTCTTAACTGGGTGACACGTCCCCTCATCGAGATCGTCTCAGGGGTGGATAAAGAAGGCTACCGCTAACACTAAGTAAGTCATCAGTAGCAGCACCCCCTCCAACCAGTTGGTGGCACCATCATTGCTAATGGAGTTAGTAATCATCACTGCGGCAACCACCGCCACCAGTTCAAAGAAGTTAAAACTCAAGTTCATCTGGGGCTGACCCAAGAGCCACCCAACCAACACCAGCACGGGTGCCACAAATAAAATGATCTGTAAGCTCGAGCCAATGGCGACTGCCACTGCCCCTTCCATGCGGTTATTGAGAGAAAACTTAACGCAGGTAATGAACTCCACCACGCTACTGAAAATGGGAATGAGAAACACCCCCGTAAAAAGCTGGGTTAGCCCCACTTCTGTAATTGCTTCCTGAAGGCTGTCCACCAACACATCAGACACAAAAACCAAGAGAATGGTACCTCCTAACAGAATGCCAATCTGAAGCTTGAGATTGACTGCCGCTTCAGGTTCATGGGTCTCAACACCGGCCACCTCATTGAGTAAGTACAGGTGACGGTGGGTTTTCATAGAAAACAGCAGCATTAACCCGTAGAACACCAGCAAGAGAATAGCCGCTGCATAGGAGAAGTGATCCACCAGTTGCAGCGACACCCCCGGGGCAGCGGCTTGAATGGCAGTGGGGGTCATCAGCACAATCAGCGCCAAGGTGAGAGAGGAGGCATTAATGCGGGCAACCGCCACCGGAAACTGCTGCTCACGAAACCGCAGCCCGCCAGCGAGGATGGCCAGCCCCAAGCCAAGGAGTAAGTTGGCAATAATCGACCCGCTTAAACTTGCCTTGACTACTTCTGTCAAGCCCTGACGCAATGCCACGATCGCAATAATCATTTCCGTGACATTGCCAAAGGTGGCATTGAGCAGCCCACCGAGGGTCGGGCCAATCACCTCCGAGATGGCCTCCGTAGCGTTGGCAATCCCTGCAGCTAGGGGCACAATGGCTAAGCCACTGATGATAAAGCTCACCATAGGCGGCAGTTTGAAGATAAAGTTTAAGAGGGCAACAGGGACAAAGATCAGTAACCCGAGGAGAATTTTTTGCTGCGTCGTCATGGATAGAATGCCCTCAACGAAAAAACATCAGGATTGCTTACACCTCTCAGGAATTCGCTGCTATGGTTATACTGGTGCATTACCAGAAGAACAAATTCTCGGCCAGTGGTTTGAAATTGATATTAGGCTCTGGTTTGATATGACACAACCGGCCCAAACGGATTGTCTGGCGGATACCCTTGACTACCGTCCTCTGCTCGCGGCTATTACCGAGCTGATGCAGCAGCAGCGATTTCATCTGATCGAGACCTTGGCCACCGCCATTGTTGACCTTTGCTTGAGGCCCGATCACGTGCAGCGAGCGGCCATCCGGGTGACCAAACTAGCCCCCCCTGTGCCTAACTTTACCGGACAGATTAGTGTAGAACTGGAGCGCGATCGCCAAGCCCCATGACAAATCGCCTTGCCCAATGCCAAAGCCTTTACCTGCGCAAGCACGCCGAGAACCCGATTGACTGGTGGCCCTGGGGGGAAGCGGCTCTGGCCAAAGCGGCCGCCGAAGATCGGGTGATTTTTCTGTCTATCGGCTACTCCAGTTGCCACTGGTGCACTGTCATGGAGGGAGAAGCATTCTCGGATTTAGAGATTGCGGCCTATCTCAATCAGTACTTTCTGCCGATTAAGGTGGATCGCGAAGAGCGCCCAGATATTGACAGCCTGTATATGCACGCCCTGCAATTGATGACGGGGCAGGGGGGATGGCCCCTGAATATTTTTTTAACACCGCAGGATTGCCGCCCTTTTTATGGGGGTACCTATTTCCCGCTGCAACCCCGCTACGGGCGACCTGGTTTTTTGCAAGTGCTGCACGCGGTACGGCGGTTTTACGATGAACAGAAAGAGAAGCTAGCGGCGCAGCAGGCAACGCTGTGGCAATACCTAGCACCGACCACCGACCTCTCACCAGAGCTAGAGCTGAATCGTGATCTGTTGTGCTCCGGCATCCACCAAACTATGCCAATTCTTGAGGATCGCCCCCACGGCACCTGTTTTCCCATGATTCCCTATGCCCAAGCGCTGTTACAGGGAGTGGCGGTGAGTTCTGAGGCAGCGAGGCTGGAGGGGCTGTGCCGCCAACGGGGCACCTCACTCCTTTTGGGGGGAATTTACGACCATGTGGGGGGCGGCTGGCATCGCTACACGGTTGATCCCCAATGGACGGTGCCGCACTTTGAAAAGATGCTCTACGACAATGGCCAGATCATCACGTACCTAGCTCGTCTCTGGCAGCAGGGCGATCGCCACCCCCACATCCCCTATGCCATTGCCCAAACGGTGCAGTGGCTTGACCGCGAAATGACGGCACCCCAAGGCTACTTCTATGCGGCGCAGGATGCCGATAGTTTCCGCTCAGCAGTGGATTCAGAACCGGAGGAAGGGGCATTTTACTGCTGGGACTACGGCGAACTGACAGCGCACTTATCCCCTGAGGAATTGAGCCAACTGCAAAGGGACTTTGAGATCACGCCTGAAGGAAATTTTGAGGGCAAGATTGTCTTGAAGGCTCGCCATCGCAGGGAGGATCCGGCGGCGATCGCCCCCGTCCTCGATACGCTGTTTGCCCTTCGCTATGGGGCGGCCACCCCTAAAGATCAGCCCATGCCTGTGGCCACGGATAACCGCACCGCTAAGGGGCAGCCATGGCCAGGGCGCATTCCCCCTGTCACCGATACCAAGATGATCCTCGCTTGGAATAGCCTGATGATTACCGGCTTGGCCACGGCGGCCTTGGTCTGGCAGCATCAGGGGTACTGGCAGCGAGCCGTACGCGCCGCCCAGTGGCTCCACCAGCATCAGTTACAGGGCAATCAACTCTATCGCTTGAACTATGGGGGTGCGGTGGCAGAAATAGCGCAAGCGGAAGACTATGCCTACTGGATTCAGGCACTGCTTACTTTGCACCAAGCCAGTCTGGTTTTGGGGGACACCGCGACCCCGTGGTTAGAGCTTGCCTGTGACTATCAGGATCGATTTGATCAGCACCTAGGGGCGACGGATGGGGGGTACTACAATGCCCCTGAGCGACCCGATTTAATTCTGCGGCAGCGCGAGGGAATTGATCAGGCCACCCCTTCAGCCAATGGCGTGGCGATCGCCAACTTGGTGCAGCTTTTTCTGCTGACCGACAACCCGGCCTATTTAACCAAAGCGGAGACGAGCCTACGCTACTTTGGCGCGTTACTCAAGGACTCTCCCCAAAGTTGTCCCAGCCTGCTTGCAGCCTTGCAGTGGTATCTGTACCCTGTCAGTCTTCAGATCCGTGCCGAAACAATGGATCAGGTGTCTGGCTACTGGCTACCCACGGCTGTGCTAAAACTGCGGGAACGGCTGAGCGAGGGCGAGCCGCAGCCCCTTGCCTTGGTTTGCGAAGGCCTGCGCTGTCGAGAACCGGCCTTTACCTTAGAGCAACTCCATACTCACCTAGCTACCCTCTATCTACACCATTGAATGCTAGTTCCAAGGTTTGCATGACTGACACGTTACGCCGCACACCGCTATTTTCCCAACACCAAGCCCTGAACGCCCGCTTTACCCCTTTTGGCGAGTGGGAGATGCCCCTACAGTACAGCAGCATTTTGCAAGAGCACCATGCCGTGCGTCAGCGCGTGGGGATGTTCGACATTTCCCACATGGGTAAGTTTCTTTTACACGGGGCTGGGGTGCACGCGGCTCTGCAAGTCCTCGTGCCCACGGATCTGAGCCGCCTCCGTGCCGGTCAGGCCAAATATACGGTGCTGCTCAATGAGGCGGGGGGGRTTGTCGATGATGTGATTCTCTACATTGAGGAGGCAGCGGTACGCTGTATTGTTAATGCGGCAACAGCGGCCAAGGATATGGCGTGGTTGCGCCGCTATTTACCGCCTGAGTGTGAAATCGTTGATGAATCGGCCACTAAGGTGCTACTAGCCGTCCAAGGGCCAGCAGCAACAGCCACCCTTGATCCCCTCTGTGCAGACTCCCTAGCCCCCCTTAAACCCTATCGCCACCGGGCGGTGAAGATATTGGGTCAGCCCGCTTGGGTGGCACGGACAGGGTACACCGGTGAAGATGGCGTTGAAATTCTGGTGGACAGCGACACGGGTGAGCGCCTTTGGCAAGCCCTTTTAGAGGCGGGAGTGACTCCCTGTGGCTTGGGCGCGCGGGATACCCTGCGCCTAGAGGCGGCGATGCTGCTCTATGGTCAGGATATGGACGAGGAGACCACCCCCCTAGAAGCGGGGTTAGAGTGGCTCATTGATTGGCAAAAACGTACCTTTGTGGGGCGCGAGGCGCTATCACGGCAAAAGCAGGAGGGAATTGAACGCCAATTGGTGGGGCTAGAACTGCAAGGAAAGGGGATTGCCCGCCACGATTACCCTATCTACTGGCAAGCACAGGCGGTTGGTAAGGTCACCAGTGGCACCCTCTCGCCTACACTGGGCAATGCGATCGCCCTAGGGTATGTCTTTCCTGAGTTTGCTAATGTGGGGCGTGAACTGACAGTGCAGGTGCGCGATCGCCACGTCCCTGCGGTTGTGGTGCCACGCCCCTTTTACCGTCGCCCTCGCTAATCCTCGGCCATGGGGTCTTCTTGGGGGAGCTTGAAGGACTCTGGAATGACTTGCCCAAGCTGAGCGGGTAAGCGGGCGATCGCCTGCTGAATAAACGACTGGATAAATTCATCCCGCCGATTCAACTGAAACTGTTCCTGCACCACCTCACTAATGCCGCCATCGCCCCAGTCTTGATTGTGGCGGAAGTATTCAATAAAGCTTTTACCCGCAATGCGCGTCAGGTAAGCTGCCGTAATACTCTGCACCGCTTTGCCAATCACCATTCCGCCCACGCTGAGCTGGAGTGCTGTGGCAATTAAATCCATCGCTCCTTTGACAATGCCAAGGCTCGCCAAGGTCTTGCCCAAGGAAAGGGCTAGCTCGCGGGCGCGATCGCGATTGAGGTCGCACCCATAAACTGTGCCAATTTCCATTACCATTTGCGCATTGACCGCTGCCGCCGCTAGTAAATCAACCACAGGAATTGGGGTCACACAAACCACGCCAGCGCCAATCCACTGATAGCGCTCCACCACCTTATCTGCCTGTCGTCGCCGCTGCTGATCAATAATTTTGCGGGCTTGCTCCCCGAGGCGCTGTGATTGCAAGAGGATATTATCGGCCACTAGATCATCCCCTTCCTCCCGTAGAACCGCGGTGATGCGGCGAATGAGGGGCAAAATGTGTGGTTCTGGCTCCAGCCACTCCCCTGTGGGTAAGCGCACAGGCTGCGGATGGGCGGCAATCCCCACCACATCTTCCGGGGGAATGAGGCCCCTGACCCGCTGCCGTAAATGTTTCAGCAGCGCCAGTTGATCAGCTTCTGAGCGCAAGTCCATTTTGTTGAGCACCAGTAGCGATCGCTTGCCCATTTCCACCAAATTCACCAGCGGGGTATATTCCGACTGCCGCAGATCATCGTCCAGCACAAATAGCAGCAGATCAGCCTCGGCGGCCAGTTGCCGCGCCATCTGTTCGCGGTAGGTGCCAGCCACCCCCGCTTCTAGAATTCCGGGAGTGTCGGTAATCACAATCTCTTGATCCGTATAGGGCAGCCAAAACTGGTAGGTTTGCCCCACCTCAGTGGTGCCCATGGTGGGGGCAACCTCGCCAACCATCTCCCCAATCAGGGCATTGACCAAGGAGGTTTTGCCCGCAGACCCAGTGCCAAAGACTACCAACCGCAATTCTTGGCGATGAAACTCGTCCTCTAGCTCACGAGCGCGGGCTAGCAAAGCTTGCCGTGCCACTTCGTCTTCAATTTGGCTAAGTTGTTGCCGTAGTGCTTTCAGGTTTTCGGCGGCGGCATCTGTTTTGGCCGCTGGCACCTGAAAGGTGGGCGATCGCCGTCCCTTGCGATTCAGCAAGTACAGATAACGAAAGAAAACGTAGAGCAGCCCCCCCAGCAGGCCAATCAGCAGTAACAGTAAAATATTGGCTAAGAACGGTGTCGTAAACGCTACCTGAATGTAGAGCCAATGCAACGCTGTCACCAGCCAGAGCATTAGCCCCAGAATGACACCCAGACCAAGGATGAGCCAAAACCAGCGTGCAGGGGTCATCGCAGCAGACTTAGGGCAAGTACTTCGTCAGCCGACTCAGCAGCGGCACCTCAAGGGAACGCCCCCGCCATAGCCGCACCATCAGCCAAACATTCAGCAGAAAGTACCCCGACCCCCACACACTATTGGCCAAGAGCACCACCCCGTGGGGGATCGAAGATAGTTCCGTAGCTGCCGCTGCCCCATTCAGCAGACCATACCCCAGCACCCAGACCACGGCCATCAGCACCGCTAAGCGACTGACTCGCCGGGCATGGCGATCGCCACTGCGCTGGCTCAACTGCCACAGGGCTGGAATCACGCCAAAAATGGGCAGCAGATAGACAAACAACCACAATCGCTGCAACGTGGGATTTGTAAACGCCTCGCGATCGACGGGTTCAAAGACAGGCGGCTCCATCAAAAACCTCCGAGGTACCCCACCTATGCTATGCCGTTAGGGATTCAGGGCAGGACGTATGAGCGCAACAACGGTGGTGCATCCTTCAATCCTTCAGCTTTTTGATCTTAGCGAATTGGGGAGTTGGGGATCTTAGGTGCTGCTCCCAGCCTAATGCAACACTCTATCCTTAATCCTTAATTGGATGGTATTTGGTTGCCATGCTGCTCATTAGGACACAAGGGAAGCCGTGCTGCGGCGGCGACGAATTCCGGTTGTCGCCGTGGGGCTGCTCTCAACCTCGATGGGCTGCAACAACAACAAGACAGTGGCATTGCCTTGCAACTCGCGGCGCACTAAACGCACCAGTTCGCGCTCTAGATGTGCTTTGATGCCGGCCCAATCCACTTCACCGTTGCGAGCATACTCACTCCAGCGATCGCTTAGGGCAGTATCCACCGTCGCGTGTACCCATGCTTGCCATGCTGGGGGTTCAATGGGGGTGACCACACCACGCAAATGGATTTCTGGCGCCGCTTTCAGACTGCCATCACTGCCTACCGCAACGGCTACAGTAATAATGCCTTCTTCCGCTAACTGCTGACGCTCTTGCAGGACATGGGCTTTGACCAGCCCCCCCCGATCCATCAGCTCAATGCCTGCCGGTACCTTATCCACAACCCGCAGCGAGTCGCGGGTGAGTTCAACCACATCGCCATTATCAATAATCACCATATTTTCAGGGGGAATCCCCATGCTCTGAGCGGTTTGGGCATGCTTCACTAGCATCCGATGCTCACCGTGCACCGGCAAAAAGAACTTTGGTTTTGTCAAGGCCAGCATGAGCTTTTGATCTTCTTGGCAGGCATGCCCCGACACGTGAATTCCCTGCTCACGGCCATAGATTACCTTAGCCCCTTGCATCATCAGCCGGTCAATCATATTCACCACCGCAATGGTGTTTCCTGGAATTGGGTGCGCCGAGAGAATTACGGTATCGCCTTCGCGAATTTTAATTTTGTTGTGCTCCCCTTTGGAGATGCGGGTCAAAGCCGAGAGCGGCTCTCCTTGCGAGCCAGTGGTCAAGTACATCACTTGGTGATCGGGGTACTTGTGGATCATATGCAGGGGCACAAAGAGGTTATCGGGGCAGTGGATGTACCCCAACTGTCGCGCGTGGGCAATCACATTCAGCATAGAGCGCCCCAACACTGAAACAACCCGGCCATACTTTTGCGCCAGTTCTAAGGCCATGTTTAAGCGATGCACCGAGGAGGCAAAGGTGGTAAAGATAATCCGGCCTGCCGCTTGACTAAAGGCACGATCTAGATTGGGAAAGACCGATCGCTCCGAGGGGGTATGGCCGGGAACTTCGGAATTGGTAGAGTCACTAATGAGGCAGAGCACCCCTTTTTCACCATGTTCGGCTAGGCGCTGAATATCGAAACACTCACCATCGACGGGGGTAAAGTCAAACTTAAAATCCCCCGTATGGATAATGACACCGATGGGGGTGTGGATGGCCACCGAGAAACTATCGGCAATGGAGTGCGTATTGCGGATGTACTCCACTAAGAAGTTTTTGCCAAGGCGCACCATATCCCTAGGACGAACGGTGCGAATTTCCGTGCGATCGGCCACCCCTGCCTCTTCAAGCTTGCCCTGGAGTAGCGCCATTGCTAAGCGTGGCCCGTAGATGACAGGAATATCAAATTGCTTGAGGTGAAAGGCAATACCGCCAATGTGATCTTCGTGGCCGTGGGTAACAATCATTCCCTGAATTTTGTCGCGGTTTTGCCGCAGGTAGGTCATATCCGGCAGGACAATGTTCACCCCATGCATACCATCGGTGGGGAAGGCTAACCCAGCATCCAGCAGGATAATTTCATCGTTGTATTCAAACACGCAGGTGTTTTTGCCGATTTCGTGTAACCCTCCTAAGGGAATAATTTTCAGAGCGGCATTAGCAACGGATTGACTCATAAGTCTCCTTTAAGTTGAAGAATGAAATGACTAAGAAGCTTGATGGCGCAAACGTGTCGCTGGTGATCTAGGGACTCAGCGTTTGAGTAAGCCCAAAGAGAGCAGGACTGGTTTGATCTGGTTGATGACACCTTCGTTGGCGGCCACTAAAGGCAGTCGGGGGTCTCCCACGCTCCACCCCTGTAGAGCAAGCGCCGCTTTGATGGGAATGGGATTGGTCGTGACAAACAACGCCTTGAACAATGGCAGGAGTTGACAGTGTAGGGCGGTGGCGGTGGCAGTATTACCTTGAATATACGCTTGAATCATGTGCTGTAGTTGAATCCCCACGAGATGACTGGCCACACTGACTACACCATAACCACCAACGGCAAGTAAGGGCAAGGTGAGGGAATCATCACCGGAGTAAATGCGAAAGGTGTCGGGTAATTGTGAGCGTAGGGCGCTGGCTTGATCTAGGTTGCCGCTGGCTTCTTTGATGGCCACAATGTTGGGCAGTTCCGCTAGGCGCACCACCGTTTCTGGCAGCAGGTTTTGCCCTGTTCGTCCAGGAATGTTATAGAGCATGAGGGGAAATTCGGGCACGGCGGTGGCGATCGCCCGGAAATGGGCATCCAGCCCCTCTTGGGGCGGCTTATTATAGTAGGGAACGACGAGTAGAGCACCATCTAAGCCTAACTCTGCGGCTTTTGTGGTGGCGTGAATGGCCTCGCGGGTCGAGTTAGAGCCAGTTCCCGCAATGACCTTGGCCTTGCCTGCAACTGCTTGCTGGACGGTTTGAAAGAGTTGAAACTCTTCCTCCCATGTCAGGGTTGGCGACTCTCCCGTTGTACCACACACAACAAGACTATCAGAGCCGTTCGCCACAAGGTGCTCAGCAAGTGCTGCAGCAACATCGTAGGCGATCGCGCCATCGGCACGGAATGGTGTAATCATTGCCGTAATAACGCGCCCAAAATCCATCACTGTTGGTCTTCCTCTAGAACCTTGGCTAAATCCTGCCGTAACTGCTTGATAGTGCCAGAGCGACTATAGAGCCGCAGGCGATCGCTCAGGGATTCTACAACAATCGTGCCGTGGAGCCACGTGTGCCAAAACCGAGGGCGATAGATTTGCATATTCTCATTGGCGTCTGCAAGGGCATAGCCATGCTCCGTCAGCCATACCTGTAACTGCCGCGGTAGCTGTCGTGGGTTTGCAAGGGGTAACGCCAGCATCGTTGTATGGTTCCAGTAGGCCGCCACCACGCCAGCAACACTCCCCACTGCCAAGCCCCAACGGTAGGGAAAGGGCGACAATAGGCTCCAGTGAAAAACTTGGCTCGTGGTAAAAGCAGTAATGGCTGTGACCCAAGCGAAATAGTAAATAAATACCACCTTGACATCCAGACCCTCGATGGGTGGGGGATCAGCGTCAGGGCTCGCGTGGGGGTTGGTCATAGGCAATTCAGTTGAGGGCTTGGGCACGCTGATAGGCTGCTTTTACGGTTTGGATTAGGGTTCCGCGCACGCCAGCCGTTTCTAGCACCTCAATCCCCGCAATGGTGGTACCCGCCGGGCTGGTCACTGCGTCTTTGAGTTGCGCCGGATGGATCTCGCGCTCGTCGAGTAATTTCACTGTGCCTGCTATTGTGCCATAAACTAGCGTTTGTGTCAGCGATCGCGACAGGCCAACCGCCACGCCAGCATCACAGAGTGCTTCAACAATGAGGGCAATGAATGCAGGCCCAGACCCCGAAAGAGCAGTGACCGCATCCATCTGGTTTTCTCTGAGCACCACCACCTCCCCAAGAACACTCAACAGCTCTTTAACGGCCACCACCTCTGCTTCGGTGGCGGCACTGTCGGTAGCAAGGGCAATGACGCCGGCTCCCACTTGGGCGGGGGTGTTTGGCATCGCTCGAAACGTGAGCCGCTGGGGAAACAGGCGACGAAGCCGCGCACTGGGAATCCCCGCCATGATCGAGAGGACTGTACCGGGATGCTGCACAACAGAGCTATCTGCCAGCTCTGATTCAATCTCGCTAAAGACCTGCGGCTTAACAGCTAAGATAACCGTGTGGGCAGCGGCAACGTCAGAATTACTGGCCACCGTCACGCCGTAGGTGCTATGGAGATAGGCTTGCCGCTCAGGCGATCGCGCCGACACAATGACCTGATTTGCCCCATAGCCGTTGGCAAGCAGCCGCGATAGCATGGCTTCTGCCATGCGACCACAACCAAGGATACCGAGGGAGTAGGAACTAGGCACTGCGGGGCTGCGACTGGAGATCCCAGGGGGAAGCGGCCACCGGTGCTGTAGCTGGACGCACCCCTCCCACCTGCGTACTCACTTTGACACAGTTGGGGGTAAACAGAAAGATACTTTCACCAATGCGTTCTTGGTGACCATCAATCGTAAATGTGGCACCGGCAACAAAATCCACTGACCGCTGGGCTTGATCTGCTTCCATTAAGGTCAAGTTCAACACCACTGATTTGCGTTCTTTGAGGGCTTTGATCACCTCTGGCATTTCGCTAAAGCTGCGGGGTTGCATGACAATGACCTCTGCCACGGCGCCCCACCATCGTCCTGCATTCGGCATACCAATAACATTTGACCCGGTAGAGGCAGTCTCCATCCTAGGAGAAGGCGATGGCTCAGGATGGTGACCCAATGTTGGACGCGACATTGACCCTGACTCTGTGGGTGATTCCAACGTCAGTGTACTTGTGCCTGTAGCGACTGACGGGTCAGGATATTCCTCGTCATAGATTTCACCGTCTGGCGTGAGACCCATCAGGTCACGTAGTTTGCCCAACATAACGACTCACCATTGCTCCCAATAAATTTATGAGTTGGTAAAATACAACCGACTTCTTTTGCCAAAAAGGATTAGCAAAAGAATAAGCTAATGTCCAGATTCTATCTCGTGTTTCAACATCCTAATTTGCGCAGGAGGCTGCGACATTATGCACAAGTGTCCAAAGCAAATTGGGGACTAAAACAATGAGAGACCCTAGCTGGACATTTTACATCAAAGCTGTAGAAAAACATTGATTTGGCCTAAAGTTTCCCGTTTTTGCATGACTTTGTCAAGGGTGACGTTGTGTATAACTAGAGGCAAAGTCTATATAAGTTAAAGTCTATATAAATTTATATAAAGTAATTTATAGAGATGCGGGCGGGCTAAAACCCCTCCGCTTTAGCGAGGGGATACAGCCAACTCAGGGAGCTTTAGCCCCTTTATATGTTAAACTAAAAACGTGGAAGTAGGCGTATCAACTACGCGAAGAAACATCCTAGTACGGAGAAATCCCGGCAAGTAAGTCACTACCGCTTTGGCGGCAAGCCTAAACCACTGCAAGCAATGGCAGGATGTTGAGCGTATCGAATTGGCTAGTGTTGAAAAGTGCGAAACCACAAACCGAAACATAAACGTAGTCCCAATAGCAGAAATGCTTGAGGTGAGTAGGGGGTCTTTGACTGCCCCCACCCGCATTAAGTTGTGGGTGACAGCTCAAGGGAAAAGCGAAGCAACGCGGCTTCAGCCCGTTGCGTAGCATCCTTTGGGAATCCCCTCTCTTTCAAGGAGGGGAGAAGTCAAGCCCTAACCTACCGTAAGGTTTTCCTGCGCTGCATTTTGACAGTAGCGATCGCCCGTGAGGGGCTGACTCAACAGTAACTTCCGCTCCCCCCAAACGGTGGTGTCCTCACCAATGACGACGAATCCGCAGCGGCGATAAAGCTGCCGCGCCGCGTTATTCTTTGCCAAAACGTGAAGGTACAACGAGGAGTAAGGGGATGCCGCCAAACTGGCAGTAACAGTGCTCAAGAGTTTGCGGCCAATGCCTTGGCGGCGGTAGTCAGGATGCACCGCCAAGTTAGAGAGGTAGGGCTGGGGATGACCATTGATCGGGCGTAGGTCAAGCTCAACACTCCCGACGCACAGCGGCTGGGGCGTGGTGGTAATGGCTAACCAGCAACGATAGTGAGGGCTAGCACTCCGCCAGCGATCGCGCAGGTCATGCTCTATACCCAGTTGGACAAAACTCCGCCAAAGCGCCTGCCAGCCATTCCCGGGGTGAAAACTAAAGGCAACCAGCAGAGCCACACTCGGTATATCTGCCGCAGCAGCAAGCCGAATTTCTATCATTCTTAGGGCTGAGGAAGGGCAGATTGCTCTGGTTGTAATTGGCTCAGCAGTGCCCGTAGGGGCGGCTTGGCCAGTAGGGCTTGGGTATCCGCAACAAGGCGATCGCCCCACAGATTCTCGCGCTGAAAATCAACAGTGCCGTAGCGACTATCGAGGCGCAGGGCTTCCTCCGCCAGCTTGAGCGCCTCTGCTTCATTCCCTAGTTTCAGCAGGGCTGTCGCTAAGGCTAGTTTCGGCTCACTGGCCTTCGGGTCAATCTCCGCCGCCTGCTCCCAATTTTTAGCTGCTTGACGGATATTCCCCTGTTCGTAGAGCACTAAACCAATATTGGTGTAGGCAGGCCAAAACCGTTTATCGTTACGCAGCGACCGCCGATACTGGGCAATGGCACGATCCGTCTGTCCCAGCTTGAGGTAGGCATTCCCCAAATTAAACCACTCTTCAGTGGCATCGGGTTTTAGGGCTAGCCCCTGCTCAATCACCCGAATAGAGGCTGCATACTGCCCTTGCCGAAAATAGGCTGACCCCAGATTAAAATACACCCCCGGATTTTGATCATTGAGTTTAAGGGAGCGCTCAAGGGCAACCACTGCCTCTTGCGGCTCATCAACGGTGAGGTAAAGTCCTCCCAGTAACGCCCAAATTTCGTGGGCTTGGGGTGCCAACTGCACCGCGAGTTTGGCACGAATGAGCGCCTCTTGAAACTGCTGAAACTGGGCAAGCTGTAGGGCTTCTTGAGCCACAATGAAGCCATTTTGCTCCATTTCTTTGGGATTCAGCTCAAGGGTTCGCGGCAAAACTACCTGCGCGGTTGCCACACCGCTACTCATGACCAGAATACCCAGACCAAGGGCAAGACGAGCAACCACCCTAAGCAGGGCAGACGTTTTCGGGTTATTGAGCACAGCAGGTTCCTCTTTGGTTTGCCACAGGCTGTCCACTTGTCAGTATTCTATACTGTTGCTTTGAAGATCAGCGTATCCCGCAAACATCAGTACCGTTTGCTCTCATCGGCAGTGGCTCAGAGATTACGGCGGGAAAAAATCCATGTGGCGATCGCCAACAGCGCCACCGTATAGATAACGCCATAGAAGGCACTAGCAACCAGATCCCCCAAGGGCGGGATCATGCCATAGACAGCGGTATTCTTAAAATCTAATCGTGACAAATCTGGGAAGATAAGATACAGAAACCGCATGAGTTGCCGCACTGCCTCACTCTCCATTTTTTGGCTGAGAATCACCAGATTTTGGCTAAAGTGCCCCATAAAGTAGAGGGCAATGGTGAGGAGCGTTGCAATCAGTGAACTGGTGAAGCTGCCAAAAAGTAATGCTGCCGCTGTCAGCAGTGAGAGTTGTAGGGCAATATAGAGCGAGGTCAAACTCAGTGCCCCTACAGGGTAGGCAAACTGATTAATACTCATAATGCCAAAGAGAATGAGGGTCATCAGTGCCACAAGGACAAGGAGAACGGCCGAGAGTCCTAAATGCTTGCCAATAACAAACTCAGCACGACTAATGGGCTTGGCCAGCATGACGAGGATGGTGCGTTTTTCTAGTTCTTTGTTCAGCAGGCTGCCCCCCACAAAGGCCGCAATCATTAAACCAAACAGCGAAATCCCAGCCATTCCCACATCGAGGCTGATCTTATCTTGAGTACCTGCGGAAACCTGACCCAGAATGACGACCGCTAAGGCAAGCCCTAGGGCAAACACCGCAGTGACGTAAAGAATACGCTCACGGAAGATTTCGTTAAAAACGTTACGGGAGACTGTCCACAGACGACTCAGTGCCAACTCCATCATAGGTGCCTAGTCAACTTGGGAAACGTTTCCGGCCATGGGTGCCATACCAAGGCCGCCAAGACCTGTGCTCCCATTGTAGGCTACTGGGGGAGGCGGCGAAGGTAAGGTAGGTTTTTGAGGCGGCGATCGCTGGAGTACTCAAACCCAAAATCAGCATACTCAGCCGTATTCACCAAACGACGAAAGGCAGACAGCCCAATGCAACGCTTGCCATTGAGGGTACTCACCTTTGAGTGGGGGTTGTCTAGCTGACCGCCTAACAGCTCAAAGGCTTCTTCCGGGGTCAGCCATTCTTGGCGGGGGTCGCCGGTGGGAATTTGGGTTTCTAGACGTTGCAGCTTGTTAGCCAAACGCTCTACAAAACTTTGGCGGGGTTGTTGTCGCTGGCGACGGACGCGATCGCCTAATCCTTGCCAAAACAGGCGTACTTGCAAGATCAGGTATTGGAAAAACCGGCGTATTAAACGTCCGAGTTGCGCCAACAGTAACACCAGTCCTGTTTTGGTTTGTGCTGTTGAGGCGGAAGACGTTCCTCGCTCCACAACCACGCAACTCCAGCCACAGACGCTACACACTTGGCGCCCAGTAGAAAGGGGCGGCCCTAAGCGAGCCGAACAACGGGGACAGGTTTCCAACATGGATAGCGTTCATGAAGTGATACAGATCAGCTTACCCAAACGGGAGAACCCCACGCTAAATGACTCAAAAAAACCACCCCGATCGCTAGGCAACCGAGGCAGAAAATGTAGCCCTAATCTAGACCGAACTGCACCTAGAGGCGTTTAGAGGCGTTCATGGAAGGTGCGGTTAATAACATCCAACTGTTGTTCACGGGTGAGTTTGATAAAGTTCACCGCGTAGCCCGAAACCCGAATGGTGAGTTGCGGGTAGAGTTCAGGATGATCCATCGCATCGAGTAACATCTCGCGGTTGAGGACGTTGACATTGATGTGGAACCCTTGATCGTGGATGTAACCATCCAACATATTGGCAAGGTTGGCAATTTGATCCTCGCGAGTTTTGCCAAGGGCGCTGGGCACAATAGAAAACGTATTCGAGATGCCATCTTGGGCATGGATGTACGGCAGTTTGGCCACCGATGCTAACGAGGCGATCGCCCCTTTGGTATCGCGACCGTGCATAGGGTTGGCTCCCGGCGCAAAGGGTTCACCGGCTTTGCGGCCATCGGGGGTGCTGCCGGTTTTCTTGCCATAGACGACGTTGGAGGTAATGGTCAGCACCGATTGCGTCGGCACGGCATCACGGTAGGTCTTATGCTTGCGGATCTCATTCATGAAGGTTTCCACCAGCCATACGGCCAAGCTATCGACGCGGTCATCGTTGTTCCCGTACTTAGGAAAGTCACCCTTGATCGCATAATCCACCGCCAATCCTTCGGCATTGCGGATGATCGTCACCTCAGCGTATTTAATGGCCGAGAGGGCATCCGCCACCACCGATAGCCCCGCCACACCACAGGCCATGGTACGAAATACATCGCGATCGTGGAGCGCCATCTCGAGCCGTTCGTAGCAGTACTTATCGTGCATGTAGTGGATGACGTTGAGGGTGTTGACATACACTTTGGCCAACCACGCCATCATTTGTTGCAAGCGCGGCAGCACATCCTCCCACCGGAGGGTGTCACCGGTAATCGGGGCAAACATGGGAGCCACCTGCATCCCTGATTGTTCATCACGGCCACCGTTGATGGCGTAGAGTAGGGCTTTTGCTAGGTTGACCCGCGCGCCAAAGAACTGCATTTGTTTGCCCACCCGCATTGCTGAGACACAGCAGGCAATGGCATAGTCATCTCCCCAGTAGGGACGCATCAGGTCGTCGTTTTCATACTGGATGGAACTGGTGTCGATGGACACCTGAGCACAGAACTGTTTGAATGCCTGCGGCAAGTGCTCTGACCACAACACCGTTAAGTTTGGCTCAGGCGCTGGCCCCAGAGTATAGAGCGTATTGAGGATCCGAAAACTAGTCTTGGTGACCAGCGGACGGCCATCTAAGCCAATCCCACCGATAGATTCTGTAACCCATGTTGGATCGCCGGAGAATAGCTCGTTGTATTCGGGAGTTCGCAGGAACCGCACCATCCGCAKTTTCATCAMAAAGTGATCGAGCCACTCCTGAATGTCCGCTTCGCTGGCGGTACCGAGGCGTAGATCCCGCTCGAAGTAAATATCTAAAAACGTGGAGACCCGTCCCAAGGACATGGCAGCGCCGTTTTGCTCTTTGACTGCAGCCAAGTACCCAAAGTAGAGCCATTGAACGGCTTCTTTGCCGGTGCTGGCAGGCTTGGTAATATCAATACCATAGCTGGCGGCCATCTCTTTGAGTTCTTTGAGAGCCTTAATCTGCTCTGAGAGTTCTTCGCGTAGGCGAATGGTCGCTTCGTCAATTGTGTCCAGTTCTAGGGAGGCTTGCTGCGCCTGTTTGTCGGCAATTAGGCGATCCACCCCGTAGAGTGCCACCCGACGATAGTCACCAATAATGCGTCCCCGACCGTAGGCATCTGGCAGGCCTGTAATAATGCCGGACTTACGACAGCGGCGCATTTCTGGAGTGTAGGCATCAAAAACGCCGTCGTTATGGGTTTTGCGGTACTTGGTGAAGATCTCTTTGGTACGAGGATCTAGCTCGTAGCCATAGGCGTTGAGAGAGGTTTCGACAACACGAATACCGCCAAAGGGCATGATGGCGCGTTTGAGGGGTTTATCGGTTTGCAGACCCACAATCTGTTCTAGATCGCGGTCAATGTAGCCGGGGGCATGGGCGGTAATACTGGAAGGAACGCTGGTATCGACATCGAGCACACCTTTTTCCCGCTCTAGAGCCATCAGGTCACGCACTTTTGCCCATAACTGTTGGGTGCGATCGCTGGCTTGGGCTAAAAATGCCGCATCTCCTAGGTAGGGCGTATAGTTGCGCTGAATAAAATCGCGTACATCCACCCGCGTGACCCAATCGCCACCCGTAAAGCCATGCCATGCAACCTCAGGGAGGTCAGTGTAGCGTGTACAGTTCATAATTTACAATCCTCAGTAATGCAACAAATCAGCGTCATTTGCGATCGCTATTTTTAATGGTTTTTAATGCTTTTTAATGCAAAAGGCACTCTTGAATGATGCCAATCAAGCTGAGCTTTGAGATGGGAAGAAATTGTGCTCCCAAAACGTATTCAAGAAACGGATGATTGGACGGTTTGGACAACTGAAATGGAGTTTAGTACGGTACTCCCACACCAGTACTACTATTATAACTCCAGTCTTTGGTCATCGGTTTTTGTATCCTGAACTACCAAGAGTTAACGCTATCTCTTGAGAAGATCGGTGTTGCTCAATGTGACTATGAATTCCCTCATCCCCAACCGTTCTCCCTAGGGAGAAGGGAGCTAGGATTCTTGTTCCCTCTCTTTTGGGAGAGGGCTAGGGTGAGGGCGGCAAAAGACTCAAACCCGAAAGTCATACGTCTATTCAGCAACGCCAAAAAATTAGCGCGAACAGCAGCGACCAATCACCGTTTGTTCGCGAGCTTGGGTGGTATGAAGTTGCCCCTAGTGCTGATTCATTTGAGAAGCTCACGCAGATATGCTATGTCATCCTCCCCGGAACTGGGTGAGGCATCTTGTATATCAGTGATCGCAGGAGGGGTGGACGCTCTTGGACTGGTATCAGTAACCGCTTGTGGTAGCGTGCCTGCTGGCGAGGTATCTGGTAATAAGCCAAGTTGTTTTTTCATTTCTAGCAGCTCAAATTGCACCTCATCGCTACCCGCACTGCTTTCAAGGGCTTGAAATTTGCTTTCCAGCGTATCCCCACTCAACTCGGCAATGGCTTGGGAGCGAGCTTCCATCTGCAGAACTTTATCTTCCATGCGATCAAATACAGCCATGGCATTGGAGGTGCTTACCTTACTGACCGCCTGATGGATTTGCTCTGAGGCTTTGGCGGCCCGAGCCCGCGCTTTGAGCATTTCTTTTTTGGTTTTGGCCTCCGCCAGTTTGCTCTCTAGAGCCGTCAAATTATCCTTAAGCGTTTTGACCTGTGCCCCCATTTGATCCACTTGGGTTTTTAAGGCAGCGGCGGTATCTGTAGCGGTCTTTTTGCGGCTGAGGGCTTCCATGGCAAGGGCTTCATCCCCTTTGCTGAGGGCAAGTCGTGCCCGATCTTCCCATTGCCGAGCCTGTTGCAGGTTTTGGGTATATTGTTGTTCAAGGCGTTTTTGCGCGGCGATCGCCTGAGCTACGGCTTGGCGCAGTTTAACCAAATCTTCATTCATGTCAATGATGGTTTGCTCCAGAATTTTTTCTGGATCCTCAGCAGCACTGACAAGGGCATTGAGGTTAGAGCGCACGGCCATGCCGACCCGTTCGAGTAAACCCATGCTTCGCCTCACTAAGTAACTCGTTGACTCTACTGTAGCGCACCAACTCCAAATTACCAAAAAAACGCCGTAAAGCCCCTGCCTTCAGGCATGGGGAGTATGTCAAATGCCCATAATGCAATAGCCCGAATCCACGTAAAGAATCTGTCCGGTAATGCCGCTCGCTAAGTCACTGGCCAAAAAGGCAGCGGCATTGCCCACTTCGGTTTGGGTGACCGTGCGACGCAGAGGGGCTGTTGCCTCAACATGGTGAATCATGTCAAGGATGCCACCGACGGCGGAAGAGGCAAGGGTGCGAATAGGCCCTGCCGAAATACCGTTTACCCGTACCCCCTGAGCGCCCAATTCCGCAGCAAGGTAACGCACATTCATTTCCAAGGCGGCCTTGGCAATACCCATGACATTATAGTTAGGCACAACCCGTACCCCTCCCAAGTAGGTGAGGGTAACAATCGCCCCACCGCTTGTCATTAGGGGCTTAGCAGCACGACTGAGGGCAATGAGGGAATAGGCACTAATATCAAGGGCAAGGTTAAACCCCTCCACAGACACCGCAGAAAAATCCCCACTCAGATCCTCTTTTTGGGCAAAGGCGAGGCAGTGAATCAAAATATCCAGCCCTCCCCATGCGGCTGCAAGTGATTCAAACGCATCTGTGATCTGCTGGGGCTGCTGCACATCGAGGGGCAATACAAGCTTTGGACTCAGGGGGGCAGTCAGTTCTTCAACCTTTTGTTTAAGCTTGCCGCGCTCATCAGGCAGGTACGTTACAGCCAGTTCAGCACCAGCGGCATGGAGTTGCTGGGCAATGCCCCACGCAATGGAGCGATTATTCGCAATCCCCGTGACAAGAGCGCGTTTTCCCGACAGGTCTAGGAGCATGGTGTACGGCCTTCATTGATGATCCAAGACTTGATCGTAGCAGAGGGAGGGATGCCCACCCTAGTATTCTCCGCAAGCGTAAATGGGGCTAATTTGCTGCTGCGTCGGCATGGGTAGCCTTCGTTTTGGCTTCTAGATGCTCCAAGCGACTTTTGAGGGTTTGGTTTTCCTTTTGCAGGTCGCTGAGGGTCGTTTCGAGGGTTTTTAAGCGCTCATCTGTACCAAGGGCGTTTTTCAGCTTGGCAATGCTCTCATCCACCAGTCGCTTGATGCGGCCATCGCTGGTGCGATCGCCCACAGCCTGCAAAATCGCCAATACGCGGGGATGATCAATTTGACTGAGGGCTTGGACAACCGCCACTTGGGTCAAGAAAAAGGTTTCATGGCTCAACTGCTCTAAACGCTCGAGGATCTGGCGCAGCTGGGGATGATGGCGATCGCCCATGGCACCCAGCGTGCGAATAGCGGCAAGGCGCAGTGGTTGAGGTACCGTGGCTGCTGTATAGCTGAGTACCAGTTCCACGGCCTCTGGTAACTCTTTGAGGTACCCTACACCGGCGATCGCCCCACAGCGCACCACTTCATTCCACCCTTGGCGAGTGTCTAGAGCACTGCGCAACCGCTTGAGAACTTTTTCGGGGCTGGGTTTGGGTTGGGGCTTAGCCGCAGCAATCATCCCGATGCCTTTGAGGGCAGCGGCTTCCACACGGTAGCTCGGATCACCGTGCTTGGCAATGGCTTTGAGATGGTTGTAGGCGGCCGCACTCTTAAAACTGGCGATCGCCGCAACGGCAGCGTTGCGCACCTGAGGTTGGGGGTCTTCAAGGGCACAGCAGAGCGCCTCTAAGCTTTGATCGAGGCGGATGGTTCCCAAGACGCTGGCAATTTCCTGCCGGACTCCCCAGAACGGCTCTTCCTTTAGTGCTGTTGCCAAGGCGTTGACCACCTCCAGATTGCCTTTTTTGCCCAGAGCGATCGCGGCGTGAATCCGCCCTAGTACGTCTGGATCGTGGCGCAACTGAGCCATTAATTCTGGGAGGGGGTACTCTAGGGTCACGGTTTTGAGGGTGTGGTTGCCGGCATCAAAACTCACAAAGCTGGGCTGCTGCGGCAGGGGKAGGTAAAAGGTGTGCTCAGGTTCATAGACCCGCAGGGTGAGCGTTTGCAGCGATACGTTGCCCCCCGCCTCAACGGTGCCGATCGCCACCGGAATGCGCAGATCAAAGAGATTTCGCTCTAGGGGACTCACTCCCTCCGTGACCTGTTGCTGCTTGATGGTTAAGACCGCTAAGCGATCGGTACTCTCCCAGCGATAGCTCACATAGAAGTCGGGATGACCACCGCGAAACACGTACTGGTCAAATAGGGGGAGCAGGTTCCGTCCAGTGGCGGTTTCAATGGCACGCAGCAGATCCACCGTTTCCACGGTTTGGTGGGCATAGGTTTTCACAAAGGTCTGGATAGCTTTCCAGAACAGGTCATCCCCTAGCGCTTGGCGGATCATGTGATAGACACACGCGCCTTTTTCGTAGAGGTGGCGATCGTACAGTTCAATGGCTTCGCGGTAGATATGGGTAACAATGGGACGGCGGTAGCGATCGCTATCTTCACTGAGGTAGTTGCGCAACTCTCCGAGGCGATAGTAGGCGGCAAAATCAGCCCCGTATTCCTCCTCAAACCAGAGCACTTCGGCATAGGAGGCCATCCCCTCCTTTAGCCAAGCGTGAGACCAGTGCTTAATCACCACTAAATCGCCAAACCACTGATGCGCTAACTCGTGCGCTACCAAACTTTCAGTGCGGAAATCGTCTTGCGCCGCGCGCTCGTCCAACAAACAGCGATCGGTGAGCAGGGTGGTGGAGGTATTTTCCATCCCTCCAAAGATAAAATCCGCCACACAGACTTGGGCATACTTGGGATAGGGATAGGGATAGTCATAGATGCGACTAAAAAAGTCAATCATCTGGGGGGTTTTGCCTAGGCTGCGGCGGGCATCATCAGCGCGCTCTTTGGCCACATAATAGGTGACGGGTTTACCCTGCCACTGATCGTCGAAAACAGCAAAGTCCCCGACGGCCAAGGTCATCAGGTAGGTGGGGTGAACTTGGGGTTGGTACCAGTGGAAAACCTGCCAATCGCCCTCTGGGTAGCTGGCGCGTAGTTCCCCATTGGAAATGGCCTGTAGGGCGTGGGGCACCCGCACCCGCACTTCGGAGGTGGCCAACTGGCCGGGGTAGTCAAAACAGGGAAACCAATAGCGGGAGTCTTCGTCTTCCCCTTGCGTCCATGCTTGCGGCGGGGTCGTGTCCACAAAATAAAGGCCACGCTGGGGGCGATCGAGATGGTACTCAATCGTCAGCAGTAGGCTTTGATCGGGGCTGAGGGGAAAATTCGGCTCTAGGGCAAGGTCGAGGTGTTCGCCATCGTAGGTGAAGGGGTGGATCTGGTGCTGGAGGGTCACCCCCTGAATGCGTTGGCCAACAGCATTGAGGCGCAGGTGCCGGACGTGGGGGTGCAGGGGGCGCAGGTGTAGGTGGCAGTGTCCCCAACACTGATGCTGTGCCAGATCAAGGGTCAAATCCAGAAAAATATGCTCAACCCGAACGGGGCGATCGGGGCTGTAGTGGGGACGAGCACCGCTGAGGACAAAGGGATTGGATGAGACAGCCATGGAGCGAAGGTAGCCAACCAGCAAACAGTTCTCAGTGTATCCCATCCACAGGATCGAGCCATAACTGCACTCTCCGCCAACCCTTGCCTCACCCGCCCTGAGCCGCAAGATGAACGGTGCCCAGCAGCCCCACCTCTGGGTTGGTAATGACGGCAACAAATAACTGCTCCATCAATGGCCGGAATCGCCCCTTATCTAGAAAATGAGTTAAGAACGTGCCATCGGTCATCTTCGGTAAAATTTTTGCCGCAATTCCGCCAGCAATAAAAATCCCCCCCAAGGGGAGGCTTTTGAGGGCAAGATTTCCCGCCTCAGCGCCGTAGGCCGCCACAAACATCGTCAAGGCTTGAGCACACAGGGGATCCCCCGCCATGCCAAACTGACTAATAACCGCCGCCCGATCCATGGTGGCCATCGCTGTTTGTACCGCTGCGGTTTCTGGGGCAAATTCAATACTTTTGAGGTAGTCGTAGATATTCACTAACCCCGGACCTGAGACCACCCGCTCGACCGAGACCCGCTCGTAGTGTTGCCACAGGTAGCGCAATAGGCCAATTTCTAGTTCATTCCGGGGAGGAAAGTCGGTGTGCCCCCCCTCAATGGGTAACACCTGATAGCGATCGCCCTGCCAGAGCATGAGGGCTTCTCCTAAACCGGTGCCTGCCCCCAATAAGGCAATGGGCGCCTGCGATCGCCGCGGTCGCTCCTGCAATACCACAATGTCGCTCGGGGGCAACACCAACGAGCCATAGGCCACGGCGGCAAAATCATTCAGGAGAGTGACACAGGGAATATTGAGAGCGTCCTGTAACTCGTCGGCGCTTMCCCGCCAGCCTAAATTTGTAACTTGCGCGGTTTGATCAATGACTGGCCCAGGGATGCCGAGGCACGCCCGCTGTGGCACCACGGAGCCTTGGCTGAGAAAGTCCTGTAACAACTGGGTTAAATTGGCAAAGTCGCGGCTAGCATACGTCGCGCTGCGCAGTAAGTGCCAATCACTACCAACAACTTCCCACAACTGCACAAGGGTCTTTGTGCCACCAACATCAGCGCCGAGGATAATGCTCATGTTGCGTCTCCATCGTTAGGGTTGGGAATGGGCGAGCACCCGCTGCATAACGAGGGCGTAGGCCTCTTCAATCGCACCTAGATCTTGGCGGAAGCGATCCTTATCTAGAATCCGTTTTTGCGGATCCGCCTCCTCTTGATTCCACAGGCGACAACTGTCGGGGCTAATTTCATCAGCAAGAAGAATCGTGCCATCGCGGCGGCCAAACTCCAGCTTAAAGTCCACTAGGGTAATGCCACAGTCTTGGAAAAAGCCCTGCAGATGGTGATTGACCCCTAAGGCCATCTCAATGAGGGTGTCTTCCTCAGCAGGGGTGACAAGGTTAAGGAGCCGCAGGCGATCGCGCGTCAGCAGCGGATCGCCAAGGGCATCGTCCTTGAGGTAAAACTCCACTAGGGGTGGGGTTAGCTCTAGGCCAAGGGGTAGCCCCGTCTGACGGCACAGGCTGCCGGCGGCACGATTGCGCACAACCACTTCTAGGGGAATAATTTCAACGCGGCGCACCTGCATCTGTTGTGGTGCCACTTGGGCAATGAAGTGGTTGGGGATACCCTGAGCCGCCAAATACTGGAACAGATGACTGGCGATCGCGCAGTTCATCACGCCTTTATTTTGAATGGAACCCCGCTTTTGGGCATTAAAGGCGGTGGCATCATCCTTAAATTCCGCCAAGAGAATGTCAGGATCAGGTGTTGCATAGATTTTCTTGGCTTTCCCTTCGTAGAGCAGGGGATGATCACTCATGGCAAAGTCCTCAATGGCAATACCCCCGGTCACGGTACCATGCAACTGCCTCGGCCAATGCCTGATCAATCGGTGTTTGGGGCAGTCCCAATTCCTGTACCGCTTTAGTGGCATCGTAGAACATCGTTTGCTGAGCCATCCGCACGCCATCCACCGGAATGCGAGGGGGGGTGCCAAGCGCGCCCAAGACCACTTCATCGATCCAGGCGATCGCCAAGGGCAGCCACACTGGAATTGCACCACGGGGTGGGGGTAGCCCCGTCAGCGCTGCTAAGCGGTTGAGAATTTCGCCAAGGGTCAGATTCTGATGCCCCAGAATGTAGCGATCGCCCGTTCTGCCTTTTTCCAGCGCCAAGACATGACCGATCGCCACATCCCGCACATGAATCAGGTTCAAACCTGTTTCCACGTAAAAGGGCATCTGCCGTCGCAAAAAGCGCAGAATCATGTCTCCGGTGGGCGTGGGCTTGGCATCCCAGGCTCCAATGGGGGTGCTTGGGTTGACAATTACAATATCTTGGCCTGTCGCCACTGCCTTGTGGGCGGCCTGCTCTGCCCAATACTTCGAGCGTTTGTACTCACTAATTAACTTGTCTGGGGGGCTTTGGTAGCGCTCGGTCGCCGGTTTACCACTGGGATCCACGCCAATGGCAGCCACAGAACTGGTATAAACGGTGCGCTCGACCCCTGCCTGTTGGGCAGCCGCCAGTACGCGCTGGGTTCCCACCACATTCACTTGGTAGAGGCGATCGCGCTCCCGCCGCCAGAGGCTGTAGTGAGCCGCCACATGGAAGAGTGCTTGACAGCCCTGCATCAGGGGTACCAAATCGCTGTGAACGAGATCCCCTTGCACCACTTCCACCCCTAACGTTCTTAAGTGGGGGGCACGATCAGGCTGCCGCACTAAGGCTCGCACCCGGTAGCCCTTTTCCATGAGGACTGTGGCAACGTGGGTTCCCACAAAGCCACTCGCACCAGTGACAAACACCTGCATAGGCAAAGCTAACGATCCTGCTCTGCGGCTTCTAATTCGTGGCGGGTATCCTTCGTTAGATCCACACCGCGAAAGGCATCTGTATCCGGCAAGGCAATCTGGGTATAGGGGGTTTCATCAAAGGCAATCGTTATGTTCCCAGTCAGACAATCCAGTAGGTGCCCTCCACAGGAGCGATCGTGGCTGAGGAAATGAAAATGAAAGCCGGGGATATTCACCATTTGCATGTACAGCGGCACCCAAAAGCCAACGAGGGTACCTTGAATCTGTTCAAACCGACAAATTTGCGCCTGTGCTGCCGCATCAATCAGCCGAGTTGCCCCCGTTTGGCGGCTGACGGTGCGGGTTTTAATCAGAGGAAAAGTGCCCTCAATGCGAATGGCATAAAACAGGTTATCGGAGGGCAGCAGGGATTTGAGGTGAGCTTGTAAACCGTCGTAGTTCAGGGCGTCATGGCAAACATGGAGCACGTCTTGGTTCCAGACAGTCACGGTGGCAAAGGGAGTTTTTACTGTTTCTGGCACCATGGCAACTGTGCCATCACTGCGCAACTGATAGACTTCCCCCTCCAGCACCACCATTTCCCCATCGAGGTCATCAAAGGTGCCTAGGCCAAAATTTCCCTGCTGCTTGAGTTCGCCAATGGTTAGATCCCCGCGATACACCCCTTCTACCAACGCGCTAATCGTCGAGGTTTGAAACAGGGTTTCTTCGCCCACCTTGAGGTACTGGCTGAGCGCCTGCTCTAAAATTTGACTCAGGCTTTGACCACTGACGCGGCGGTGTTGCTCTAGGGCATCCTTCAGATGGGGAGCGATCGCACACAGAAGGACGTGGGTTTCTGCCATGGTTAGAGCACTCCAAAACCCTTACGTTTTTTCTGCTTTTTAGGCTTTTTCGCTGCTTGAGCGCGCCCGCCCCGTCCAGCCAGAGGATTCATGCCCGGCATCATGGGCATCCCCGGCATCCCAAACTGGCCTTGCCCCATCTGCTGCATGAGGGAGCGCATCCGCTGGAAGTCACTCACCAGTTTGCTGACATCCGCCACCTGATAACCGGATCCCTTGGCCACCCGTTGACGGCGACTGGGGGATCCCGCGAGTAGCTCTGGATTGCGGCGCTCTTCGCGGGTCATGGAGTTAATCATGGCTTCTGCCCGCTTCAGTTGCACCTCTCCCTGCTGTAGCTGCTCACTCGAGACTTTGTTCATTCCCGGAATCAGTTTCATGATCCCCGCCAAGGATCCCATATTCCTGAGGAGCCGCATTTGCTTGAGAAAGTCATCAAAGTCAAACTGAGCTTCGAGGATTTTGCGGGACATTTTTTCGGCATCCGCCAAGTCCACTTCCTCTTGGGCTTTTTCCACCAAGGTGAGCACATCCCCCATCCCCAGAATTCGCGAGGCGAGGCGATCGGGATAAAAGGGCTGGAGGGCTTCGACTTTTTCGCCCACGCCAATAAACTTGATGGGTTGGCCGGACACCTGCCGCACCGATAGGGCTGCACCACCGCGAGTATCACCATCCAGCTTGGTGAGAATAGCACCGGTAATTCCCACCTGTTCATGGAAAGCACGGGTAAGGTTCGCTGCCTCCTGACCGGTCATGGCATCCACGACTAGGAGGGTTTCGTGGGGCTGTACGGCGTCTTTAATGGCGGCTAGCTCTGCCATCATTTCGGTATCAATTTGCAGCCGACCTGCGGTATCAATAATAACGGTATCTACCCCCAAGGCCTTGGCGTGGGCAACCCCGCGCTGGGCTATTTCCACGGGATTAGCCTCGGTGCCTAGCTCAAAAACCGGTACATCAATTTGCTTTCCGAGGGTCACTAACTGGTCAATGGCAGCAGGACGATAGACATCGGTGGCCACCAGCAGGGCGCGGCGATTCTCTTTGCGCAAATGGAGGGCAAGCTTTGCGGCGGCGGTGGTTTTGCCAGTGCCCTGTAAGCCAGCCATCAAGATAATAGTAGGACTGGGGTCGGCCTGGGCAAGGGGACTGTAGGACTCCCCCATAATTTCTACGAGGGCATCGTAAACAATTTTGATAAACTGCTGATCCGGACGTACCCCAGCAATGACCTCTGCCCCGATCGCCCGCTGCCGGACGGTCTCGATAAAGTCTTTGGCCACTTGCAGGTTGACATCTGCCTCTAGCAGAGCGCGCCGAACTTCTCGCAACGCTTCTTGAATATTGGTTTCGGTAATTTTGTCTTGGCCGCGGAGGGTTTTCCAAGCAGATTCAAGGCGTTCGGCAAGCGCGTCAAACATGAGATCGCAGATTGAAACAGAACAGTGGAGTTAACACGTGCAACGCGTCAACCTAGATGAGTTTGACGGTGCGCAGGGCATAGAATAAGCCTACGGCCAACGCAATAGCACCGGCAATAACAACGCCATACACGATAACACCCATAGTGGTTTCTCCTCTGTGGTTTTAGGGTTTGTGTTGGGGGAACCTAGGCAGTGCCGACAAAACTGATGTCGCTAAACCGTTTTTGGGCTTCGGCAACTGGACGGTTTTTACCTTCCTCCTGCCAGTAGTTAATGATCTCTGTGGCACGATTTAACAGCTCAATGCGCTCAGTTTCCGAAATCCACGATTTACTTTCCAGTTCAGCCTTCAGGAGTTCCCAAGCATCGGTGCGCGGCCAGAAAAAATAGGAGGTGAGGGGGCTAGTGCCTTTTCCCACCACCTGATCGACAGCGATCGCCACATCTTTTTCCAACCAAAGCACTCTAAGGGTGAAGCGGGACAAGTGGAACCTCCCAAGCGAGTTTTGAATATAGAGCGTCTTCTATAATAGCGAATTAGTTCAACGTCTCACAAGTTGTCTTGAAGCGTGTCGGGAGCCTTCGCGTGTCTAGCCCACGAGCCTGTACCTTTTTTGATATTGATGGGGTGATCCGTGATGTCAGCCGTTCCTATCGCCGTGCCCTTGCGGATACGGTGGAATATTTTACCCACGGTGCCTACCGCCCGACTCAAAAAGAGATTGACGATCTCAAGGCCGAAGGCTGCTGGAATAATGATTGGGATGGTGCTCAGGAACTGATTTACCGTTATTTTGAGCAACACGGACATCAGCGTCACCAGGTTGCCCTCGACTACGATACCCTCGTAACATTTTTTGAAGATCGCTATACGGGGCAAAACTGGTCTGGCTATATCCAAGATGAACCGCTGTTGGTGGATTTAGACTATTTCCAAGCCTTCAGTACGGCGGCGATCGCCTGGGGGTTCGTCAGTGGTGCCACCCGCGACTCAGCAGAGTATGTCCTCAAGCAGCGCTTGCAATTGCATCATCCCCTCCTGATTGCTATGGAGGATGCCCCGGGCAAACCCAACCCGCAAGGGCTGATCTGCGCCTATCGTCAAGCTATCCCTGACGGAGATGTTCCTGTCTTTTATGTGGGCGACACCGTGGCAGATATGCAAACCGTGGTTAATGCTCGCCACGCCGTGCCTAGCCGTTGGTATGGCTTGGGGGKGATTCCGCCCCACGTCCAGCCAGCAGATCGGCCGCACTATGGCGATCGCCTCCGAGCCGCAGGGGCTACAGCGGTCTTTGAGTCAACCCGTGACATTACCCCCGCAGTCTTGGATGCTGTCTTAGGGGAATCGGCTGGCCACGACTAAAGCTACGGGCGATCGCATCACAGCGTTCATTCCCCACGTTACCACTGTGACCGCGGACGTGATGCCATGTCACCGCAGGATCGTTGAGGGCATCTAAGGCTTGCCACAGGTCTTGATTTAAGACAGGCTTGTTGGCTGCGGTTTTCCACCCCCGTCGCTTCCAATTATGAATCCATTGAGTAATGCCCTTGAGCACGTACTCGCTGTCGGTGTAAAGGGCGATCTCCCCCCTAGGGCTGATCTGCCGCCACAACTTCAGGGCTTCAATGGCCGCTTGTAGTTCCATCCGATTATTGGTGGTTTGCGGATCCCCACCGCCCACTTCGTGAACTGCATCATCCTCAAAATACATCACCACTGCCCAGCCGCCTGGTCCTGGATTGCCCTCACAAGCGCCATCGGTATAAATAGCTGTCAATGCTCCACCTCCTACCATTAGAACAACTAGATCAGCCGCTCCTCCACAGACCACCGCGTTGCCCATACCCCCGGCTCCAGACTGAGGCGATTCATGAGTACTTCCACCGCCATATCGCGACGTTCATGGCAAACGAGTTCTAGCCGAATGATCACTTGCTGTGGTTTGTCTGCTGGATGCTGGCTCCACAGCGATCGCACTTGGAGGTCGCCACTAATACTGGTTAACAAAATCGTGCGAATGAGACTTTCCTCCTCCAGTCGAGCTATGACTTCACACAGAAGGATAGCTTGGTAGCCCCGTACTAAAGTACGGGGAGGAAAAGCCCTCAAGCAACTTTAGTTGCTTTGGTATAATATACTGGTATAATATAGTAGAGAACTACCCAAAGTTGGTGAAAAACCCGACAGGTAGTAGCCAAAAAACCAAAAGTAAGCAGAACTTTGGGGCTTTGCCTCAAGGAACTGTGTAGGGGCGTCTTGACAGCGCCTTTATGAGTCCGTTTATGGACTGCGTAAGAATCCCCCACCTTTAGGTGGTGGGAGTGTCAAACCGTGGCCACTAGCCCGTGAATGACATAGCCCCCACCGGCAAGAATACCCAAAGCCGCCGCACACCAAAGGGTTGCTGCCGTATTGAGGCCACGGATGGTTAACCCCTGCTGTAGGATCACCCCMCCCCCCAAAAAACCAATTCCAGACACCACTTGAGCAGCAACGCGCGTTGGGCTAGTCTCCCCCGGAATCATCAGTGAAAACATGACAAAGATAGCCGCCCCCATCGACACCAAGGTATTGGTGACTAGCCCTGCCATCCGGTGCCGCCACTGCCGTTCAAAACCTAGGACAGCCCCAAAGAACGCCGCCGCAATCAGCCGCGTCATAAAATCTGACCAAGCCATTCCTAGAGTCTCAAGCCTGCTATCCTATGACCCACGAGGGTTGAATTTGGTAAAGAAAGACAGAAAAAAGTAGCCAAACTGCGAGGGCTTGGCTACAAATACAAAAAATATACTAATACAATAAACAATTATGTATAAGCATCCTAAAATCTCTCCCCAGCACTGTCAAGTTATTACTCACTCAGTTGCCCAGCCGCCATTACCCTAAACTCAACTCACCGCGATTTTTCCCCGTGTAAAAATCAATCATTTGCTGGGCATCTTGGGCAAGCCGTGCCCCTTGGATTAAGAAGATGTTGCGATACATGAACTTTCTTGAAGAGATAGCCTTTGCCTCTCCCGCGATCGCCCATGCTTCCCTAGAATAACCACTTAGGTCTGTGCCTTGTGCAATCAGACATGACGGAATGCTAGGGAAATAAAAATCATGGCAGACGAACTGGTTAAGCCGTACAATGGCGATCCCTTTGCGGGGCATTTATCCACGCCAATCTCTGACTCTGGCCTTGTGAAGACATTTATCAGTAACTTGCCCGCCTATCGTCAAGGCTTATCCCCCATTTTGCGGGGTCTTGAGGTTGGGATGGCGCACGGTTATTTTTTGATTGGCCCTTGGGTGAAGCTAGGTCCGCTGCGGGACTCGGATGTTGCCAACTTGGGCGGTCTGATTTCCGGTATTACCTTAATTCTATTGGCGACCGCTTGCTTAGCTGCCTATGGACTGGTTAGCTTCCAAAAAGCGAGTAGTAGTGGCGATGCCCTGAAGACTGGTGAAGGCTGGAGTCAGTTTACCGCTGGCTTCTTTGTAGGTGCCATGGGTGGTGCCTTTGTGGCCTTCTTTTTACTAGAAAACTTTGCCGTTGTTGATGGCATTATGAAGGGCCTCTTTAACTAAAACGAATGGCTTACCCATTTGATTGACTTGTTGACCCTCAAGGAGAACCGCTGATTATGATGGGATCTTACGCTGCGTCCTTTTTGCCTTGGATTTTTATTCCCGTTGTCTGCTGGCTCATGCCGGTTGTTGTGATGGGCTTACTCTTTCTTTACATTGAAGGAGATGCCCAAGCTTAGCGGCAATCTAGCCTTACACAGAAGGATAGCTTGGTAGCCCCGTACTTTAGTACGGGGTGGAAAAGCCCTCAAGCAACTTTAGTTGCTTTGGTATAATAGAACTACCTAAAGTTGGTGCAAAACCCGACAGGTAGTAGCCAGAAAACCCAAAAGTAAGCAGAACTTTGGGGCTTTGCCTCAAGGAACTGTGTATGGGCGGTTTGCTCACGCCTTTACGAGTTCGTTTGTGGACTACGTAAGAATCCCCCACCTTTAGGTGGTGGGAGTGTCAAGCAGAATAGTCAAAGGCTGGTTAGTTGACATACTCCCCGCAGCTAAAGCTGGGGAAGTCTTGTTACTGGTTCTACGACAGCACTTACGTCCTTGGGTTGCCCCGCAAACGCAGAGGTGCGTGTTTCCCCAGTCGTTCCCCCTTGCGGGGCAGTTCCCTTTTTCACAAAGGTACTGCCATTCCATGTTTCTAGCGATCGCGCGTCTTCATGTAGGCTTGAATGACCTTGAGAACCATAGGCCCACAGATGGAGCCACCGCCGCCACCGGAGTTTTCAGCAAAAGCAACAACGACAATTTCTGGATTATCAGCGGGTGCATAGCCGCCAAACCACGTGTGGTGAGGTCGCGGTGGGTCTTCGCCAGTGCCACTCTTGCCAGCGATCGCCACGTCAGGAACATTTAAGGCACTGCCGGTTCCATTGGTCACCACCTGCCGCAACCCTTGACGCACAACCCTGACCGTTGAGGGTTTTAAGTTCAAGGACTGGCGCCAGCGATCGGGGTTATCAGAGCGAATTAAATGGGGACGAACTTTATAGCCACCGTTGGCAGGCACCGCAAACATCACTGCTGCCTGTAGAGGACTCACTTGCAATGCGCCTTGGCCAATGGACATAATTAACGAATCGCCATCGTACCACCCCTCGCCAAAGGTCTCCTTTTTCCACTGGGGATCTGGCACAAACCCCGCCGCCTCCCCAGGCAGATCAATCCCCGTTTTTGACCCCATGCCGAAACGGCGCGCCCACTCCACTAATGTTTTAGGGCCGATCCGTCGCCCCACTTGCCCAAAAAAAGTATTACTACTCCATGCCAATGCGCCAGCAAACCCTTGGGGGCCAAAACCAGCCCGGTTCCAGTCGTGAAAGGCAAACCCACCCGTGTAGAGGGCAGGATAGGTCATCAGCACAGTATCGGGGCTAAACTTACCGGACTCTAACCCCGCTACTGCTGTCACCACCTTAAAGGTGCTTGCGGGAGGAAACCCTTGGAGGGCACGATTGACAAACGGAAATTGCCGTCGTTGTAATTCATCCCACTGAGCTTGGGTCATGCGCCGCGCAAACCAGTTGGGATCAAAGGCTGGATAGCTGGCCAAGGCCAGAATAGCACCATCCCGAGGATCCATCGCCACGATCGCCCCGTTTCTATTGCCTAGAGCGGCTTCCGCTGCTTTTTGCAAATCCAGATCAACTGAAAGGACGATGTCATTGCCCGGGCGGGCGACCTTTTGACCAAGGATGCGAATCACCCTACCTTGACCATCCACTTCAACCTGTTGCCCACCCCAGGTTCCCCGTAGTGTTGTTTCGTAGGTGGCTTCCACCCCCATTTTTCCTATAACATCCCCAAGGCGATACCCTTGATCGCGGCGGGCTGCCAATTCTTCTTCATTTAGCTCGCCAATGTAGCCAAGAATATGTGCGCCAATTTCCCCGTGGGGATAAAACCGCAAGGCCTCCCGATCCACTTCAACCCCGCTCAGAAAGCTGCGATGTTCTTCAAGGGCGACAATTTGAGCTTGGCTAATGCCTTGGGCAATACGAATGAGTGACGGTGAATTCACGCCCGCTTGCTCGACCCGCTGCTGAATTTCTGCTGGCGGAATTTTGAGAATTTTGGCGAGTAACGCGACGGTTTGCGGCCATTCTGGTTTTTTGGCTGCCAGTGGCCATAGGAAGACGGAGTAGGAGAAGGTGTTCCCTGCTAAAATCCGCCCTTTACGATCCAAAATTTTGCCCCGCTCCGGTGGTTTGGGAATCAGGCGAATGCGGTTTTCATCTGCCATTTGGCGATTGCGATCGCCCTCAACCAACTGTAAATAACCAAGGCGAGCACCAATGCCACCAAAGAGGAACGCGCTCATCACACATAACAGGACGAGAACCCGTCCTTGCTTACCCACCGCGCGATCGTAGGCTTGATAAGTCGCAGCTCGCGTTTTCAGCATGGCCATAGGCAGTGAGGATGATGTTGGTGAACCACAACACTGCCACTCTACCAAGAATTACGCAATAGTGCGCCTAACGTTGACGGTAGCAGCTAGCGTTCGGAACGCACCGTGGCAAAAATTTCGGCCAGAATTTCGGAGGCTCCCTGTTCTCTTAAGGTCAAGGCCAAGGACGCGCCCAGTACTTCAGCAGTGCTCGGATCGCCAGTGATCGTATCTTTTACAAGCCGTTGCCCATCCAGGCTAGCGACTAACCCCGTTAGGCGGAGTTGCCCTTGCTCAATCACCGTATGTACGCCAATGGGGACTTGGCAACCGCCTTCTAGTTGCCGCAAAAAGGCACGTTCGGCGAGGCAGCGGGCAGCGGTTTCAGGGTCTTCAAGGGTTTTAATGAGGCTCAGGATCTCCGGGTCGTTGCTGCGGCACTCAATGCCAAGCGCGCCTTGGCCAACAGCGTATAGGGATACACTGGCGGGCAGAACTTGACTGATGCGATCGCCAAAGCCAAGGCGACGTAACCCCGCCACCGCCAAAATCAGGCCATCGTACTCTCCCGCATCCAACTTGGCCAGACGGGTATTCAGGTTGCCCCGCACATCCTTAAAGGACAGGTGAGGATAGTGGTGGCGCAGTTGAGCGAGCCGCCGTAGGGATGAGGTGCCAATGATCGTACCTGCGGGTAGAGTTTCGAGGGTGTACCCCAGCCATTTTGCCCCCAACACTAGGGCATCAGCAGGGTCTTCCCGCCGGGTAATTGCGCCCAGCATCAGCCCGTCTGGCAGGTGGGTGGGCAAATCCTTGAGGGAGTGCACCGCCAAATCAGTCTCTTGCCGCAGCATCGACAGTTCGAGTTCTTTGGTAAACAGACCCTTATCCCCAATTTTGGCCAAGGCCACGTCCAGAATATTATCTCCCTGGGTAGTCATGGTCACCACTTCAAAGGAGCGATCGCCATGGCGGGCTTGCAGTTGTGCCTGTACCCATTCTGTTTGCACAAGGGCCAGTTGACTTTTGCGTGAGCCAATGCGGATAGGTCGCTGGGTTGAGGGGGTGGCAGTCATAGGGTCAGTTCAAGGGTCGAAGGGGTGTGAAGCACCAAGCCATTATAGGTCGCACGGATCCCAGCGAGCAAGGCATCGAACATTCCCCTGCAGCAGAACTGAGGCACACTATCCCCTTGCAAACCTTTAATAGCGTCAGCGGAACATCAGAGTCGCCTAGCGTGACGCATAAGGGATGTTGTCTTTTGTTTATTCTCTGCAACCAAAGGATTAAGAGTTACAACAAGCCGTTCAAGAGAATTTGCTCTGTCTGTTATGGTCGCAATAGAAGACTTCAATCTTGTTACTCATTTTTTACTCATTTTGAGTCCAGTACTGCCTATGGATAGCCCCTCGTCGTTGCTGAAATACTCTTACAAATCAGCCTTGGCATGGTGCCAAGAGAACGGCTGGACCGATTTGTTTGTCGAGCAGTACCAGTACTGGGCCTTTCCGCCGGGTGGGGTGATGCCCTTGCCGCTGCCCTCTCAGGCGCTACACCTTATTGAATTGCCCACAGTTACATCGCCACAGCAGCGATGTTTGCAGACGCTGTCCTTGGCGATCGCCCTTGTCGCCACAGGGATGAGTTGCTGGTTTCAGTCCCTGATGCCCTTATTAGTGGGTTTTAGTGCCTGCGCTCTTTTAATTGCTGCCCAAGATGCCTAAATCCTCATTTGTTGCCAAGGATTGTTGCCGATAAATGAGGGGCATCATCGCTGCAGGAGCGCCTTGGCCAATAATTTTGCCATTATCCAGCACAATGGCTCCATCCGCTTGGGCTAACTCATCTAATCGGTGGGTGACCCACAGGGCAGTGATGCCTTGGCAGTTCACCAGTTGGCGGACATAGTCCAAGAGTTCCTGCTGGCTCTCAGGATCAAGTAAGGCAGTGGGTTCATCCAACAAAAGGACACGGCACTGGCGAGCGATCGCCCCAGCAATGGCCACCCKTTGYTTTTGACCGCCACTGAGGGCATAGATAGGGCGGCGCTCTAGCCCTTGCAGGTTCACCGCTTGCAAGGCCGCACTGACCCGCTGTCGCACCTCCCAGTAGGTCAACGATTCACCATTCAAGCTAAAGGCAATATCGGCACCAACGCTGGGCATTACCAATTGATGATCCGGATTTTGAAACACAAAGCCAAAGGGCTGCGCAATGTAGCACTCGCCGGATTCGGGGGGCAACAGCCCGGCCAACAAACGAATTAATGTGGACTTGCCGCTGCCATTGCGACCTAGCAGCATCCACAGTTGCCCTTGGGGAATCGTCAGCGACACGCGATTCAGCAGTAATGTCTCCGGTGACCAACCAAACGAAACGTCTTTGAGGGCGATCGCCGGGGGTGGCGACACACTATTTTGGACAATTGCCATGATATTTGGTAAGGTGAGGGGGGAACGGTTATCCCCAACTGGGTGAGCAACTAACCACACAAGGGGAGGAGCTATGCAACAGGGATTATACATTGTCCTCATCAGCATTCATGGGTTAATCCGCGGCGATCGCCTTGAACTAGGGCGTGATGCTGATACTGGCGGTCAAACCCSCTATGTTGTCGAACTGGCCAGACAGTTAGCAGCCCATCCCCGCGTGGCGCAAGTAGATTTAGTCACCCGCTTGATCAACGACCCCAAAGTCAGTGCCGACTACGCCCAGCCCATTGAACCCATTGCGGATCGCGCCCGTATTGTGCGCCTACCCTGTGGACCACGGCGTTACCTACGCAAAGAAGTGCTCTGGCCGTACCTCGATGTCTTTGCAGACGAGCTACTACGCCATCTACGCCAAAGTGGCCGGATGCCCGACGTTATCCATAGTCATTATGCAGATGCTGGTTATGTTGGCTGCCGGGTGGCGGGCTGGCTAGGCGTGCCGTTGGTTCACACAGGGCACTCCTTGGGGCGAGTGAAGCGGCAACGGCTGCTGGATCAAGGCAGTAAACCCGACGTTATCGAAGAGCAGTTTCACTTCACCACCCGCATCGAAGCGGAAGAGCAAACCCTTGCCAGTGCCTCCCTGATTATTGCCAGTACCCACCAAGAGGTCGAAGAGCAGTACAGCCTTTACGACCATTACAATCCTGAGCGCATGATGGTGATTCCGCCGGGCTTGGATACCGAACGCTTTTATCCGGCGGCAGTGAGTTCCGATCTGCCGATACTAAAAGAATTACGCCGCTTTTTAGTAGAGCCGGAAAAACCCTTTATTTTCTGCCTATCTCGGCCAGTTCCCCGCAAAAATGTTGCCGCTTTGGTGAAGGTGTATGGTACAGACCCGATGCTACAAGAGCGTGCCAACCTCGTGCTGGTATTGGGCAACCGCACTGACATCAGCAAGATGGAGGCCAGCCCTCGGCAGGTCTTCACGGAACTCTTTTCCTTAGTGGATCGCTACGATCTCTACGGTAAGGTCGCCTACCCTAAAACCCATACCAGTGATGAGGTACCGGATCTCTACCGTTTAGCCGCACAACAGCGGGGGGTGTTTATCAATCCGGCGCTGACGGAACCCTTTGGCCTCMCCCTCATTGAAGCCTCAGCCTGTGGGCTACCCATTTTGGCCACCGCCGATGGTGGTCCTAAGGAAATTATCCGCAACTGTCAGAATGGCTTGCTCTTTGATGCCTTAGATCCGGAGGCAATCCGTACCGCCTTGCACCAAGCCTTCGCTAGCGATACTCAGTGGCAGGAATGGTCAAACAATGGCCTCAAGGGGGTACAGCAGCACTACTCGTGGCACAGTCATGTGGAGGCGTACCTGAAAGCAATTAGCCAACTTGCAGAGAAATCCGTCCTGCCGGCCTTGAGTGTACAACGCCAACCTGCGCCCTACCGCCGCAATGCAACCCCCACCAACCGTAACCGCCTGCTCACGCTTGAACGGTTACTTGTGAGTGATATTGACAATACCCTCATTGGCGATCGCAGCGCCCTTGAGCGCTTGCTTGAAGTCCTACAGCACCGCCTTGAACTGGGGTTTGGGGTTGCTACAGGTCGCCACTTAGAAATCACCCTTGATGTCTTAAACGAATGGGGAGTTCCCCTGCCCGACGTGCTCATTACCTCCGTTGGCAGTGAAATTCACTACGGCCCACACCTAGTACCCGATACAAGCTGGAGTCAGCACATTAGCTATCGCTGGGAACCACAGCGGGTGCGGGACATACTGGCCAATGTGCCTGGGTTAACTTTACAACCCAAGGACAATCAACGCTCCCACAAAATTAGCTATACGGTGGATATAGAGGTTTTGCCCTCCATTACCCCTGTGTTGCGGCTCCTACGGCAGCAAAAACTCCACTGTCGCTCCATTTTTTCCCACAATCAGTTTTTAGATATTTTGCCCCTGCGAGCCTCCAAAGGGGATGCCCTCCGCTACCTTGCCCTGAAGTGGGGATACCCGCTGCAAAAATTGCTCGTGGCCGGCGACTCGGGGAACGATGAGCAAATGCTAACCGGCAATACCCTAGCGGTGGTGGTTGGGAATCATAGCCCAGAACTCGACAAACTGCGGGACGTTCCTCAGATCTACTTTGCCGAGGGGCACTATGCCCAAGGCATTTTGGAAGCGATTGACTACTATGGCTTCTAGGGGGTTGGGGAAGGCACTCAACGGTAGGGAACATCTGTGTCTTGGAATGAGTGCGCTGGGTCTAAGCCCATTAAAATAACCGTGTCAATGACATGGATGATACCGTTGTCAGCCTGAATGTCAGCAGCAAGAACCGTTGCATTTTTCACTTCAAGGGGGGTCTCGCCATGAATGGGAATGGTTGAGCCTTCAAGGGAGGTGACCACCCCCATCTTTTTTAGCTCCGCAGCAGTGTAGGCACCCGCAAGGACGTGGTACTTCAGGATGCGGGCAAGCTGGGGTGGGTTTTGCACTAAGGAGGTGATGGTGCCATCCGGTAGCTTAGCAAAGGCATCATCGTTGGGGGCAAACACGGTAAATGGGCCGGCAGATTGCAGGGCATCGACTAAATTAGCCACTTTGACCGCAGTAACAAGGGTAGAGAACCCTGGTGTATTGACCGCAATATCCACAATGGTCGCCATAGATGCCTGCCCTGAATTTCGCTAGAATTAGCATACTGAACCGCTGCGGCAGAAGCTAGGCCTTTGGCCGCTGCCGAAGATAGGGAATTTTAATCATGGCAATCGCGTCTGTTAATCCCACCACGGGGGAAGTGGTTAAAACCTTTTGTCCCCTGAGTGAAGCAGAACTACAGGCCTGTTTGGAGCGAGCAGCCACTGCCTTTGAAAGCTATCGTCAGACAACCTTTCAACAGCGATCGCACTGGCTGTTAGCGGCAGCCGCTCTTTTAGAGCAGCAATGCCAATCCTTGGCACAGTTAATGACCCTTGAAATGGGCAAACCCATTACGGAAGCCATCGCAGAGGTGGAAAAGTGTGCGTGGGTCTGTCGGTATTACGCAGAGCAGGCAGAGGCATTTTTAGCACCGGAGATAGTGGCTACAGACGCTACCTACAGCGCTATACACTATCAGCCTCTTGGCATTATTTTGGCGGTGATGCCTTGGAATTTCCCCTTTTGGCAGGTGTTTCGCTTTGCGGCACCAGCGCTAATGGCAGGCAATGTGGCACTGCTCAAACACGCCTCCAATGTACCCCAGTGTGCCCTGGCGATCGCCGACCTGTTTGCCGCCGCAGGGATTCCAGTGGGAGCCTTTCAAACCCTCCTCATTCCTGCGGGTCGTGTTGCCGCTTTGCTGGCGGATCGGCGCATTCGGGCGGCCACCCTCACGGGTAGTGAACCTGCCGGCATCAGTTTGGCCGTGGCCGCATCCCAGCACATTAAGAAAACCGTCTTGGAGTTAGGGGGCAGCGATCCGTTTATTGTGCTCCCCAGCGCGGATCTACCCCGGGCGATCGCCACCGCTGTTAAGGCACGGATGATCAATAATGGCCAGTCCTGTATTGCCGCCAAACGGTTCATTGTCCATACCGCCGTTTATGATGCTTTTGTGGCGGGCCTACAAGCAGCATTTGACGCATGGCGGATAGGGGATCCGGTTGACCCTGCCACGCAACTGGGGCCCTTGGCCACGGCCACGATCCGCGAGGAACTGCGCACCCAAGTGGAACTGGCGCTAGCTCATGGTGCCAAGCTGATTTATCAGGGAGAGTTGCCCCCCCACTGTCAGCAGGGGTATTTTTATCCTCCAACCCTCTTGGCGGAGATTAGCCGCGACAATCCGGTATTTGTGCAGGAGTTTTTTGGGCCGGTTGCGCTCCTATTTCGAGTTAGCTCTCTAGACGCGGCCATCGAACTGGCCAATGCCACCCCCTTTGGTTTGGGAGCCAGTGCTTGGACAGCAGACGCCAGCGAAGGCGATCGCCTGATTCGAGATCTAGAGGCAGGAGCCGTCTTTATCAACGGCATGGTCAAGTCTGACCCCCGCTTACCCTTTGGCGGCACCAAGCGATCGGGCTATGGCCGAGAACTGGGACGGGCGGGGATTCTCGAGTTTGTGAATATTAAAACCGTATGCCGCTATTAAAGAGGGCGATAAACCCGGTAATTGATTTGGGGAAAGATATTATCAATCGCCTCGACTTTTTCGAGCCAGCCCGCATCAATTTTTTGAGCCTTGATATCGTCGTAGAGCTTATGGAAGCGGGTGAGGTGACTGCGGGTGCGGCGAACCGCATAGGGCACCATTGTCCCAGTGCGCATGATAAACGCCCAGTCCGAGGATTGCGCTAGCAGCAACTCACGAGCCGCTTGGTTGAGGGCACGCCAACTGAGTTCATCCCACGGCTCCCCTTTCGCCAGTTCAATCATTCGCTCTGCTGCTTTGTGCAGGTGGGGATAAATCCACGCATTGGTGTCATTTAACCAGTACTCATGGAAGCCTTTATACCCCCAACTCGATTGGGAGGGGCGACACACCTGCTGGGTGGGGTGGGCGCGTAGGTAGTCTGCTAGATGGGTCATGGCAAAGGTATCTTGGTCAAACCACACTTTGCGGAACAGAAAGTCTAAAAACCACGGGCCTTCGTACCACCAGTGTCCGTAAAGCTCGGCATCATAGGGAGAGACAACGATGGGTGGCCGTTGCATCAGGTGATGTAGATAACGAATTTGGTTTTCGCGGTTAAACATAAAATTAGCCGCGTGCTCTGCAGCTTTTTCCCGCGCCCAGTAGGGATCGTAGAGTTGTTTGTCCCCTAACCCCAAGCCACGGCCAGTGATTTTGTGGTACTTAATGCCGGTATTTTTGCGCTGGCCATTGGGCATAATGTAGGGCTTAATGTACTCGTACTCCGCCTCCCAGCCCAAATCTTTGTAGAATTCACGATACTCTGCTGCCCCTGGGTAACCCACCTCCGAAGACCACACCTGCTGCGATGACTCGTGATCGCGGCCAAAGGCAGCTACCCCTGTTTCGGTAAAAATAGGCGCGTAGGTGCCAAACCGAGGGCGGGGGCGACCGTAGAGAATCCCATGCCCATCGGTAATAAAATAGCGCAGCCCCGCATCTGCTAGCATCCGCTCTAAGCCTTCGTAGTAAGCACACTCCGGCAACCAAATGCCCTTGGGCGGACGGCCAAACGTTTGCTCGTAGTGTTCGCAGGCCACTTGTAACTGCGCCCACACCGCTTGGGGGTACATTTTCATCAGCGGCAAGTAGCCGTGGGTGGCACCACAGGTAATAATTTCAAGGTTATTGGAGTCTTGAAATTGCTTGAACGCCGTAACCAGATCGCGATCGTAGCGTTCCCACGTTTGACGCACGCGGTTAAACTCTTGGGCGTAGTGCTCCGCTAGATAGCGAAGGTGACCATTAAAGGTATTCCGTTCAACTTCTAGCTCGGCTAACTCTTCTAGCTGGGCAAGGTGTTGATCGTAGCGCTCTTGCAGGAGCGGATCCCGCAGCATTGAAATGAGGGGCGGGGTCATGCTCATGGTGATTTTGAAATCTACGCCATCCCGCTTGAGACCTTCAAACATCCACAGGAGGGGAACGTAGGTTTCGGTAATGGCTTCAAAGAGCCATTCTTCTTCTAGAACGTAGTCGCTCTCTGGGTGACGAACAAAGGGGAGGTGAGCGTGCAAAACCAGTGCTAAATAACCAATTGCCATAGAAAGTTTGCCTACCAATACGCTGGGGGATAACCGCAGGAGATCAAGGGGATCGTTGAAGTTTCCACCATCTTAGGTCAAATGGCTCGCGCTGCAACGGGAAATTTTTAGGATTTTACAGCCTTAATGAGCTGGGCGAAACTCCCACGCCTGATTACTCTTAAGTTCGAGAATATAAGTGTGGTATTGAATTAAGCTTTCGCGGTGGCCAACACTAATGTAATTATGGGCGATCCGTTGAATATGCGCATAAACGCGCTGCTCATTGTCAAGGTCAAGGGCGCTAGTGGCCTCGTCCAAAATGGCATAGGGACGCTTGTTGAGTAGCAAACGGGCGATCGCCAACCGCTGTTGCTCTCCAAGAGACAGCACGTCATCCCAAGCTAGCTCCACATCAAACCCGCCCACACGATCCGGTAAGTGTTCTAAATTCACCTGCGCAAGTGCATAGAGTAACCCATCATCGCTAGTATCGCGATCGCCCCCCGGATAGAGTAACTGGGTTCGTAGGGTTCCCAAAACCATATAGGGTCGCTGGGGCAAAAAGAGAACGTCACTGATGGGGGGTCGGATAATGCGGCCACTACCACTTTGCCATAGACCAGCGATCGCCCGCAGCATTGAACTTTTACCGACCCCACTGGGCCCCATAATCACGACACTTTCGCCGCTATCTAAGGCAAACGTTACGTCTTGTACCAACTGCCGTGCCAAATTGGGGGTTGCGATGGTGACCTTCTCTAGGGCAAAGCGCGGCTGCTCCACCAGCTCAATTTGCGATTCACCAAGCGACACTGGTGTGACTAGGGCATCATTAAACTCCGCTAAGCGCTCGATACCCGCGATAAAGCCACTCAAGTTTGCAAATTGGTTCACAATAATCGAAAGGGAGCCTAAAACTTGGGAAAACGCAAAACTAGCCTGACTAATGGCACCAAAGTCGATTTCGCCAGCAAAATAGCGCGGTGCCACAACCGCAGCGGGAACAATAATCACAAAGTAATTGTAGGCAGTTGTAAAGAAGTCAAGGTTTCGCTGCCAGCCAATGAGCAGATTAAAGTTACGGAGCACTTCAATGAACCGTTGACGCACCTGTAGCGATTCTTGGGCTTCGCCGCGGTAAAAGGCGATGGACTCAGCGTTATCGCGCACATGTACCAAGCCATAGCGGAAATCAGCTTCACGGCGCAGTTGGTTAAAATTGAGGCGAATTAAGCGTTGGCCGATGAGAATCGTCACAACCGTACCGACCACCGCATAACCAATCAGGGTTAGGGTCAGGGTCTGGGAGATACTCCAGAGAATGCCACTAAAGGCAACTAAGTCAATAATATCGCTGAGGATAATCAACAAAAACTGCAAAGAGGTTTGGGTAAAGGAGCGAATATCTTCGGTGATCCGTTGGTCAGGGTTATCAATGTCACTGGCATTTTCAATGGCATAGTAGGAGCGGTTTTGAAAATAGCGATCCAAGAAGTGGCGTGTCAGCCAAWCCCGCCAGCATAGCCCCAAGTACTCGCGCACATAGCGGTAAATCACGACAATGGGGGTGCCCACGACAAACACCCCAGCATACACGCCAAGAAACCGCCAGTAGGTATCCGCATTTTTTTCCGCCAGTGCCGTCTGGAAGAATCGCCCCACAAAGCTGATAATGACGTTGAGGCCACTCACGGACAGCGACAGCATTAGCAATAGCCCTAATAGGGTCCACGCTTGCCAGCGGGGGAGGAGGTCGCGGCGTAAGAGCACAAACACCCCAAGGGGCACGATAACCGTGGCAAGGATGAGGCTACGGCTGAAGGGATCAGACCAAAGTGAGCGGATGAGATCCATTAAGCCGCCAGCAATTTGCCCCATTAGTTCCGGGGCAAGGGCATTGAGACCAAAGGTCACAGCCGCCGTTAGGGCAAAGAGACACCCAAACATCAGCGCAATCACTAAAAAGAGCAGCAGAATAAAGATGCCGCTGCTGCCGCGGCGATCGCGCGGGAAGAAATAGGGCTGGGCAATAGTAATAAATTGCCCCCAAACGCGGGCATCAAAACGATGGCTAGGTTGAGACACTGGACAGTACCGAAGCGTTAATAGGCTACAGGCCTACTATTGTAGTGGGGGTGGCTACGGAGACGAATGCATGGCAGAACAAAACACGTCGCAAACAACCTCTAGAATTGTGCCGTGGCTATACTGGGGACTCTGGCCATTTCACCGCCTCCTATTGTGGTTCTATTTTGCCAAGATTACGATTGTTGGCCGCGAACAATTGCCCAAGGATGGCGGCTTTGTGTTGGCACCCAAGCACTATAGCCGTTGGGATCCGGTGATTCTGGCGTTGGTGTGGTTCCGTCCGCTGCGGTTTATGACCAATGCCATTGAGTTTAGGGGGGTGCAGGGATGGTTTATTCGTCGTTTAGGGGCGTTTTCCATTAACCTCAATCGCCCCCAAGCCAGTAGCCTGCGCCATGCCCTCGAGATTCTCAAAACCGGACAGCCCTTAGTTCTGTTTCCAGAGGGCGGGATCGAGCGGGAATTACCAGTACGTCCACTCAAACCTGGGCTGGCTCGACTGGTACTGCAAGCACAAGGCGATCGCCCTATTCCCATTTTCCCGGTTGGTATTGTTTATACTCCCTGCCCTCAATTTCGCTGTCGGGTCAGCGTTTATATTGCACCGCCGCTATGGGTAGAGCGCAACGGTTGCGATCGCCAACCCCTTAAACAGCGGGCACAACAGCTCACTGAGGAACTGCACAAGGCACTACTGGATGCAGTCACTCAGGCAGCACAGGTTGATTGACATCCCCCTCTGCCTTCGCTGCGCTCAGGAAGGGGATTCCATCGTCGCCGATGAAGGTTCCTGCGTCAACGAGGTGACGTGCTCAACCGCTGTTTCCAGAAGATGAGTAGCGGCCTCCTCTCCACCGGCGTAAGGTTCTGTGTGCCCCACAGTCCGTCAACCTAGCTCCACAATGCTGATAGCTGCGTTGGGGTCTCTGTCCAGCACAGTTCCGCACTGGCACAAATGGCGAACGGGCAGCTCAAGGGGGCCAAGATTGGCGATCGCCCCATCGCTATGGTAGGTTAATAGTCTGTGCATAATGTGCGGGCATAGTTTAATGGTAAAACCTTAGCCTTCCAAGCTAATGTTGTCGGTTCGATTCCGTCTGCCCGCTTCAATGGCCAAAGTCACGGCGTTTCTGGCAGAAGGGCAGAGCAACAAGCATCGCCAAAATTAAAATTGCCTGATTACGCCAGTGCTGGCGAACATCAACGCTAAACATATAGCCTTGATCGCGCTGGAAGCGGCTAATGATACCTTGAGCCTCATTAATGGCACGACTACGTTGGCGATTCCATGCCGAGTACTTCAGCTCCCACTCATCCATCGCCTCCTGATAGGCTTGCAGCCGCCTCATATAGTCCTGTAGTTCTAGTGGATCACTGGGCGGATCTCCGGGAGATTCGGGACGCGGTGGGGCGGGTTCATCCACCTCAGGCACGTACTTGGCGCGAATACCCGGAAAGTTACAGGTTTTAAAGAGACCGGGGCCATAGCAAAGGCAAAAATCCCGCTGCATGGCTTCTGTCATTTTTTCCCGCTCGTCTTCCGGTTCCAACCAGCAGGGATCGTTGGCTATGTCATCTCCCATACCGGTTAACTTGACCATTGCCTCAAACGGCCACTTAATCACTGTGAGATGGTTAATTATCTGGCCAGGTAAGCCAAAGGACGCTACCGGCTGGATGCCACCACTAAAAATAATTTGCGGCACCAAAAACATCAACACGAGTAGAGGCACAATATTTTGGCTAGGCGCAAGCGCAGAGACTAATAGCCCCATAGCCATCCCCCCAAAAATTGCTAGGGCAAGGGTAATGTACATGGCAACGGTCGTTGACCAGTCGCCCGGTAAAATCACGGCCAGCTTTGTCACCAATAGATAAGTGGCAGCTTGGTAAAGGGCAAGGCCGAGGGCGATCGCCACCTTCGAGGCAATATAGGGCAAAACTCGCAGTCCAATCATGCGCTCGCGGCGGTACACCTCCACTTCCTTGACCAGCTCCCGCATGGTCGTCATTGCCCCAATCATCACCGCAATCAAACTAGTGACAAAGATCATCGTCAGGGCTTGGCCAGCGTTCCCAGTGTCCGGATTGAAAAGATTGCGCTGCCACGAGACAAAACTAAGGCTACCCAACAGGGGTGCAATCAACAGCGTCAGCAGCAGGTTACTGCGATCCTGCCCCAAAATCGTCAGGTTGCGCTGCGTCAAAATCCAAAACTGCTGCCATGCCGAAATTTTTGACTTGGGCTCCTTAGATCGGCGTTGGCTGCTACGGGGGCGACGTTGGGAGTCATCAGTGGTGTGAGCGAGCACCTGCTGCCGCCCGACCACGTATTCTTGGTAGAGGCGCGATCGCCGGTAAGCTTGCTCCAGTTCCTCGGAACTGGGGGCATTGGGGTTTTTCTCCTTGTCAAGAGCGCGATAAATCCCAGAAAAATCTTCCAGCTTAATGCCACTGAAGCGATCGCCAAAGGTCGCCCGAAAATAGGGCAGTAACTGATCCGGTGGCCCAAAATAGGCAAGCCGTCCCCCCTCCGCCATATACACCACCAGATCGCACTCACGAATATTTTGGGTAGCATGGGTAATAATTAAAATCGTACGGCCTTGATCCGCCAACTGCCGCAACAAAAACATCATGTCTGCTTCCGTACCCGGATCCAAGCCAGAGGTGGCTTCATCTAGGAAAAAGAGACTGGGTTGGGTCAGCAGTTCCGCCCCAATACACACCCGGCGCTGCTGCCCTCCACTTAAGCGGTTAATGGGAACATTCCGACGATGGCTTAAGCCTAGCTCTGCTAAGACCGCCGTAACCCGTTGTGCCCGTTCGGCTGCGGTCGTGTCTGGGGGCATCCGCAACCGCGCTGCATAGTCTAGGGCTTGGGCAATCGTTAGCTCTTCGTGGATAATATTCCGCTGTGGTACATACCCCAGTTGGGCTTGGAAGGCTTGATAGTTGCGGTAAAAATTTGTACCGTTCACCATCACCGTGCCACTGGTGGCAGGGCGCAGACCGTTGAGCGCATCCAAGAGAGTGGATTTACCACTGCCGCTTGGGCCTAAGATAGCCACAAACTCCTTAGGCAGAATCGACAGCGAAATATCGTGGAGAATTTTAGTGCCCTTGCCCACCACCTTACTCAGGTTCACTGCATCTAGGCGCATGTGACCCGACTCAGCATACTGGGTCAGGGTTTCATCAACATTTAAGACTAGGCGATCGCTACCAATGCGGATACTGTCGCCGACCCGCAGTAAAACTGGCTCCTCCACCTCCCGACCATTGACAAACGTGCCGTTACTAGAACCTAAGTCTGTAAGGATAAAGTCACTATGGCGGCGCTCAATCTTAGCGTGGTGGCGGGATACCGTCGGATGCTCAATCACCAGATCATTACTGGGATCTCGACCAATCGTAAAGGTGGTATAACCTAGCAGCGAAATCGTCTTGACAGGCACCGTTGCGGTTGCATCAGCCTCTGGAATAGCGAGTACCGTCGCTGTGCCCGTCAAGCGCAGCTCAGTTGCCGGACTAAACACCACCGCATGCCGCTGCGTATCAATGCGATCCGGTAACTCCTGCCCCAAAAAGCTAAGACTGACATACTCTGTTAAGGCGTAGCTGTCGCCATTGCCCAACCACACATTCATTGCAGGGTTCGGATCACTCAGATCGACCACCTGCAAGTGATTGTCCACCCTCTTTAGCCGCAGATGGCAGGGCAGTACCTCTGGCACATCCACCACCACATCACAGGCTGGATGGGTGCCCAGCAAACTCGTGACCTCCGATAACCCCCAGCGTTGCCGCCACGTTTTGGTTTGTACCTCAATTACAGGGATCGCTACGTCTTTGCTGATTTCTGTGGCTCGGGGKTGATACTCTTGATACTGCCACACGAGGCGAAACCGCAGCGCCGAGTTGCCAAGGGTAATTAAATCTGCGTCCTCAAGGGGAATTGGTGTATGAGGTACCAAGGGTTGGCCATTGAGCTGCGTGCCCGCTTTACTTTCAAGGTCAACAATGTGTACCTGGTCATCATGCCATTCAAAGCGAGCATGGTAGCGCGAAACCGCCACATCGTTAAGGACAATGGTGTTATCTGGGGCACGGCCAATGGTGAGGCCGGTGGCAGGCAACTGGAAACCGTGCTCACTCACCGACTTGACCAGTTCTAACCAAGCGGTTTGAGTCATGACCTTGGTACAAAAAAGGTTCAATGCCAGTCAGTGTACTGGATTATGGAAGGGATTACAAAACGTAACGGGTTGGGGGGATTGAGATGAATTTCCGTAAAAGGTGAGGGAATTGAGGTGAATTTCCGTAAAAGCACGCAACCAATAGGCCAGCATGTCACCTACAGTAAATCCTAAGGCCTACATCCTTTTCTCTTGTACCTTTGGAACAACCCCGTTGTTCGTAACGTCCTCTAGTAGCAACCCCGATTTTGACCAAAATACTTGATGAATAATGCCAGACGGTACTTTACCGGTTTTGCGTAAACTGCAGGAGCCGTGTTACGCTAGTTTACAAAAGTTTACAAGCTGTGTTTCTAACGATTGCGCGAGGTTCGCTATGTCGCTCACCCCAATGACCCGTTACTATATTCGCCGCCTCCTTGCCGAGCGTGCTGAATTGCTTGGCTTGAACGTCAGTGCTACCGATACTGACAGTCAAGGCTTTGCCGATCAATTGGCGCGGCTAGAATCTCTGGCAACCACTAAGTTAGCAGAAATTGATCTGATTGTTCGCATGCACCAAACCCTGAGCCGAAATGGCCAAACCTACAACAGTTATCTGGCCAACCTTGAAAACAAACTCTTTGCCCTCATGGGCTTAGTGCCCAAAAATGATGATGAGGTAACAGAGATGACGCTACCGTTGCAGGAGATGGTCTCTGATGCCGATAGCCATGCTGCCACCAAAGCCTTGACGTTGGCAGAGGTACTCGATCAATTTAACAAAGTAGGGGATGTAGCGCAAAAATATTTGGGCAAAATGATTGTTGCTAACTATTGGCGGGGGACTCGTCCCTACAGTAGCTGGTTTGCTGACTTTAGTATTAACAATGAGGGTCACGTTCTGTGCCAGTCTTATCAATCCACCCGCGACATCTACTTAACGCAAGAACAGCTAGAACATCTAGAAGGGTGGCTAGCGGCCTTCATCAATCAATGCCAACGTATCCTGCCGCAATTCACCAAACAGCTACAGAAGTCTGGTGTTCCTGTAACAGTTATGGCGTAGGTTTCCTATAAACTCTTGACCAGTGCGTCTAACCGGCTGGAAAATCACGACTTGGTCATCTGTACAATACCTCTAATCATTCACACTGACTGTAAGGGAGCCAAGCATGACGATATGGGTAAGTGAACAAATTGACCCATCGGGTCTACTCTACGCCTGTATCGCTTGCTGTGATGAGGCTCAAGCCCAAGAGTGTGTACAGTCATTTGAAAAAAATCTCACACCGGCGCAAAAGGCAGCGGGTTGGCAGGTTCGGTTACGTACGGTCACCTCTTGGGAAGATGTGCCCAGCACAGCTCTGAAGCTTGGCTAAGTTAGCATCAGCCACGGGTGCTGAGTTTGGTAAAGAAAGACAGAAAAAAGTAGCCAAACTGCGATGATTTGGTTACAAATGCAACAAATAATTATGAAATAATTATCGATCAGCATTTTCAAGCACTTGAGTGCTAGTCATACCACTGCCGTAGATGCTGATCCACACAGGTTTGAATGGCCTGACGGATCACCTCTGGAGGGGCATCTGCCTGAATTCGTTGCCAGCGATCGCCTCCAGCGGCAGCTTGGGCAGCAAATCCTGCTTGCACCCGCTCATGAAACGCAAGTGCTGTTTGCTCAAAGCGATCGCTCCTCCCCCGCTGGCGACTGCGCTCTAGACCCACTTGCGGGGGGACATCAAGCCACAACACCAGATCCGGCACCACTCCAGCAGTGGCAATGCGGTTGACTTGATCAATTAAGGCTAAATCTAAACCGCGACCATAGCCTTGATAAGCCACGGTTGAGGCGGTAAARCGATCGCACAAAACAATTCCGCCTTGGGCTAACTGGGGTTGAATGCAGGTGGCCACATGCTGGGCGCGATCGGCGGCGTACAGCAGTAATTCACTAAGGGGGGCAATCTCCATTGTGGTGTGCAACAGCAGGTGGCGCAGATCTTGCCCAAGGGCAGTTCCTCCGGGTTCGCGGGTAACCACCAGCGGCGGGTCAATGCCACGACTACGGAGTTTTGCCAGCCATCCACTGGCCTGCAACCATTGGGCAATCTCTTGGAGTTGGGTTGTTTTGCCTGCCCCTTCACCCCCTTCCAGCACAATAAACGATCCCCGAGCGGGCACCGCGATCACCTTAGACACAGATTGCATGAATCAGGATGACATTGAGTAAAGTTTTGGTATAATCGCGGCATCCTGTCTTAGCATCTCCAGTCCTCCTTGGGGTGTTAGCAGCAGTCATAGCGATCGCCAAATCCCAATTTCTAGTGATGGCTGAGGGTTGGCTCGTCAAGTTGGGCATACACCGATTACACTGGAACCACTGTTTGCGAATAAACGGCTTACCACTGTACGATTATGGCTCGATATGCTCGTGTTGTCACTATTGCACTGCCCCGAGCACGGCTGAAGGAACAGTTAGTGCAAACATTACAGGCCTGTGAGCTGACGGTGATGCACGTCGGTGAGGATTATGTTGTTGCCCGAGAAACTGACCTCGACGATGTCTCTATGTCGCAACTGGTCACGGTGGAAGTGCTGATTGATAACGCAACCGCCCAGTCAGACGTGACTACGTTTGACTTGGTGCTCAAAAATAAAGAGTTAACCCTCAAAAAAGACAACCATTGTTTTGCCTGGTTTGACCGCATCAGCCGTGCCATTGCCGAAAACGAAAATTGGGAGTTGTTGAATAACGTGGCAACAATGTGAAAACAACGGCCACAATTACGATTGTTGGGGCTGGGGTGATTGGTGCGGCGATCGCCTACGAACTCAGCCGCGCTCTGAGCGCTGCTATTGTTGTCCTTGAAGCTCGCTCAGAGACTGAGTTTGCGGCTACTGGCGCTGCCCTTGGGGTCTTAATTGTGCAGCTGAGTCGGCGGCGGCGGGGGCGCAATTTTCAACTGCGACAGGCAAGTTTGGCACGCTATGACACCCTCATCCCTGAACTGGAGGCGGCCACAGGCGTAGAGATTCCTTACCAACGGCGGGGGATTCTAGAGGTCTTGACAACCCCAGAGGCGGCGATCGCCACTCAGTCATGGCTAGCAATCCATAGCGACCCCTCCTTAGAATGGCTGGAGCCAGCGGCAGTGGTCTCTGAGTTTCCGATGATCAATCCCCAAGTGGTGCACGGTGCCCTCTGGGCAAAGGGCGATCGCCAAGTGCATCCCCGCCGCCTCACCGCAGCATTGCGCCAAGCTGCCCAACAGCAAGGCGTAGAATTTTGGTACCACAGTAAAGTGCTTGAGGTCAAACAGGCCGGGGAGCAGCCGCTACAGTTACGCCTTGAAACAGGCACCTTAACAACGGAGTACTTGATTTTGGCCGCAGGACTCGGGACAACGCCCTTGGCTCAGCAGATCAATCATCCAGTACTGCTACAGCCAGTACTGGGGCAAGCCCTTGAGTTTGGCTGGGCAGCGCCTCCTACCTTACCAGTGCTCACTGCAGAGGATCTTCACCTTGTTCCTGTTGATCCACACCGGGTGTGGGTGGGGGCAACCGTCGAAGGCGATCGCTCCACAGGGGATTCCCAAGCCCTAGCAACCCTGCGTGAACAGGCAAGCCACCTCTGGCCAGCATTGAAAACTGCCCCCCTCCTGCGGCACTGGCAAGGGCTGCGTCCGCGACCCTGCGATCGCCCTGCCCCCGTTATTGAGCAACTTCAGCCGCGGGTGTGGGTAGCCAGCGGTCACTACCGCAATGGCATCCTGCTGGCACCCATCACTGCCCAGTTGGTGCGCCAAGCACTAGAAGAACATTTAGCCGTGGGCAAGGGGCACAAAGCACAGCAGCCTGTTAGTGACCCTAGCGAGAATTCGGATACCAAAACATCCCCTTAATCCCCTCAGGATCAGGGCGAAAGCCTAACTGTCGATAGAAATCAACGACGTGGGGATCGGCAAACAGGGTGATATTGCTAATGTCTTCACTGCGGAGTTCTTTGATCATCTGGCGCATGAGTTCTTTGCCTAGCCCCTGCCCCTGAAACTCAGGGTGCACCACTACGTCCCAGATAGTGGCATTAAACGCGTGATCTGAGGTGGCGCGGGAAAACCCGATTAAGCGCCGATACGCTCCCCGCTGCTCCCACATGGAAATTACCAAGAAGCTGAACTGGATGGCTTTTTTGACCTTGCGGATGGGACGACGCGACCAGCCCACGGCATCACACAGCTCCTCAAGTTCGTAAACGTCAATTTCTTTATCCTTGCTAAAGATAATTTGCCCTTCCGTACTGCTGTCCCGTTCTAGGGCAGCCTGAGAACCAAGACCAACGGCGGTTGTTGTCGCGCTCGTTGATGGTTGCGAATTAAACAGCGATTTCCAGAAGCTCATGCCAGTATGCTGGAGATGGGAATAACCCAAGTATTGGGACGTGACCAAGTGTAACCCGGCCTAGGCTATAGTATAGCGACTCTCTACCTATGGTTTCCGATTTTCAACTCCGTAACCTCGATGTTCTGAAGCGGTTTAATCGGTCGTTTCCAGATTTTTACGAGCAGTTTGTAGGTCGAGATGTGCAACTGCAAAACCTCAAGCTGGGGTTTCAAATCCATAAAACGAATCAGGCTGTTATCTATATTGTCCCAGAGGGCGATCGCTCGGTTCTCCACTTTGCCCACCGTAATCACTCCTACCTCCTCAGTGATCTGTTTGGGGTGATGGCGGCCTACAAGTTAACGATTCATAATGTCTCTCTTTATGGCCATGTACGGCCACCGATGCTGGTATTCGTAAAATTGGTGCTGTCAGATCAGGGTCGCCCTTTGTCCAAAAAGCGCAGTGAAAGTGTACGCCGTGCGTTGCAGCAAACCCTTAGCGGTGAGTTTGCCGTCGAAGAAATGCTGGCGGTGGAGTTTAACCTCGGGGAAGGACTCAGCCAAATCAACACTAGTTTTTACGTGGATCAAGTGTTTCATCTGCCAGCGCTGTTGATCGAGTCCACCAACCATCCTGCTCTGCTCTATAAAGTAATGCATGCTATTTGGCAAGAAGAACTGTTGGTGGTAAATGTTAACTTTATGCTCTGGCAAGGGCGGGTGCGGCTGCTGTTGTACCTCCTTGGCCCCAATGGCAACCTCATTCCAGACTATTTGGGGTCACGGATCGCCACTAAAATCAAAGAGCATTTAACAGGGAATGGGTAATGTAAACTTCCCCGCCCTTGAGAGGGACGGGGTTTCGCAACATCGGCGGGAAGCCCCCCMCTGTATGTGTGAATTGTGCTTACTCAACGAAGATGAGTGTCGGGAGTCGTTCACTTTTGCTCAATAGGCGGCTCTTCAGGTTGCTCAGCCTCAGACGCTCCCTCAAGCTGCTGCTTTGCCTGTTGCCACAGGGCGTCTAGCTCCGCCAAACTATAATCCTCAAGGGGGCGGTCAATCGCTGCTTCAATTAGTTCTAGGCGCTGAATAAAACGTTGATAGGTCTGTTGCAGGGCTTGCACGGGGTCGAGCTGGCACCAACGGGCAAGGTTAATCACACTAAATAGTAAATCCCCCAGTTCAGCGGCCTGCTGGCTGGGTTCGCCCTTCAGCAGTGCTTCTTGAAATTCTGCTAGCTCTTCATAGAATTTTTCCCACGCGCCACTAATGGTCGGCCAGTCCAAGCCAGATCGGCTGGCACGCTCACCAATTTTGATGCCTGCGATCAGGGGAGGAAGAGTACGGGCATAGCGGTGCAGTTTTTGACTGAGGGGTAAAGAGGCCTCCTCGCCTTTTTCGCTAGCTTTAATGTGCTCCCATTGATCTCGTACGTCTTCGGCAGTGGTGAGTTCCACGGTGCCAAACACGTGGGGATGACGGCGGATCAGTTTCTCGGTAATGCGCTGGGCTACGTCAGCTATGGTGAATTGATCTGCTTCGGCGGCGAGTTGGCTTTGTAGCACCACCTGTAGCAACAGATCCCCTAATTCTTCAGCAATGGCCGCTGGCTGCTCCTGTTGTAGGGCATGCACTACTTCGTAGGCTTCCTCAAGAATGTAGGGAATTAAACTGGTGGGGGTTTGCTGCAAGTCCCACGGACAGCCAGTTTCTGGATGGCGGAGTTGCCGTACCACTGCGATGAGTTGGTTCAGCTGAGCAAGAGCCGGTGGTAACGGCGGCGGAAGGTAGAGTTGGAGGGGACACTCTGCGCTGGTGAGGTTGCTGAGGTCGCCAAGGGATAGGGCGATCGCCTGCTGCTGGGCATCAATCAGGCTGACGGTTGTTGTAGTAGGCCAATGGGACTGAAGCTGTTCACTTAAACGGTGGGCGATCGCCAGCGTCGGAATCTGGGTCACTAGCCCCCCTTCGGGCAGCACGGAGCCTTCTGCCAGTGCAGTTGCCGCAGTTAAAACGGTTAAGGGAGTCGCCATGGCGGACTGATCCTTGATTGCTGCCCAATTCACCACTACTGTGCAACCCCATTCCTGCTTGTCTCCCTATTTTACGTCGATTCAGGCGATTTGCAGAGTTACAGGTACGCCCAAGCTAACCCTCAATTGAGCAGTGGCTCAACAGCCAGTTATGCTAAATGTAACGAAAGATTGCAAACGTAGGGTCATCATGGCGGACTTTTTGTTACGAGCAACAGCAGCAGCCGAAGGCATTCGGGCAGTAGGGGTGATTACCACCCAGCTTACCGATGACGCTCGGCAGCGACACCAATTGTCCTACGTGGCCACCGCTGCCCTTGGCCGCACCATGGCAGCAGGCCTCATTTTAGCCTCTAGTTTCAAGCAGCCCCAAGCCCGGGTTAACCTCCGCATCAAGGGCAATGGTCCATTGGGAATTATTTTTGCAGACGCTGGCAGTGATGGTACCGTGCGTGGCTACGTCCAACAGCCCCAAGTGGAGTTACCGCCCAATTCCCAAGGCAAATTAGATGTGGGTGCCGCCGTGGGAGGGCAGGGGTACCTCTACGTGATTCATGATCTGGGCTACGGCTATCCTTACTCCAGTACCGTCGAACTGGTTTCTGGGGAAATTGCCGAGGATATCACCTATTACCTTGCCACCTCAGAGCAAACCCCTTCGGCACTAATGCTTGGAGTGTTTGTTGGCGAAGAGGGGGTCACTGCTGCGGGTGGCTTAATGCTGCAAGTCTTACCCAAAGCAGCCAATGATGAGCATCTCATTGCCACCCTTGAGCAGCGGGTTGCCAATTTACGAGGATTTACACCGCTGTTACAGGCCGGTCGCACCTTGCCAGATATTTTTCAGGAATTATTGGGGGATATGGAGCTACAGATTCTACCCCAACGGCAAATGGTACGCTTTCACTGTGGCTGTTCCCAAGAACGGATGTTAGCGGCACTCAAGCTCTTGGGGGAAGCAGAATTAAAGGATATTCTAGCCACAGAGGCAAAGGCTGAAGCAACGTGTCAGTTCTGTAATGCTGTTTACTGGGCGGATCAGCCTATGCTAGAGCAGTTAATTGCCGAGCTAGCAACTGCCCCGGTTTAATCCGCTGCTGAGGAGGCTGCCCATGTCTAGTGCTGTGACTGCTGCTCGTCCCCCGTTGCACTTTTTACCGCAACGGTTTAGTTATCCAGTGTGGTGGGGGTGCTCGCGGCTGTTACCGCTGTACTTACGTTACGGCCTAGGCTTTCGCAAGATAGAGGGGGTCAATGTTGAGACCCTGGCACGTACCTATCAGCAATTTCAAGCCGGTCAACTGCGGTTGTTGCTGGCGTTTCGCCATCCCAGTACCGATGATCCCTTGGTCATGGGCTACCTGATGTGGCACCTATTGCCCCGTACCGCCAGACAAATCGGGATTCCCTTAAAATCGCCCACCAACGGCTATTTTCTCTACGATCGCGGGATTCCCCTGTGGGCGGGAGAGGCGGTAGGATGGCTCTTTTYGCGCCTAGGGGGCAGTTCCATTATCCGCGGCAAGCTGGATACCCAAGCGTTGCGGGCAGCGCGGGAGTTGTTACTGGAGGGGCGATTTCCCTTGGCAGCAGCACCGGAGGGAGCCACAAATGAGCACAATGAATTGGTGGCACCCTTAGAACCCGGGGTGGCTCAACTGGGGTTTTGGTGCTTAGAGGATTTAGCCAAAGCCGGGCGATCGCTCCCTGTGGTGATTTTGCCCATTGGCATTCAATACACCCTAGCTAGCCCCTCATGGGCACGGATTGCGCACCTCATGGATCAGCTAGAGCAGCGACTGGGGTGTGGCACCACTGCAAGCGGTACGGATGTAGAACTGTTGTACCGTCGCTTATTTAACGTGGCAATGCACTTGTTAGATTGCTTAGAAGAGTTTTATGCCAAGTCTTATCGGCAGCAGTTTCCCCCGCTGCCAGCCTTTGAGAATGCCAATGCCGAGTTGGCGGCGCGGTTGCAGCGGCTGTTGCACAGTGTCCTTGTGGTTGCGGAAGACTACTTTGGCCTCAAGCCCAGCGAGGATTTTATGGATCGCTGTCGGCGCATTGAGTACGCCGCGTGGGAGCGAATGTTTCGCGGAGACTTAGATCAGCTTTCTACCGTAGAGCGCTGTCTGGCAGACTGGCTGGCAGAAGAAGCGAATGTGCGGCTCCGGCATATGCGTTTAGCGGAGCGGTTTACCTCAGTGACCGGCAGCTATGTGCGCGAGCAACCCAGTATTGATCGCTTTGCTGAGGTGGTGCTCATCCTCTGGCGCACCTTTGATTGGCTCGAAGGAAAGCACTCGAATGTCAATGGGCTAGTAGGGCCGCGGCAGGTGCGCTTAAGTGTCGGTGAACCAATTGATTTGGAGCATTACTGGCCCCTCTATCGCCGCGATCGCCGGGGGGCGCGGCAAGCCCTTAACGACGTCACCACTGCTATTCGAGCGCAGTTTGAAGCCCTTATTGTGCCCACAACGAACGGATAACCAACCACCATCTGTGCTGAGGGTTCTGCCATTCCTCCGCTAAGATGTATAGCAGGGAGCAGCAATGCTTGTTACCCTAAGTAGGAGCAATTCATTGCTCTTGTATATTTGCTCATTGATTGTATTACGACACAGGTACCAGTGGCTCTCACCAAAAAAACACAGCAAGATCAACCCATGATTAATGAGCGCATTCGTTTTCCACGGGTGCGAGTTGTTGATAGCGACGGCTCTCAATTGGGCATTATGACCTCTCAAGAGGCGATGGCGATCGCCCGCGAAAAAGAACTTGACCTCGTTCTTGTCAGCGATAAGGCCGATCCGCCGGTGTGTAAAATCATTGATTACGGTAAGTTTCGTTTTGAGCAAGAAAAGAAAGCGCGTGAAGCCCGCAAAAAGCAACACACCTCTGATGTTAAGGAGGTGAAGATGCGCTACAAAATTGAAGAACACGATTACAATGTTTGCATTAACCGCGCGGAGCGCTTCATCAAAGCAGGAGATAAGGTAAAAGCAACAGTCACCTTCCGGGGACGGGAAATTCAGCACTCTCACCTTGCAGAAGACCTGCTCAAGCGGATGGCCAATGATTTACAAGCCATAGCCGAGGTGCAGCAACCTCCAAAACAAGAAGGCCGCAATATGATTATGTTTTTGGCACCGAAACGCTGATTTTGCTAGTCGCAATGGTTAAGTTTCGCCCCGATCGCTCGTTGCAACTACCGGTGGCACCTGTGTCCTCCCACGGGGGTCTCTGGTTAATTGCTGCCGCTGTTGCCACAGTGATCCTCTGGCAGGTACCGCTGGGGAACTACCTTCTCTATCCGTTTACAATTTTAGCCACATGGTTTCATGAAATGGGGCACGGCCTCACCGCTATCCTGCTGGGGGGCTACTTCCGTGAATTAGTCATTTTCCCCAATGGTTCAGGGTTTGCCCACTATGGTGGCGAGGTGTTGTTGGGGCGGTTGGGGCATGGGTTGGTGGCGATCGGCGGGCCACTGGGGCCAGCCATTGCTGGTAGTGTGTTGATTTTGTCATCGCGATCGCCGCATGCAACTAGCCTTTGCCTCCAGGCCTTAGGCATTATTATCATGGTTTCAACCCTTTTGTGGGTGCGCTCCCTGTTTGGCATTCTCGTGATGCCCCTCATTGGGTTAGGGGTACTATTGATTGCCTATCGGGGAAGCCGCTGGCTGAAGGACTTTAGTATTCAATTTTTGGGGGTGCAAGCCTGTATTAGTACCTTTCAGCAGGTGGGCTACCTCTTCACATCGGGTAGGGCTGGAAGCCCCGTACTTCAGTACGGGGAGGAAAGCTCCTTTAGCAACTTTAGTTGCTTTAGGTTATAATTGTAGTGCGGACACCAGAAACAGCTGTTCAGGGCACTGGTAACGGTCGATTGGGGGTGCTGTAAACCACCCCAGAGGCTCGTGGTTGGCTTGCTAACTGCAGGGCTACTAAAAGCTCCCTGCTTTAGCTGGGAGTAGTTTACCTACAGTATTCCCAGTGGTCACCTCTCCGACACGGGTTTACTACAAAAGTATCTGTTTTTGCCCTATTGGCTGTGGGGTGCGGCAATTTCGTTCTTGACAGTGGCGCTGCTGGTATGGAGCCTGAAAACCGCCTATAGCTCTCCCCCCTCGCTGCCTCAGTAAATTCCCCAGCGTCGTCGCCATTGGCTGGKGGACTCCCGCCCTGAGGTCTGCTGCTCGGCATACCGCCGTGCCTGAATCTGCTGCGGCGTATCTATAAGGCAGGGGTCACGATAGGGAATGCCGGCGCGGGTTTGCAGGTGCTCCTGTTCCATCGCAGACAGGGGAATCAAGCCTGAAGACTGCCAGCGGGCAATGGTGCCCTGAGACCACTCATGAGGGGCGTGGGGGGCACGCAAGGGCAGGGTGCCAATGTGCAAACCGGCCGCTAACAGTGCAGATCGCACCGCTGCTGCGCGGGAGTAGGTGGCCAGATACCCATCGGGCGCCAGACACCGCGCCACAACCCGCAAAAACTCGACGCTCCACAATTGGGGACACCGCTGCGGCGAAAAGGGGTCAAGGAAAATTGCATCGGCCTGAAAGCCGCTAGCTGCAAGGTCTTGAATGGTTTGGCGGGCATCGCCTAGGCACAGTTGCGCCTGACAGTTCGCTGTGGTGTAGCGGTGGTGGTGCGCCAAGGCACGTAGAACCTCGAGGACGGACTCCGGCCAGGGTGGCATGATGGCGATCGCCGCCACCGGAACCGTTGCATCCAGTTCCAGACCAACCACTGTAATATGGCAATGGGGATGCCGCTGCCAGATCACATCGAGGGCGGCGGCGGTATTGTAGCCAAGGCCATAGCAAATATCCAAGAGGGTGACATGGGAGCGTTGGCTTTTTTCTTCTAGCGCAGTGGCGATCGCAAACTTTTCTAGAGCTTCCTGCTGCGCACCCGTGCGGCTATGAAAGCTCTCACCAAATTCTGCGGAGAAGAAGGTGGCCGAGCCATCAGCGGTAGGTTGAGGCAGCCATACACTCATGGGACGCTCCGACATTCACAAATACAAATTGGGCAACACGCAACCCTAGCGAATAGACGATGCCTCGTGGTAGCTATGACCCCTTTTTGTTTTTGCCAGTGGAACGGCTCTTACCGCTCCCTTTCTTGCTTTTCGAACTTGAACCAGCAAAGCCTTTCGACTCGGCCTCCGTTGGTGAGGGAGCCGGTTCCGGTGCCGGCGCAGCAGCAGCCATGGCTTGGGTTTGTGCTGCTACCTCCTGCGCAAGATTAGTCTCCTGCTTTTCGATACCTTCCCCCAAAACAAAGCGTTGGAATCGCCGTACTTGGATATTTTCCCCTAGTTCAGCGATTTTTTCCTTCACTAGCTCTTCAACGGTCTTAGACTGATCGCGAATAAAGGGCTGATTCAGCAAACACAACTCTTTCAGCGTTTTTTCTAGCTTGCCGGCAACAATTTTTTCCTTGACCTCCGGTGGCTTACCTTGCAGGGCATCAGAGCCAAGGGCAATTTGGCGTTCCTTTTCCTTATAGTCAGCCGGAATATCATCGATAGAGACAAATTCCACGTTTGGACACGCAGCAATTTGCTTGGCAATATCTTGAACCAGTGCCTTGAATTTTTCGTTGCGGGCAACAAAGTCGGTCTCGCAGTTGACCTCGACCAGAACCCCAATGCGACCGCCGGTGTGGATGTAGCTATCCACCAGTCCTTCACTGGTGACACGGCCTGCCTTTTTACCGGCTGAGGCTAAGCCCTTTTGCCGTAGCCAAGCAATGGCCGCTTCCATATCGCCGTTAGACTCTTGCAGCGCTTTTTTGCAGTCCATCATACCGGCGCCGGTCTTGTCGCGCAGTTCTTTGACTAATTTGGCTGAAATCTCTGCCATGGTGTGTTCCTCAACGATTAAGCGTCAGATTCATCGGGAATATCAAGGGATTCAGCATCGCCATCTGCACTTTCATCCTCTTCAGGAAGATCGAGTTCTGGCTCATCCAACTGGCCATGGCGACCTTCGTAGATCGCATCGGCCAGCTTGCCCACAATCAGCTTAATGGAACGAATGGCATCATCGTTAGCCGGAATGGGAATATCCACTTGATTGGGGTCACAGTTGGTATCTAATAGCGCCACAATGGGAATGCCTAACTTTTGACACTCAGCTACGGCATTGTACTCTCGTTTGACATCAACGATGATGGCCACATCGGGCAAGCGACGCATTTGCTTAATACCACCAAGGTACTTTTGCAGTCGCGATAGCTCTCGCCGCAGTGTCGAGGCTTCTTGCTTGGGACGCAGATCAATGAGGCCACTTTCTTCCATGCTTTCTAGTTCTTTGAGGCGATCCACGCGGGTTTTAATCGTATTCCAGTTGGTGAGCATTCCCCCCAACCAGCGTTGGTTCACATAGTAGCTGCCGCAACGCAACGCCTCTTGATGGATGATGCCCGCTGCTTGCCGCTTTGTGCCAATAAACAAGAAGCGTTTGCCTTTTTCGGAGGCCTCACGGATGTAGTGATAGGCTTCATCCACCAGTTGAGCCGTTTGCACAAGGTCAATGATGTGCACCCCATTGCGAACGGTAAAAATGTAGGGTGCCATGCGGGGGTTCCAACGCCGCGCTTGGTGGCCAAAGTGAACCCCTGCCTCGAGCATCTGGGCAAGGCTTAAAACAGACATTCAGTTGTACTCCTATGGGTTAAGCGACCATCCGCCATCATCCGGTGAGGACACCCAAGGGGACGGATGTGTAAAATTCACAGACTTCCTATCATAGCAAGTTTAGTCTCTCTTGTTTGAGGCGCATTTTTGTGCCGCAGCAGAAACCAGAGCATCCTAGCGTCAGACTCCCATAGCAATTTCCAGCATCCCTCGATATGATGGAGGCAATGCCGTTACTTAACATTTAGTAATGTTGGTACAACCTTCGCAACCTCAACGCTGGTTTCAGTGGCTACAAAAAACACTGCTGTTTGGCCAAGACCCCAGTGGTGAATTGTTTGCCATTTTGTTGGTCTATTTTGTGCAAGGGGTTTTGGGGTTGGCACGGCTAGCCATCAGTTTTTTCTTTAAGGATGAATTGGGTCTCTCTCCGGCTGAAGTGGCAGCGTTGATGGGGGTGGCGGCACTACCGTGGGTGATCAAGCCGGTATTTGGCTTGGTCTCCGATAGTTGGCCCCTCTTTGGCTTTCGGCGCCGCTCCTACCTAGTCCTTTCGGGGCTATTGGGCTGCGGGGCATGGCTGAGCTTGGGAACTTGGGTGCAAACGGCGTGGCAAGCGACCCTAGCGATTCTGGTTGCCTCCATTGCCATTGCCCTCAGTGATGTCATTGTTGACTCCTTAGTGGTGGAGCGGGCGCGTCAGGAGTCAGCCACTGAAACAGGAACGCTGCAATCCCTAAGCTGGGCAGCCACGGCCTTGGGGGGAATCCTCACGGCTTACTTCAGTGGTCAACTGCTGCAATGGGTGAGTACGCGCACGGTGTTTTTGCTCACGGCCACCTTTCCCCTACTGGTTTCAGCGGTGGCAGGGGCGATCGCTGAAGATCGCATCAGGGTTGCTCCAGACCTGCGGCAAACATGGCAGCACATTGGTCGCGTGCGCACGGCAATGATGCAAAAGACCATTTGGCTGCCGGTCGCTTTTCTCTTTCTTTGGCAGGCTACACCGGGGTCAGAATCAGCGTTTTTCTTTTTCACCACCAATGCGCTAGGGTTTGAGCCAGAATTTCTGGGACGGGTGCGCCTTGTCACCAGTGTGGCATCGCTACTGGGAGTATGGCTCTTTCAGCGCTACCTTAAAACTTTACCCATTCGTACAATCTTTTTCTGGAGTACCATTCTCTCAGCCGTGCTGGGTTTATCGAGTTTAATTCTGGTGACCCATCTCAATCGCCAATGGGGCATTAGTGATGAGTGGTTTAGCGTGGGGGATAGCCTTGTTCTGGCGGTGATGGGTCAAATTGCTTTCATGCCAGTGTTAGTGTTAGCCGCACGCCTGTGCCCCCCAGGGATTGAAGCCACTCTGTTTGCGCTACTGATGTCCATTAGTAATCTTGCTAATTTGGTCTCCCATGAACTGGGGGCGCTTCTGACCCATTGGTTGGGGATTACAGAGCATAATTTTGACCGATTGTGGTTGCTGGTGCTAATAACCAACGTGAGTACGCTGCTGCCCTTGCCCCTGCTCGGTTGGCTACCCCAGCAGATTAAGCCCCCCACCTCTAGCGCCACCAAGGCGACTGTCTCTGTTGATGTTGAATTGGAGCCAAGTGTCTCATGACTGGATTATTGACCGGCGATCGCCCCTATAGCATGGCCGACTGGCGGGGCGGTACTCAGTCTCTCACTGAAGAATACGACTATTGGATTGATGAAGTGGAGGGCACTGTTCCCAAGGATCTCAACGGTACCCTCTACCGTAATGGCCCTGGCTTACTGGAGCGGGGTGGGGTCTCCCTTGCCCATCCCTTTGATGGTGATGGCATGATCTGCGCCTTTCGCTTTGAACAGGGGCGGGTGCACTTTCGCAATCGCTACGTGCGCACAGCCGGGTTTCTAGAAGAAGAAAAAGCCGATCGCCTTCTCTATCGCGGTGTCTTTGGCACCCAAAAGCCTGGGGGCTGGCTGGCGAATTTTTTAGACACTCGCATTAAAAATATTGCCAATACCCACATCATTTATTGGGGGGGCAAGTTACTGGCTTTGTGGGAAGCGGGTCTTCCCCATCGTCTGGATCCGGCCACCCTAGAGACCCTAGGGTTAGACAATCTAGACGGCCTCTTAGGCGAACACGATGCCTTTGCAGCGCATCCCCGCTTTGACCCCCAAACGCAACGGCTTGTTAACTTTGCACTCAARCCCGGACTCAATACCCGCATTCACCTCTACGAATTTGCTGCCACGGGAGAGTGTGTCTCGCAGCCCGTCTTCCAGATTCCTGGGTTTGCCTTTATTCACGACATTGCGCTCACCCCACACTACGCCATTGTGTTTCAAAACCCGGTGCGGCTCAACCCCTTACCTTACCTATTGGGATTGCGCGGAGCAGCGCAGTGTATTCAATTTAATGCCAACGAGCCCACGCGCATCTGGCTTTTGCCAAGAGCGGGGGGGGCACCGCAACAGTTCACAATGCCAGCCTGCTTTGTCTTTCATCATGCCAATGCCTATGAAGCTGGCGACGAGATTCACATCGAGTCCATTGCCTACAGCCACTTCCCCACCCTCGACCCGGGCACAGATTTTCGTGAGGTGAWTTTTGCATCTCYCCCCGCCAGTTTGCTGTGGCACATCACCATCCATCGACCCACGGACAAGGTAATCTCAACCATAGTGGACGATCGCCCCTGCGAATTTCCAGTGGTGCATCCAGCTAAGGTGGGGCAGCCCTACCGCTACACCTACCTAGCGGCTGGTCATGATCCTAAGATCAATGCCCCTTTGCAGGCACTTTGGCGGCGCGATCGCCACAGCGGTGAGCAGCAGTTTTGGTCAGCAGCACCCCAAGGATTTGTCGGCGAACCCATTTTTGTCCCCCGGGGTCTCGATCAGGGGAGTTTTCTCTGGCACGGCTCCCAAGACGAAGACGATGGCTGGGTGTTACAGGTCATGTACGATGCCAGTTCCCACACGTCCCAATTACTGATTTTTGATGCTGCGGCCATCCATGGCGGCCCCATTGCCCGTCTGCACCTAAAGCACCATATCCCCTATGGGTTGCACGGCTCATTTACAACTTACAGCGGTTTGCATAACTAACTGGCACAGCAGCAGCAGTGAGCAAAGTCATTCTTCAACGTCTCAGAAATTGTTTCTGCAAGAATTGTCCCATATCGTTGCGGAAACCGCTGTATTACAACTGTCTTTATGGGCCATCTCTTCCAGAGTTGTGGCGATCCGAAATTCGCTGTGACTCTCTACCCTCTCTAGATAGCCTCAGCCACGCGCACAACGTAGGGCTATGGCAGGCGTTGCGTTGGATTGACACTCCCACCACCTAAAGGTGGGGGATTCTTACGCAGTCCATAAACGAACTCATAAAGGCGTTGTCAAGACGCCCCTACACAGTTCCTAGAGGCAAAGCCCCAAGGTTCTGCTTACTTGTAACAACTGTCGCCGATTGGGTTTTTCACCAAGGATGGCGACCAAGTATAGTTTAACACAGAGCAACTAAAGTTGCTTTAGGGCTTTTCCACCCCGTACTAAAGTACGGAGCTACCAAGCTAACCCTCTGTGTTGTCTTTCTCAACGTGGTGAAAAGGATCCCTCAACTAAACCCCTCAAAGGATTTAACTCTCGCCAAAAACCTGTACAGTGCCGGACGGCATCAGCACTAACCGTAGCAAGATGGGCTGATTGCTGCCAAAGGGACTAGCCAAGGGGCTTTCCCGTAGGGGAATGGGGGTGCGATCAATAAAGCGTACCGCAGCGCCGTTCAGGGGTAATGCCTGGGCAAGGGTGCCGTCAGGATTCAGAACCAGCCGATACTCTAGAGATGTGTCTAAACTAGTGGGGGGCTGCCAGCGATCTTGAAAATACGTTTTTACTTCCCGCAGGGTTGTGGCTGACACAGAACTACTGGCGGGCGGCGCAATTGGTGCGGCGCTAATGCCTGCAGAGACGCGACTTTGGGGAGACTCGACCACCACATTATTTTGATCCGGATTTTGATCCGGCACGGGAGCGGGTTCAACAGCAGCGATAGGTGGGGGAGGGAGCACTGCCGGTGGGGGCATCTCCGGTGGCGGCGGTAGGGGAACTAGCTCGGTGGTACKGGGGGGGGTGGCCGGGGGAGCCTCTGGTGTGGTTGGCAGGGGAGCAAGTTCAGGATTCAGGGTTGGTTCCGGCAAGGGCAGCGGTGTTGTTAACGATGGCAAGCTGGCCTGATCTGTGGGAATAGGCGCTTGACTGAGGGGCATCGGTGAGCGCAGCAACCACTGTTGGCTGAGGGTGAAGACAGCTAAAACCCCTACGGCAATGGCAGTGCTCTTAAGCCAAATGGGAATTTGTGCCAGTTTGGCTTGGGAGGTGGCCACCAGCTCTGGTAAGGGTTGCATGGCGGCTGACCAGTCATCTAAGACGGTGGCTAAGTCGTACAGCTCGGTCAGTTTGAGAGCCACAACCTCGTGCTCTGGCCAATGGAGTTCGTGCTCCAAGAGAGATCGCGATCGCAGGGAAATGTTATCTTCCCTAACGGTAACTGGTGTGACTCGGCGACTCAGCAGCGCATCAATGTAGGTATTGACGGCGGTTTTTAAGCGATAAAGCTGGCGATCGTTGCCTGTCACAGTGAGTTGTTGACCGAGGTGGAGGGTAAAGTGCAGCGATCGCACGGGGGCACGGGGCAAGGTTTGGCTCAGGGGCAAAAATTCAGCGGCGACCTCAAGCTCGCAAGTGGGCTGGTGATAGCTTAGCGTCGTACTCATCAGGCATCTGAGTGGGGAAACAGGGTGGGTAGATCGGCGGTGGGKTGTGGGGKGGGTTCTGGCTCCAGTAGCTCTAGAGGTGGCTCTTCTGGTGGGGCAGTTCGCTCTAGTAGCGCCATCCAAAGGCGGCGCGATCCTTGGGGCGTACTGTAAAACAGCAGATCAACCAGTAAGTCTAAGCCTAACTGCGTCAGCTCTTCGCCATTGAGGCTGGGACTAGCCATTCGTTCTGCATACAAACTGGTAAAACGATCCAGATAATCCCCTAGCAGGGGATCATGGTATGGAGGGTGCTGCTGTTCCACCTGCTGTTGCCAATGCTCGACCGCTGTGCGAATGGTTTGCTGATGGCGCTGAGCTAAGCGGCTGCAGACAAGAGCAAGAGCACGGGCTTCATCAATATCCAGCTTGCGACGACCACTACGMCCCCGCCGCAAGGGGCTGGATTGGCGTAGTCGCCATAGCCCAACCCGATCCGGTAGGTACGCTTCAAACCCCATGGCTCCCGCCAAGGCCAAAACCTCACCTGAGCCAATATGAGCCAGTGCCTCAAGGCTGAGGAGAATCAGGTCAATCTGCGCTTTGATCGGCAGTGAGGTGGCCAGCATAGGGTAGGAATGGGTCAAACAACCGGGAGGCCCAGCATGGCTCGTAGCGTTAAGGCCACAAACGCCAACAGGCCGACCATTAGCCCCACCAAGGCGATCGCGCTGGCGGGGCGCTTAAAGAGAGGCACCAGTGGTTCAACGACATTCCAGACCACCCCGAGCAACACTGTGACAAAGTAGCGTTGATACCGTAGAACGTTTTCCCAAAAGCCATCCATGATTGGTTTCCTTGGAAATTGCCACCATGATACTACTTTGGCAGCATCGATTGTGGTGCATCTAAGTATTGAATGGTGAGGGGATCGCCCACCCTGAGTCCCAGTTCATCCGCCCGTCCTGCCGCCAGTTCCAAGACATAATCAACGGGTACCCCAGACTCGTAGGTCGGACACTCTTGGGTTTGGCAGGGGGGAGCATCGGCAACAATGGCCACCACTTGGCCGGATCGAATAAAGATTAAGTCTAAGGCAATTAAACAGTTCTTCATCCAAAAACTGGCCACTTGGGGCGGTGACACCGGAAAGAGCATGCCGCGATTGGCAGCTAATTGCGATCGAAACATCAACCCCAGTTGCTGCTGTGCTGGGGTACGCGCTACCTCCAACTCAATCCAAGTGTCATGAATGTTGACCTTGGCGGTAATTGGTAGGTATTGCGGTACCCCCCTACTGATCCCTGGGGGGCGATCGCCTTGACTGAGGGCTTGGCAGCCGAGCAATAGACTGATGCTGATGAGTAGCACCCCCAAAAAACGGATGTTACCCTTCCCGTAAAACATAGCCCACTCCCCGTACAGTGTGAATCAACCGTTTCTCCCCCTCCGGTTCAATTTTTAAGCGCAAATAGCGCACATAGACTTCAATGACGTTAGACTCCCCTAAAAAGTCGTAGCCCCAAACATTTTCAAGAATCTGTTCACGGCTGAGAACGTCCCGGGGGTGCTCCATTAAAAATTTTAGGAGTTCATACTCCTTCATCGTCAGGTCAATAGTGCGGCCATTGTGCTCTGCACGGCGGGTGAGCAAGTCAAGGGACAAATTATCAAACCGTAGGACTTCCCCGTGCGCAACGGGAGGCTTAAGGTAGAGCTGGATCATCTGCAGAAATGGCTTGGGGGTGTAGGGCAGTAACAAGTAATCGTCTGCGCCTGACTCTAGGACTGCGATGCGATCCTCGAGGCGATCGCTTTCCATGAGCACCACAATCGGAAGGCTCATACCTGCTTCCCGTAGCCGTTGGCACAGTTCTAGGTTGCTCAGACGCCCGATATAGCGATCCATCACAATCAGCGCAGGCTGCCACTCTTCACAGGCTAGATGACAGTCCTTCTCTGAGGTAGCAATGACTGGGTCATAGCCCGCAGCCTGTAAGTCTTGGCCTAGCCGTTGCGATAAATTATTGTCCGTGCAAACAAGCAGTAGGCGAGATGGCGGTGCAAAAGACTCCATCGATAGTATCCTTGGTGTGCAGTTCTTCTTCTAGCTTATGCGCTGTGAGAAAATGATTTGTGAGGTGCGCCCGTAGCTCAGTGGAATAGAGCAATCGCCTTCTAAGCGATTGGTCGTTGGTTCGAGTCCAACCGGGCGTGTTGTAGCCTATGGGTACTGGACTGGCTAGCACCACAAGCTTGGTGAGACGGTATCGTCACTGCAGGGCTACTAAAAGCTCCCTGCTTTAGCTGGGAGTAGTTTACAGAAACCAACAGGACTGACGCAGAAGGGTCTTCAGATCAGATTAAGCATGGGATGCTGTCGAACGACTTGATGGAGCAACGGAAGCATCCATCCATTCCAATATCCCTTGCGTCAGTCCTGACAAATAGGTGTGTTCCCCTATTTGTTGTATCTCGGATGCCGTAAGGCGTTGAGCGATTACGGAGAGGGGGGGATTCGAACCCCCGTTAGGTGTGACCCTAAACTTGATTTCGAGTCAAGCGCATTCAACCACTCTGCCACCTCTCCAGTAGCACGGTTTTTCATCATAGCAAAGGCGATCGCCCCTCGCAAAGATACGCTAGGCCGAGAGCGTAGGCAGCGACGACGGATGAAGCAGCAACTCTGCGGTAGAGCGTTTTTCAACCATTTCTGGGGTAATGGTGCATTCTCGCAGATCCTTGCGGGAGGGTAACTCGTACATCACATCTAGCATGATTTCTTCGACAATGGCACGGAGGGCACGCGCACCCGTTTTGCGGCGGTAAGCTTCTTTGGCGATCGCCTCAACCGCAGCCGGTTCAAAGCGCAACTCAACGCTATCCATGCGCATTAACTTCTGATACTGCTTGAGGAGAGCATTTTGAGGTTGCGTGAGAATTTCTGCGAGGGCTTCAACATTCAACGGCTCTAGCACCCCAAGTACCGGAATGCGACCAATAAACTCTGGAATCATGCCATACTTCACCAAGTCCTGCGGCTCAAGGTGTTGCAGCAAGTCGGCGGCGCGTTTTTCCTTGGGTAGGGGTTCACCATCGCGAACAAAGCCCATGGCCTTCTTGCCAATTCGTAGCTCAATGGTCTTCTCAAGACCCACAAAGGCTCCCCCACAGATAAAGAGGATGTTCGTGGTGTCAATTTGAATACAGTCTTGGTAGGGGTGCTTGCGCCCACCTTGGGGTGGCACGTTGGCAATGGTTCCTTCCAGCATTTTCAGCAGGGCTTGCTGCACCCCTTCCCCAGAAACATCTCGGGTAATCGAAGGATTTTCGCTTTTGCGGGCGATTTTATCAATTTCGTCAATGTAAATAATGCCGCGCTGCGCTTCTTCCACATCGAGGTTAGCGGTTTGCAACAGCCGCAGCAGAATATTTTCCACATCTTCCCCCACATAGCCCGCTTCAGTAAGGGTCGTGGCATCGGCAACGGCAAAGGGCACATCCAACATTTTGGCAAGGGTTTGCGCCAACAGGGTTTTACCGCTGCCAGTTGGCCCAATCAAGAGGATATTGGATTTTTGCAGCTCAACGCTATCATCCCCCTGCTGCTCAGTATCAAGCAAGCTCAGGCGCTTGTAATGGTTATAGACTGCAACCGAGAGGATTTTTTTGGCTTCGTGCTGACCCACCACATAGTTATCAAGGTATTCCTTAATTTCGCGAGGTTTAGGCACTTGTCCTAAAGGGCGAGGACGCGGCTGACTGCGGGGCGATCGCGGCGTGGCGGGTTCGCGCCGCGGGGGGGTGGGGTTAGGAACTGTGGTTAATTCCTCATCCAAAATTTCATTGCACAATTCAACGCACTCATCGCAGATATAGACCCCAGGGCCAGCGATGAGTTTACGCACCTGTTCCTGTGACTTGCCACAAAAGGAGCACTTGAGGTGGGTATCATATTTGGCCATAGGGAACCTCTAGGGTTGCAGGCTAGCAAAGTGGGAGGGATTTAATGGCTAGGCAGAGTTTGCCGTGTCACGACTTGATCGATAAGGCCGTAGGCTTTGGCTTCCTCGGCAGACATAAAGAAGTCGCGCTCCGTATCTGCCTCAATGCGCTCGATGGGTTGGCCGGTGTGGAGCGCTAAAAGTTCATTGAGCTTGCGCTTATGGTAGAGAATTTCGCGGGCTTGAATCTCAATATCAACCGCTTGCCCTTGGGCACCGCCAAGGGGCTGGTGAATCATAATGCGGGCGTGGGGTAGAGCCATCCGCTTGCCCGGGGTGCCTCCCGACAGTAGAAATGCCCCCATGCTGGCCGCCAACCCAAAGCACAATGTGCACACATCCGGGCGAACGTGCTTCATGGTATCGTAAATCGCCATCCCTGCCGTCACAGAGCCTCCGGGCGAGTTGATATAAAGATAAATATCCTTTTCTGGGTCTTCAGCATCGAGGAAGAGCAGTTGCGCCACGATCGCATCGGCAACGGCATCATCAATACCACGGCGATCGCCGGATCCCCCGCCCAGAAAAATAATCCGCTCTCGCAACAGGCGGGAGTAAATATCAAACGCTCGCTCCCCTCGGCCTGACTGCTCAACCACCATGGGCACGATATTGGCATGGGGAGCAGGCAAGTTTAGCTCTGGCGAGCGGCGATTGTAGTGAGAATGCAGCATAGTGGCGTTTAATGACCGGTTACTACAGTATTCTAGCCATCTGCCCGATAGCATGGGCATGAAACTATTTTTATTATGGCGAACTATTCGATCCCTAGAGGGGGTGTGGCCTTTTTCCCCGACCGTTTTTTGGCCTTGGCCGGAGCAGGCTCAGCCGCTTCAGCCGTGGCATGTTCTGCGTCTGGCTCGGGTGGTGTTGGCGCCGCTAGGGGTTGAAACTGATTGTGTTCGAGCAGCCATGCAAGGGTTTGGGACTTGGTGAGTTCGGTGCTGGCAATATCCCGCAAAGCCTCCCGCTGTTTAGGGCTGGTGTTGCCAAGGGCAGCCATATACTCCTTAACCCGCTCGGCAATCGCTTCCTCCGTTGGTACAATCCCCTCCGCTTTGGCGATCGCCCGCAGCAAAAGATTTGCCTTGACGTTTCGTGCCGCCGCTGGCTTCGCCTCCACCAGCATTTTGTCGTAGAGGTCGCGGGTGAGGACTTTAGACAGATCCAAGCCTTGAGATTGCAAGCGGTAAAGGGATTCTTTGACCTCATGTTCTGCTTCCCTATCGACCAAGGTGGCAGGCACTGGCACCTCATTGGCAGCGATCAGCGCATCGATGAGGGCGTTCTCCTTCGCAGTTTTATCCTCCTTTTGGGCGCGCTCCTGATAGGTAGTCTCTAAGTGTGAGCGCAGTTCCGCCATGGTGCTAAATTCGCTGTGCTCTGTTGCAAAGGCATCATCGAGGGGGGGCAACTCTGGGGCTTTGATTTCCAGTAACTCAATCTCGGCGATGGCTGTAGTTGGCTCCTCTGCTGCCCCCTCAGTCTCCTGGGGTAGGGTAACGGTAACCGTTTTCGTCTCGGCGATCGCCATCCCCACAACAGCAGCGGGGATTTCTCGGAGCACAAAGGGCTGTTGTTCATCGAGGGTGAGGGGCAACTCAGCGGCGGAAAGGGTGTCGATAATCTCCCCTGTTTTGGCATCCTTGGTCTCTAGTTTGATGGTGACATCATCCCCCCACTGTGCAGGCCGATCCTCAACGGGGATAAGGGTGGCGTGCTCGCGCTGGTGTCGCTGCAAAACCTCGTCCACCATGGCTGGGTCGTAGGTGACGGGCGAATACTCAATGGTCAACCCTTGGTAACTGCTGACGCTCACCTCAGGGGTCACGTCAAAGGTGACACTAAACCGGAAGGGCTGTTGGGGGTCAAACTGCTCCAGTACCTCAGCGACATCCCCCTCCAGCTTGAGGTTGCCGAGGTAGGGAATATTCTGTTGCTTAACGGCTTCTTTAACGGTGTCTTCAATGAGCTTTTCCATAGCAGCGTAACGCAACCGCTGCGCACCAATCTGTTTTAACAGGAGTTGTTTAGGGGCTTTACCTTTGCGAAATCCCGGCAGTTGGGTGTTGCGCACAAGGTCGTTGAGAACTTGGTTATAGACCTGTTGGGAGCGATCGGCGGTGACCTCAATGGKGGCAGCAAGCTGGCTGTTGGGACGAGCTTCTGTAGTAATCGAAATCAATTCAGTCGCGTTAGTCAAGGCAATTCCCCTTCGCAAATTTCAAATTTAGTGTGCAGCGGTAACATCCAGTGGCGATCGCACAAATGATTATCGTATCGTACGCGCTGGCCGCTGTCGTGCTAGTTCCTCTGGTGCGAGGCAACGTAGCAATCATTGTTGCCCATAGCTGCCCCTAAAATATCAAGGTTTGATAACGCTGGCGGCACTTCAGATAGTTTTTCATTATACGATAAAAGGTTGTGCATAGCGCATTGCTATGCCCGCCTCTGCCGTTTTACATCGCCATTATTTTTATGAGTTCTACACTGCGATTCCTCATGTGCCCTCCCACCTATTACGAGGTGGACTATGTCATTAACCCATGGATGGAAGGAAATATTCACAAGTCTTCTCAAGAGCGGGCACAGGTGCAGTGGCAGCAACTCTACGACATTATTCAGGCACGGGCAACCGTTAGCCTGATCGAACCCCAACGCGGCTGGCCAGATATGGTCTTTACAGCCAATGCCGGGCTAGTACTTGGCGATCGCGTCGTGCTCAGTCGCTTTTACCACCCTGAGCGCCAAGGAGAAGAACCCTACTTCAAGGCATGGTTTACCTCTGAGGGCTATCAGGTCTTTGAACTGCCCAAACAAGTCCCCTTTGAAGGAGCAGGGGATGCACTTTTAGATCGCGAAGGTCGCTGGTTATGGGCCGGCTACGGCTTCCGCTCCGAACTAGACTCCCACGCTTACTTAGCCAAATGGTTGGATATTGAAGTCCTATCGCTGCGCTTAATGGATGAGCGTTTTTATCACCTCGATACCTGTTTTTGCCCTCTCACCGATGGCTACCTCCTGTACTACCCCCCGGCCTTCGATGCCTACTCGAACCGCCTGATTGAACTGCGGGTGCCAGCGGCAAAACGGATTGTTGTCCAAGAGGCGGATGCCGTTAATTTTKCCTGTAATGCTGTCAATATTKAGCATACGGTAATTCTCAACCGTGCCAGTCAAGACCTGAAAAATGCCCTAGCCGCCGCAGGCTTTGAGGTGGTGGAAACCCCCTTAACCGAGTTTCTCAAGGCGGGCGGTGCCTCCAAATGCTTAACCCTACGGGTCACCGAGCCAGTGCGGGCAGAACTTCGTGCGCCTGCAACCCTCCCCAGCCGTGTCATTCACTTAGAGGGGCATTTACTAGACTCCGGCTTAGTGAATCGTGTCCTCGATACCATTGTCGAAAGTGGCGGCAGCTTCCAAGTACTGCAATTTAACCTTGGGGAGCAGCGGCAGAGTCCCTCCCAAGCCGATGTGCGGGTGATGGCACCGGATGCCGCCGTCATGGACGAGATTATGGCTCAACTCATTGATTTGGGAGCCATTTTGCCACCGAGCGAGGTCTGCGATGCCACGCTCGAGACGGTGACCCTCGCTGGGGTGGCACCGGATGATTTCTACGTCACCACAATTTATCCAACAGAAGTGCGGGTGAACTGCCAGTGGGTGCGGGTACAAAACCAGCGGATGGATGGGGCGATTGTGGTGCGCTCCACTCCAGAGGGCACCGTGGCCGAATGCCGCCTCCTGCGAGATTTAGAGGTGGGCGATCGCGTCGTAGTTGGGGTCGAAGGGATTCGCACCGTGCGTAAGGCCGACTCACAGCGCAACAGCCAAGAATTTACCTTTATGGGGTCGGGGGTTTCTAGCGAGCGGCGGGTGGAACTCGTCGTTGAACAAATTGCTTGGGAACTGCGGCGCATTCGCGATCAGGGAGGTAAAGTCGTCGTTGTAGCAGGGCCAGTGGTGATTCACACCGGCGGCGGTGAACACCTTGCGAAGCTTATCCGTGAAGGCTACGTCCAAGGGCTACTGGGGGGGAACGCTATTGCCGTTCATGATATGGAGCAAGCAATGATGGGCACCTCCCTAGGCGTTGATATGCAGCGGGGCGTGCCCGTCCGGGGTGGGCATCGGCACCATTTGAAGGTCATTAACACGATTCGCCGGTGTGGCAGTATTGCCGAGGCCGTGCGCCAAGGGATTCTCACCAGCGGCGTGATGTACGAATGCGTTCAGCGCAATATCCCCTTTGTCTTAGCCGGTTCCATTCGTGATGATGGGCCATTGCCCGATACCCTCATGGACTTAATACAAGCCCAGCGGGAGTATAGCCGCTTGGTGCAGGGTGCCAACATGATCCTGATGCTCTCGTCTATGCTCCACTCCATTGGGGTGGGGAACATGACCCCTGCGGGTGTGAAGTTAGTGTGTGTGGACATTAACCCAGCGGTAGTGACAAAATTGGCAGATCGTGGCTCTGTGGAGTCCATCGGTGTGGTCACGGATGTGGGGTTATTCCTAAGCCTGATGGTGCAGCAGTTGGATCGCCTGAACCGACCCTATACGGTTGCGTGATCCTCTAGCCGCAACAAGGCGATCGCCTGCGCATTATTGTCACTAGATATGCTCACCCCGCCAGCAAGAGATCCTCAAAATTAAGGTGATAATTAGGAAAGAATTACCCGCTCAGTGATTCTAATCTAGAAATTAAGATGCTAGTATAGCGCATTCATACTAGTCCTATGACAAGCCTAACATTTATTGATCTTTTTGCTGGCATTGGTGGGATGCGTTTGGCATTTACTCAAGCAGGAGCAAGATGTGTTTTCAGTTCAGAGTGGAATAAGTTTGCCCAAATAACTTATGCAGCCAATTTTTCTGAAATGCCTGCTGGAGATATTACCCAAATTACCACTGATGAAATTCCAGAGCATGATATTTTACTTGCAGGGTTCCCTTGCCAGCCATTTAGTATTGCTGGAGTCAGTAAGCATAATGCTTTGGGTGTAAAGCATGGTTTTGATCACCCTACTCAAGGTAATTTATTTTTTGAGATAGTGAGAATTCTCGCAGACAAAAAACCGAAGGCTTTTTTATTAGAAAATGTTAAAAACTTACAGAGCCATGAAAAGACTCAGAGTACGTCCATTTGCGCAGTCGGAGGTGCGTCACAAGCTCCCTAGCAGCAAGGCTGTCAACAGCCAGCCCTCTTCCTAGCAGCAGTAAAGACCATCGTTTATCCTAGAAAGTAACGCTTAACAAATTCTAAACATTTTCGCCATGGCCTTCCACCTTCCCCAGCTAACCTGCCACCTTCGACCGGATGTGGCGGCACTACAACCAGAATTAGTCACATGGCGACGGTATCTCCACCAACGTCCAGAACTGGGGTTTCAAGAGCAGTTGACGGCAGATTTTATCCACAGCAAGTTGCAGGCATGGGGAATTCAACACCGTTGCGGTATTGCGCAAACGGGGATTGTGGCGGTGATTCCGGGGCTGCGTCCAGGACCTGTACTGGCAATTCGTGCCGATATGGATGCCCTGCCAGTGCAGGAAGAAAATGAAACGCCCTATCGCTCACTCCATGAGGGCAAAATGCACGCCTGCGGCCATGATGGGCACACAGCGATCGCCCTCGGTACTGCAAAATACCTTGCTAGCCACCGCGATTTTGCCGGTACGGTTAAAATTATTTTTCAGCCTGCGGAGGAAGGCCCCGGCGGTGCAAAGCCCATGATTGAGGCTGGGGTACTCGATACCCCCAAGGTGGATGCCATTATTGGCCTCCACCTGTGGAATTTTTTACCCGTGGGTACGGTGGGCGTGCGCAGTGGCCCGCTGATGGCAGCAGCAGAGTTTTTCGAGTGCACCATCCACGGTAAGGGCGGACACGCTGCCCTGCCGCAATTTACGGTGGATACAGTGCTGGTCGTTGCCCAGGTGATTACCGCCTTGCACACCATTGTCTCGCGCAATGTTGATCCTCTGGAAACCGCTGTCATTTCTGTCGGTGCGGTTCATGCCGGTACCGCCAAGAATGTGATTGCGGACACAGCCACCTTTCGCGGCACGGTGCGCTACTTCAAGCCGGAGTTGGGGGAGTGGCTACCGCAGCGCATTGAAGAGGTAATTGCTGGTATCTGCCAAAGCCATGGGGCTAGCTATCGATTTGACTATCAGCGGATGTACCCACCAACGGTCAATGATCCGAAAATGGCGGACTTAGTACGTTCTGTGGCGGAGTCAGTGATGGAGGTGCCCACCGGCGTTACCCCCCACTGCCAAACCATGGCTGCCGAGGATATGTCCTTCTTTTTGCAGGCGGTACCGGGCTGCTATTTCTTTTTAGGCTCTGCCAATGGCACACTGGGGTTAGATTTTCCTCACCATCATCCGCGCTTTGACTTCGATGAAACCGTACTAAGTATTGGTGTGGAATTGTTTCTTCGCTGTATCGAAAAGTTTTGTGGTTTAGTTGAGAGCTAGCCGCTATGTCCCTGACGCTCTTAATTGCCGATGATGATGCCAGTATTCGGCTATCGGTTAGCCAATTTTTGGAGTCGCTAGGATACTGCTGTTTGACGGCGGGGGRTGGTACCCAAGCCTTAGAAATGATTCATCGCTATCAGCCCCATTTGCTGATCACCGATATTGCCATGCCCAACATGAATGGTTATGAACTGGTGCGACAGGTGCGGCAGCACCCGTCCCTGCGGCTGTTGCCCGTTATTTATCTGACTGCCCGCACAGAAGTGGAGGAGCGGATTCGTGCCTACCGTACTGGCGGTGATGTGTATCTGGCTAAACCCTTTGATCTGAATGAGTTGGCGGCGGTCGCACGCAATTTGCTGGATCGTTCTCAGTTGGTGCAAATGCAGGTGGAATGGCGCCAGCGTCAGCAGCAACCCTCGGCAGCGTCATCCCAGTCGCTGCATTTAGCAATGACCCAGCGCGAAAAGCAGGTAATCGAGTTGTTGGCAGCGGGGCTGTCCAATGCCCAAATTGGCGATCGCCTGCACTTGAGTGCCCGTACCATTGAAAAGCATGTCAGTAGTCTCTTCCAAAAAGCCTCAGTGCACAATCGGGCGGAGTTGGTGCGCCTAGCGATTGAGCAGGGTTTAGTGGAGCGTCACCCTCAGAGTAAGGCGTAAGGGTGCCGCCATGGAACGCATTCCCCCGCGACCCGGCCAAGAATCTGTGTGGAACTATCCACGACTGCCGCGCCTAGAGCCGGCATTGCTGAATGGAGCTATGAGTTAGTTGTGCCGAATTACCCATCTGTCTATGCGGTAGGGTAGTTCATGGAGATAATAAGGGAGATGTCACACTTAAGCTCTAACGATTGGCAATGACCCAAACCTTCCACATTGAACTATCCCACCACGGCCAAACCTACCACTTTGCAGCAGCAGCCGATAAGCCTATTTTGCGATCGGCCACCGCCGCTGGCATTGATTTACCCAGTTCTTGCAATGCTGGGGTGTGCACCACCTGTGCTGCTCAAATCCAGGAGGGCACCGTTGATCATGGTGATGCCATGGGCTTAAGTCCAGACCTACGGGACAAGGGCTATGTGCTGTTGTGTGTAGCGCGCCCCTGCTCTGATCTCAAACTTATTTCGGAAAAAGAAGAAGAGGTCTATAACCTCCAGTTTGGTCAGTTCCAGAAATCGTAGGGGCTTTCATGGATGATTTGCCTGCCCTCAGCCGTACCCAAATTCTCGTGGCCATGGCGCTCACTGCCATCCTCTGGCTGATCTTGGCTCGCATTTGGCTATACACCCCCTTTGCTGGCGGGCTACTGCCCCTTGAATGGAACGGATGGGCGTTTAGCATTGGCTTGGGGTTGTGCTGTGGCATTACAGGGCTAAGTGGACTTCTCTACGCCGTGTGGCCGTCCTATCGCCAAGCCTCCGATACCTATCTCACCTTTGTCCTCACTCCCTTAGCGTGGCCAGATCTGCTATGGATTGGCCTGTTGCCCGGCCTGAGCGAAGAACTCCTGTTTCGGGGGGTACTGCTCCCCAGTTTAGGTCTCAACTGGGCGGGCATTATTGGCACCTCTATTTGTTTTGGGATTCTTCACGCCGGAACCCGACAACACTGGCCCTATGCCCTGTGGGCAACTATTGTGGGTGGGCTTTTTGCCTATAGTGCTGTGGCCACCCACAACTTACTCTTGCCGATTGTGGCACACACCTGCACGAATTGGCTGGCAGCCATCCTCTGGAAGATTCAACAGAGGCTGCCAAACCCTCGCCAATAAGTGGCTCCTAAGTGCTTCAAATTTTCGTATCGTGGCTCAACCCCAAGGAATTAGGTCAATGACCCACCGCTGAGCCTACGCTAGAGTGGTATCTGTGTCTCAACTATCAACATCAATTCAGTAGCAATAGAGTATTCAAAAAATCCTACCTGCTAATGCAAGGTGGGGGCTCGGAGGTTTTTTGATGAAGCTAGGTCTATTTCAGCGCTACCTCACCCTTTGGGTATGTTTGTGTATTTTGGTAGGCATTGCATTAGGGCGACTATTTCCAAATGTTGCTGTGGCTCTGGATACCATGAGCATTTACCAAGTATCCATTCCCATCGCCATCTGTTTGTTTTTCATGATGTACCCGATCATGGTCAAGATTGATTTTACCCAAATCGATCGCGCCTTTCGCACCCCTAAACCGGTGGTGCTGACCTTAGTGGTGAACTGGTTGATCAAGCCTTTTACTATGTTGGCGATCGCCCAATTCTTTTTAGGGTGGCTCTTCAGTCCTTGGCTGGCAGGCACAGAACTGATTCACGGACAGGAGATTTCCCTCACGCAGTCCTATATTGCCGGAGCGGTGCTGCTGGGGATTGCCCCCTGTACCGCGATGGTGCTGATGTGGGGGTACCTCGCCTTTGGAAACCAAGGACTAACACTGGTGATGGTGGCCATTAATTCCCTCACGATGCTGTTTTTGTATGCACCGCTGGGTCGGTTGCTGTTGTCTGCCAGTCACTTATCGGTACCTTGGGCCACGATTATGCTGTCAGTTTTAATTTATGTGGGGTTACCGCTGCTGTGTGGGGTTTATAGTCGTCACTGGATTTTGAAACACAAAGGTTCCGAGTGGTTTGAAAAACAGTTTTTGAAATATCTCGATCCGGTGGCTATTTCAGCGCTGCTGATTACCTTGGTGTTGCTGTTTACTTTTAAGGGGGAATTGATTGTCAATAATCCATTCCATATCTTCTTAATTGCCGTACCGCTGTTTATTCAAACCAACCTTATTTTCTGGATAGGTTATGTGGCGGCGCTAAAACTCAAGCTCTGCTACGAAGATGCGGCTCCGGCTGCGATGATTGGGGCAAGTAATCATTTTGAAGTGGCGATCGCGACCGCTGTTACATTGTTTGGGCTGAACTCTGGTGCAGCACTGGCCACCGTTGTGGGGGTCTTAATTGAAGTGCCCGTCATGCTGATGCTAGTGGGCATTTGTCAGCGCACAGCATTTTGGTTCCCACGAGAACCACACAAAGCCAGTTTAGTGGATCCACGCTGTCGAATTTTGGAGTAAAGCCACCCCAGCCCCTCGCCGTTTGGGGTAGCAACTACAATAAGGTAGAAAAATCCGTGCCGAAGGGAGACGTAAGGATGGAGTTGGCAACGCGGGTGATGCGGGTCACGCCGTCGGTAACTTTAATGATTGATGCCAAAGCAAAGGCCATGCGAGCCGCAGGGGAAGATGTTTGTAGCTTTAGTGCCGGAGAACCGGACTTTGACACCCCTGCCCACATCCGCGACGCTGCTAAGATGGCTCTGGATCAAGGCAAAACCCGTTATGGGCCAGCAGCAGGCGAACCCGCCTTACGTCAAGCCATTGCCGACAAACTCAGAACTGAGAACCACCTCCCTTACACCGCTGAAAACATTCTTGTGACCAATGGCGGCAAGCAGTCCCTTTTTAACTTAATGCTGGCGCTGATCAACCCTGGGGATGAGGTCATTATTCCAGCACCCTATTGGGTCAGCTATCCAGAAATGGTGCATTTGGCGAGTGGCACGCCTGTCATTGTCCACACCACTGCTGAAACAGGCTACCGCATTACCCCCGCTCAACTGGAGGCGGCGATCACCCCCAAAACCCGCCTGTTTGTCCTCAACTCCCCCAGCAACCCCACGGGTATGGTCTATACCCCAGCGGAAATTCGGGCATTGGCAGAGGTCGTTGTGCGCCATCGGTTGTGGGTGGTGTCGGATGAAATTTATGAAAAAATTCTCTACGATGAGGCAGAACACTTAAGTATTGGTGCTGTTAGCGACGCTGCCTTTAGCTACACCATTGTCAGCAGTGGTTTTGCGAAGGCCTACGCCATGACAGGGTGGCGAGTGGGGTACCTTGCTGGTTCCGCTGAGCTGATTAAAGCCACGACAAAAATTCAGGGGCACAGCACCTCGAATGTCTGCACGTTTGCGCAGTACGGGGCGATCGCCGCTCTCCAAGGCAGCCAAGATTGCGTCGCCCAGATGCTAGCAGCCTTTCGCCAGCGTCGCCAGCGGATGTATGCCGGAATTACAGGCATTCCCCAACTGCGTTGCGTCCAACCCCAAGGGGCATTTTATCTATTTGTGGACATTGCCAAAACCGGGCTGAGTTCCGTGGAGTTTTGCGATCGCCTCCTCGAAGAGGCCAAAGTAGCCACTATTCCAGGTAAAGCCTTTGGCATGGATGATCATATTCGCCTGTCCTATGCGACGGATATTGAAACGATAGAAAAGGGGTTGGAGCGGCTAGCAGCGTTTGTCGCCCAACTGTGAACGTGGTCAACAGGAGACGGCTCAGCACCAGTCTTGTCGAATCGCGGTATTCATGGCTAGGATCGGAGCACGAGATCAACCCTGCTCCGATGGCGTGCGGTCAATTCTTTCAGTCTGCGCAAACGTTTGCAAGGTCACCCCTCCTATGAAACAGCCCCAGATTTTAAGAATTACCCGTAAGGCTGCCAGCCTCAAGGAAAAACAAAAGCAGCAACAACAGGCGCCTGCAACCACCAGCCCTTCAACTCCAACTGAGGCTGCCGTTGTGGCCACTGACCCTCAAGCGTTATCGCCCGATCGCCAACAGTGGTGGAGTGAGCGTTGGATCAGTGTTCTAGAATCCTTTGGCTGGCGACGACGGATGGAGCGGGCGCGGATTTATGTGCGCGAAGGACGTGTGCTAACCCTAGAGTTCAAAGGCAATCAGGTGCATGCCCAAGTGCAAGGAACTGCTCCTGCCCCCTACCATGTGACACTACACCTCGATGCTTTTACCGCTGAGCAGTGGCAATACGTTATTGACAGCATGGCTCAGCAAGCTCTCTACAGCGCAAAACTCTTAGCCGGAGAGTTGCCCCCCAGCATTGAAGAGGTCTTTACCCAAGCGGGGTTGAGTTTGTTCCCCTTCACCAAGTTCGATATCCACAGCCGCTGCAATTGCCCAGATCCCGTCAATCCCTGTAAGCACATTGGTGCAGTCTATTACCTGCTGGGTCAACGCTTTAAGGAAGACCCCTTTTTGCTGTTTCAGTTGCGAGGTAGAACCAAAGACGAGATTTTGCGGCAGATGCGGCACTCCCGCGCAACTCCAGAGTCCCAGCCACTACCCCCACCCCCCCTACTGACCTATACTCCCCCCAAAACCGATGCTAGGTTTTGGCAGTACACTGCCCCACTTCCTGCCGATTTGGTAGTGCTTGTGCCCCTAGGGCAACCGGATGCTGTCCTGTCGGTGCTCCTCCCCCTTCCCCACGAGAATGCCGGTGAGGCCTCTCACTTAATGAATTGTTTACAGCAGATGTATAACACGGCAAGTTTGGCTGCCTGTCAATTAGCTATGAGCGAGCCCTTGGAGCCATCAGACTAGGGAGCAGGTGGAGACCCCGCTAAGTCTTAGGGTGTCACAGTGAAAGACTGTGTTAAGGTCAACCCTAAATCCGTATTAGCATCAATAACCACAACACGACGAACCGCAGGATCAATCACCCCACCAATGGTTGCGCCGGCAGCCGCACCGGTAATGACTTTTTCTGGGGTAATCTGGCGATCGCCAATAACAGCAGAGGCACCCGTGGCCAAGGCCGCCCCAATGAGGGAGTCACGGACAACAGAGCTTGCTGGACGACCTTGGTTTGTTTCAATGGCTGCGCCAGCGGTTGCCCCCGTTAGCACTTTTAGGGGAGTAATGGTGCGATCGCCCGCCAAGCCAGAAATCCCTGCCGCGACAGCAGCACCGATCGCCGCATTGCGAAAGACATTCCCAATATCGGGATCGCGGGTATCGCGAATTTTTTTGACTACATTTGAGGTTGCCGCTAGGGGAATCTGCTGGTTATTAATGACTACCGTATTGGCCACGAACCGAGAGCCGCCTTGAGAGGGTTGAATTTGGCCATAGATTTCGCTACCGCTGGGAATCACTACTCGACCTTGGCTATCGCGGACATCCGCCGCCGCCACCAGACGAATCGGCACAGTTTCCTTGGGAGTAACAATAATGCGCTCAGCATCGGGGAAGCGAGCCGGAATTCGTTGGCCTGCCGATAGAGCCATGGGGGTTGCACTGGCTCCTGCAACATACTGCATGGGCACTAAGGCTTGAGCACCGGCTGTGCGAGTCGCTTGGCAGAGGAACGCAGCAATGTCGGCACGGGTGGCCAGTTGATTGGGGGCAAAAAATTGCACGTTGGGATAGTTCACGACCACTTGTTTAGCGGTTGCTGCCGCCACCCCCGAACGCCCATACTCGGGAATCGCCGTTGCATCACTGAATTGAGCCAAGGTTGCCTCCACAGAGGCTGGGGCAGGATACTGCAGGCCACTGGCTAAGGCCACTACCGCCTGTACTCGGGGAATATTTTGATTGGGTTGAAAGACATTCCCCGGATAGCCGCTCAAAAATCCAGTACGGGTTGCATTTTGAATGGCACTAAACGCCCAGAAATTACTGGGAACATCGTTAAAGGTACTGGGGGTGCGCACCACGGGTGCATTGGGAAAAGCTTTCCCCAGCATGGCGGCATACTCCGCTCGCGTCACGGCGGCATTAGGGCGAAAGGTGCCATCGGGGTAACCGCTAATAATATTGCGGCTGGCCAAGTGATCAATACAGGCTTGCGCCCATGTATTTTGAGTATCTATAAAGCGGGATTGCGCCTGAACAGGAGTCATCAAGAGGGTGGCAAGAGTCCCTGAACTGAGTAAACCGCAGCTAAAAAACGCCATGCCGCGCTGTGCTATGTTGTGCATCGCAACATCTCCAAAAAGTTGAACAATTTCTGCAAAAATTTTGCAAGGCTTGACCCCTGCAGAGCCTGCTCAGGGTCTCCACACTGGGGCAATCACCATAGCCATGGTTAGATGGTTACGCCCTATGACGGGAATTGCTGCTTCAGGTTCCTTGGGGGGATGGTGTTTCACTGGGCACCAATACAGATTCCACGTGGGTATTGACGGGCCAGCCAGAGATGAGCGCCTGCGGTAGTGTATGGGGTTTGGGATTGTGCAGCAAATAGATGAGGCGATCGCCGGGCTGCCATTCTTCATTCGCTCGGACAATGCGCAGCCCCTCGGGACGCTCCACCAATAGCGGCAGAACTTTTCCGGAGCGGATCAGCGCATCAAGGTGATCCCGTTGCAGATGGGATTGCTCCTCCTCGATCACCAGTTCACCAATCCGTACTGCCTCAGTCGCGATATATTGATTCCACGCTTTGATCGAGAGTTGGGAGGTAAAGGCCGCACTCATGCCGAGGGGGCACTCCTCAAGACTCAGGGCAGCTAAGACCCGGGGTGGGTGAAATTCTTCGAGGACTCGCTGCGCTAAAACAGCATTGACTTCAGTATTTTTGGTAACGGCCAAGTAGGTTCCCAATTGGGTAATCCCCGCCTCCTGCAGAATATTTAAGTCAAGGGCACTGCTAAGGTACACCGGCACGTGTTCTTTGCGGGCAATTTCTACGGCTTCGGCATCGGTGTCAATCATCACCACTTCTTCACCGCGATCGCGCAATAGTCGTGCGAGAAGACGACCCAAGGGAGTACACCCAGCAATCAATACCCCAGAGGCTCCTTGTGCCCGCACATTGAGCTTGGTAGCAACCCAGCGGGCTGTTAAGCCTTGGGCAAAGACCGTCATCAAAATCGTCAGGAACACTTGAGCTTTGATGGCATCACCGCCACTGATCCCAGCATTGGTGAGGGTAATGGCAAACAACGATGCCACCGAGGCAGCAACAATCCCCCGCGGGGCAATCCAACTCAAAAAGGCCTTTTGCTGCCAGCTTAGATCACTGCCCCACGTACACACCGCTACCACCAAGGGGCGAATCACCAGCATTAACCACAGAACCGTTAATATCCCCGCCCCCCCTAGCTCCCTTAAGCTAGCAATGGACAGATCAGCGGCTAAAAGCACAAAGAGCACTGAAATGGAGAGGGTACTGAGTTGTCCTTTGAACCGCCGCAACAGCCGCTCGCCGGGCACTTCACACCAGCGCAGCATCAGCCCAAAGACAACAGCAGTCATTAGTCCCGATTCACTCACCATTTCCTGGGAGAGCCACACCAGCCCCCACAGTACCGCCAACACCACCAGATTTCGTAGCTCGTCCTCTAAAAACCACGCCCAGCGCAAAAATCGGCTCAAGAGCCAGCCGCCAACACCGCCGATGACTGCCCCAGTGGCCAGTCGCTGTGCCATTCCCGTGGCGATCGCCGCCACCCCGAGGTCTTGCTCTAGCACCACATTCAGCACCACCACCGCCAAAATAGCGCCGATGGGATCAATTAATACCCCTTCCCCTTCAAGGATTACCGCCAGCTTGTGCTCAACCCCCMCCTGCCGCAGCAGCGGTCCTACGACCGTGGGCCCGGTCACAACCACAAGCGAGGCGTACAAAAAGGCAATGCGCCACGGAAAATCACCAATCCAGTGAGCCACCATCGCACCCGCGACAAGGGTGATTAGGCCCCCTACAGTCACCAACTTCCAGAGGCTACCGGTAATATCTTGATCGGCACGGCTGAGGTCTAAACTTAATCCCCCCTCAAACAGAATGAGCGCTACACACAGGGGCACAAGTACCTCTAGGCCGTCCCCCAATATGTCCGGATGCACTAACCCCAAACCGCTGGGGCCGCAGAGAATTCCAGCCAACAATAGCAGCACAATGCTGGGCAGGCGTAACCACTGGGCAGCGACTTGCGCACCAATGCCCAGAACGACTGTGATAACAAACAAACCAGTCAGTTGGGTACTACTGTCCATGGCGACCTCCGCACGTCCTCAGTCTCGGCGTTCAGGGATGGATTGACGGGGAAACGTTTCTCCTTGCTCTACGCTAGGTACCGGCTCAGAGCTGCCAATTGTGATACGCAATCCAATCATTCCGTGAGGCAAGCATGATAACAGCATACTGGAAGTCTTTAAGAACTGCCAATTTCAATCAATCCTGTCAGGACGATAGCGTTGCCGCCCCCGCCACCACAGCCATGCGGCTGCAAGACACAGGGTGCAGTTGCCGACAAAGGTGAGAATTGCTTGCAGATCCACAAGCCATGCCAGACGAGGGGCATTATCGAAGTAATGCCATGTACAGGCACACATCGCACTAACAAGCGCCGGCAGCATTGCCCAGGCTAACCATCGCCAGCCTTCTTGGGGGCGGTATCGATGGAGTTGCTGCACAAACCAGATGGCGGCTATCCACTCAAGGACACTGGAAATATGAATAACCCACGTGGGGAGAGAAAGCGCGTGCATTAGGCATCCGGATAGATGAGAATCTTGTAGGTGTCGGCGGTGGGGGAGACGGCCTGCTCGACGGCCTCAGCCAGCTTTGCCAAGGGATAGCGATCGCTGATGAGGGCATCCACATCAATACGACGATTAAAAATAATGTCACTGGCCAAGGACTGAAGGCGATAGGAGGAACTATAGCTGCCGAGGAGATCGATTTCCCGGCGATAAAGAACATTGGGATTGAGGGGAATCTCCACTTCATCGGGAAATTCAGCAAAGAAGAGAATTTTGCCCCCCTTGCGGGTGCACTCCAGGGCTTGAAAAAAGGCGCTCTCGCTCGGAACGGCCAACAAACTGACATCCACCCCTAATCCTTGGGTGAGCGCTTGAATCTTGGCATTGAGATCCGCATCCCGGGCATCAAAGGCAGCAGCAGCACCCACTTCTTTGGCTTTAGCAATGCGGGAGGGGAGTAAATCGGTGGCGATCGCCCGTGCCCCAAACAGATTCACCAGCATAATAAACATCAGACCAATTGGTCCGGCGCCGGTAATCAGCACCGTTTGACCGGGGGCAATCCCCGCCTTCTTGACCGCCTTCAGGCAGCAGTTCGTCGGCTCCACAAAACTAGCTTGCTCATCGCTGATGTCCTCAGGAATTGGAATCAGCCCACCGTGCTGCACAATGTGACCGGGAACCTTCACGTATTCAGCAAACCCACCGCCGCTGGGAATAAACCCTGCGGTTGTTGTAATCGTTTTATAGACATGGCACATCGAATAGTTTTCATTCAGGCAGTAGGTACAGTGCATACAGGGGATGTGGTGCATCACCACAACCCGCTGGCCCACCTGCCAGCCCTTTACCGCTGCCCCCACGGCAGCAATTTCCCCGGCTGTTTCATGCCCAAAAATGCGCGGTGGCTCATAGAGAGGGTAGCGGATTTTTTTAATGTCCGACTGGCACAACCCCACCACCTTAACCCGTACCAGCACCTCATCCGCTGCAATTTCCGGAATGGGTAACTCCTCGTAGCTAAGCTGGTTCACCCCTCGGAACACCTGTGCTTTCATCGCTAGTGGCTGACCTACTAACTCGTCACCCCTAAGATAATCGCCAGTGGCACGCACAGCAAGTGACGGGTAGCGCGACCCCTACATAGCCTATACGTATAGTGCGGTAAAGTAGAAAAGTATCTACCCGTTATTACGTGTACTGTTTTTGTGACTTTACCTGCTGCCACCTGCCGCCGCCTGCTGAATTTACCCCAATTCCCAACGGTGTGGGTTGGTGGAGTCTGTGCCTTTGTTGCTGATGATACCGAAGCCTACTGCGGTGCATGGCTAGATGCCAACAGTCAGTCTGTTCGCAGCATGGAAGTTGTGGAGCACCCCTTTAGCAAGCAACAACTGATGCGGCTGTTGGTGCAGGCAATGGAGCACCCCCATCCCAAAAATTCCCCCTGCCGACCGCAGACAATTATTGTTAACGATTTAGAACTACAGTTTTTCTTGCGGGGTATCCTCCTTCCCCTCGAAATTGAGGTGCAGTACAGCAAAGATATTCCTTTGCTACAGGAATTTTTTGCCTTTATGGAGTCAGAGTTAATTGACGAGGCAGAAGAGCAAGACGTCCTGCCACCAGAATACGCAGAGCTTTTTCTACCTAAAGTCAAAGCCTTTGCTGAACTCGATCTTTGTCAGCATCTATGTAATATGCAACCCCTAAAACTCTACTGTGAGTCTTGGGAGTCGCCCACATTGATTGCTCTGTTTATTAATCGCGAAAGCGACAGCATGAACCGCGAGTTTGGTGTCATGCTCTATCGGGGGGAAAAGGCCTTTTGGGACTTTTGGCAGCGAGCCATGACGGCACCGGCTGTTGCCGAGGAGGATGACGACGACGAGTACGACGACCCCAGCCTTTTAGATCAAGATTGCCTCCTGCTTAATTTTGAAGTTGCCGATACCGTCGATGCCCTAGACCACGCCTTCTTTCAACTGAAGGGGCAATATTACATGTTTGATGTGGGCGTTGTTCATCCCCTGGAAGGGGTGCGCCACTTCTTTGCCCCTGAAGAAGCGGAAATGGTCTATGTGGTGCTCGATGCCCTGATCCAGTTTTGGCAGCGGCACGGTAAAAAGTTCCGTCGCAATGCTTATCCAAGTATTGAAATGCCCCTAACCATTTCTTCCCCGCTCCACTCTGCCCTGAGCTATCAGGTGCAAGTAAGTACCGACCCGGACTTACTGGAGCAGATGCAGCAGGATATGGCCGCTAAGGAGCAGGAGTTAGCACCTGTTGAAATTAAAACTATTCCAGCAGACTTCTACACGCTCTTTCGGTTTGAAACGCCAGAGTCTCTTACTGAATTGCGCCAAGCAGTAAGCTATTATCAGCCCGGGACAGTCCCTGCCACCGTTGAGCGCTACCCCATCCTCATCATCCAAACCACAAAGCCCCAAGCCCTAGCGATAGCAGGGGCGCTTGCTAGTGAAGGAGGGGTGCACCATCTGACGCTTGTGTCCCATGGTGATCGTGGCTCTGACTCTCTTGTACTGCTGCAAACGAACGCAAATCATTTCTGGATGTGCCAGACCCTCAGTTCACGGGAGGTGGCAGAGCTGGACGAATGGTTTAGGGCGATAGCAAAGGGCAAGGGAGCCTGTGGGCTAGCCATTGCCTATGGGATGTCTGGCAAAACCCTGCGCCATCCCACCCTAAAACAAATGGTGGGCTTTTATGAAGTGTTTCTGCAGCCGAACCACATCGATCGCGATCGCCCCCCCMCCCCCCAGCCCATTGAACGCCGTAAATAGCCCAATCCGTTCTGAGCTAACAAAATCATGACTGCGCCCGCACCACGGATTCTATTACTTCAGGCTCGCGGGGATGCACTGACCCAAGCAGAAGAGCTAGCAGAGTTCGTGGCGTTTAGTGGCCTAGATCGCAGTCAATTTACGGTATTAAACGGCTTTGAGTGTCCTGATTTTGCCCCCAGTTGTATTCAAGGGTTTGACGCGCTGTTTATTGGCGGCTCTAGTGATGCAACGGTACTCAAGCCGCAGGTGTACCGCTTTGTGCCCCCTGCTATGGCCTTGATTTTGGCCTGCATTGAGCAGGATATTCCGGTGCTCGCCTCCTGTTTTGGCTTTCAGTTGGCGGTGCAGGCGTTGGGCGGCGAGGTGATTGTGGATCGCGATCGCATGGAGATGGGCACCTATGCGATGTATCTCACACCAGAGGGAGAGCAGGATCCACTGTTTCAGGGGTGTCCCAATCCCTTTTTGGCGATTTCTGGGCACCAAGAGCGCGCCCTCAGGCTGCCCCAAGGAGCGATTTTACTGGCCTACAGTGAGCGCTGCCCCTATCATGCCTTTCGCTTGGCGGGCAAACCCTTCTATGGGTTTCAGTTTCACCCGGAGGTGAATGATCGGGATTTGATTGCCCGGATCACCCGCTACTGCGATCGCTATCATTTAGACGGTCATGCCTTAGCTCGCCTCAAGGACAGTGCTCAGCCCMCCCCCCATGCCAACCGCCTCATTCAGCGTTTTGTGGAGGTGGTGCTCGGCTACTCGCGGGTGGGATCGCAAAAGATTCTAAGGGAGATGGCTTAGGATCTCAGCCATTTGCGCTTCGAGGGTGGTGCCCAGCACCCACAGGGCATTGGGTTCTTGGCGAAACCAGGTGCGCTGACGCTTGGCAAACTGTTGGGTATGACGCACGGTTAACTCAATGGCCTCGCTTAAGGTGATCTCTCCCCGCAAGTGTTGGCGCATTTCCCGGTAGCCCAAGGTATCGAGCAGAGGTAGATCATCCCCGTACTGTGCCTGTAACCGCCGAATTTCTGCGAGCCACCCCTGCGCTACCATCTGGTGAGTCCGCTGGGCAATCCGCTGGCGATCGCCCCCGCCAAGGACGAAATACCACACCGGATAGTCTGGCGGCTGCCGCTGCTGTTGTTGAGTCAGTGGTATCCCTGTGGTGTAATAGACCTCCAGCGCCCGCAAGGTCCGCACCTGATCGTGGGGATGGATGCGCTGCGCTGCTTGGGGATCCACCTGCTGGAGCCACTGATAGCACTGGGATTGGCCGTAGTGGCGTAATTGGGCGCGCAAGTCTGGCTGCGGTGGCACATCGGGCATCCGTAACCCCTGGGTAATGCTGCGGATATACAGCCCAGTTCCCCCAACTAGCACTGGGGTAATGCCCTGAGCGTGGTACTCGGCAATCAACCCTTGCGCCTGTTGTTGATAGGTACCTAGGGTCAAGGGGTCGGTGGGGTCACAGATATCCAGCAAATGGTGGCGCACCCGCGCTTGATCTGCCGCCGTTGGCTTGGCGGTGCCAATGTCAAAGCCACGATAGACTTGCCGCGAATCGGCACTTAAAATCACTGTGTCGAGCACCTCGGCGAGGGCGATCGCCAAGGCCGATTTCCCCGTGGCTGTTGCCCCCGCGATAACAATTAAGCCTGCATCCCCCACACAAATACAGCCTGAAAATTTCCTAGAATCGCCTATAACCCTTCCATGTTAAAATTTAGGTCAGATTTAACCTGAGGGCAAGCCAAACCATTATTTGCCCCACTGACATCGCAGTTAGGGAGTTGTCATGACCGCCGAGTATTCTTCTGCCCAGTTACGGGTGCTCAAAGGCCTTGAACCAGTGCGAACCCGTCCGGGAATGTACATCGGTAGTACAGGCCCCAAAGGACTCCATCACTTGGTATATGAAGTGGTGGACAACGCTGTTGATGAGGCCTTAGCAGGATACTGCTCCCTTATTTTAGTGCAGATTAATGCGGATGGCTCGGTCACCGTCACCGATAATGGCCGTGGGATCCCCACCGATACCCATCCAGATACCGGCGTGTCTGGGGTGGAAACGGTGATGACGGTTCTCCATGCGGGTGGCAAATTTGGGGATGGCGGCTACAAGGTCTCCGGTGGGTTGCACGGTGTTGGGGTCTCTGTCGTCAATGCCCTCTCGGAATGGCTGGAAGTCACGGTGTGGCGGGGTGGCGCCATGCACCGTCAACGCTACGAGCGGGGGGTGCCCATCACTGCCCTTGAGAAAACACCGGATACCACCCAGCGCCGAGGCACATCCGTCACCTTCTTTCCCGATCGGCAAATTTTTACTGAAACCATCGACTTTGATGCCAAAGTCCTGATGACTCGCCTGCGGGAATTGGCCTATCTCAATGCTGGTATTCAGATTGAGTTTCAGGATTTACGCCCCACCCCTCCTCTGCGGGAAACCTATTGCTACGAAGGCGGCATTCGCGAATACGTTCGCTATATGGTGCAGGAAAAAGACCCCCTGCACCCAGAAATTATTTACGTCCAAGGGGAAAAAAATGATGTGCAGGTAGAGGCAGCGCTGCAATGGTGTGCCGATGCCTACAGCGAGAACTTGCTGGGATTTGCCAACAACATTCGTACTGTGGATGGGGGCACCCACATGGAGGGGTTAAAGGCCGTCCTCACCCGCACCCTCAATACCTTTGGCCGCAAGCGGAATAAACTCAAGGAAAATGACGCCAATTTAGCGGGGGAAAATATCCGTGAAGGCTTAACCGCCATTATCTCGGTGAAAGTTCCCAACCCCGAATTTGAAGGGCAAACTAAAACCAAACTGGGCAATACCGAGGTACGGGGGATTGTGGACTCCATTGTGGGGGAAGCCCTCACCGAGTACCTTGATTTTCACCCCAGTGTGACGGATACCATCCTCGAAAAAGCCATTCAGGCCTTTAATGCCGCAGAAGCCGCCCGGCGAGCGCGGGAAATGGTGCGACGCAAGTCGGTGTTGGAGTCTTCAACCCTGCCCGGTAAGCTGGCAGACTGTAGCTCCCGAGATGCATCAGAATCGGAGATTTTCATTGTGGAGGGCGACTCTGCGGGAGGCAGCGCCAAGCAAGGGCGCGATCGCCGCTTTCAAGCGATTCTACCGCTACGGGGCAAGATCCTGAATATCGAAAAAACCGATGATGCCAAAATTTACAAAAACAACGAAGTGCAAGCCTTAATTACCGCCTTGGGCTTAGGGGTCAAGGGGGAGGAATTTGATCCAGATAAGCTGCGCTACCACAAGGTGATCTTGATGACCGATGCGGATGTGGATGGCTCCCATATTCGTACCCTCCTGCTGACATTTTTCTACCGCTATCAACAAGAACTCATTAACCGTGGCTTTGTGTACATTGCCTGCCCTCCTCTCTATAAGGTGGAGCGGGGGCGACAGCATTTTTACTGCTATAGCGATCGCGAACTGCAACAGCAACTGGCTACGTTTCCGGAGAATGCCAACTACACCATCCAACGCTTTAAGGGACTAGGGGAAATGATGCCTGCGCAGCTATGGGAAACTACCATGAACCCCCAAACCCGGATCCTGAAGCTGGTGGAAATTGAGGATGCGGCTGAAGCCGACCGCATTTTTACAATTCTCATGGGCGATCGCGTCGCACCCCGGCGCGAATTTATTGAGACCTATGGCCCGCAGTTGGCCTTGGAGAGTCTAGATATTTAATTTTTGATGCTTAAATAAAAAAAACTGCCCGTAGGCTAGAAAACCAGTGGGTGACCTGCACCCCGTTCTCGATATTCTAGGTTGAGCAGCACGCATGACAAAAACAGCATGGTTGTTTCCCGGCCAAGGCTCGCAGCACAGCGGTATGATGGCGGATTTACTGGAGGCCTATCCCCCCGCTCAGGAACGCTGTGATCTGGCAGCATCGATCCTAGGCTGGTCGGTGCTCGACTGCTGTGCCGGAACCACGGGTAATTTAGATCAAACCCTTTATACGCAGCCAAGTCTGTTTGTGGTGGAGAGTCTGTTGGTGGATGCCCTCAAAGACCGTGGCGCAACAGCAGACGTTGTGGCAGGCCATAGCTTAGGGGAGTACGTGGCGCTGTATGCTGCCGATGTCTTTGACTTTGTGACGGGTCTGAAGCTGGTGCAAAAACGCGCTGAACTGATGAATGCTGCCGGGGGCGGCAAAATGGTGGCGCTCATTGGCTTTGATCGCGATGCGCTGTTGGCGGCGATCGCCACCACCCCTGATGTCGTGCTGGCCAACGATAATCATCCCGGGCAAGTGGTGATCTCAGGCACCCCTGCTGCCGTCGATACCCTCCTGACCCAAGTCAAGGTGAAGCGGGCAGTGCCCCTCAATGTCAGCGGCGCCTTTCACTCCCCCTTTATGGCAGAAGCGGCGGCGGAATTTGCCAGCGTCTTAGGGAACTGTACCTTCCACGATGCAGTGATGCCGGTCTTAAACAATGTGGAGCCCCACCCCACAACCGAGGCCAGCGTTATTAAAGAGCGCCTACGCCAGCAAATGACGGGTTCCGTTCGCTGGGTAGAGACCTGCCATGCCTTGGCTACCGCAGGGGTGACCCAAGCTTTAGAAGTCGGGCCGGGGGCTGTCCTAGCAGGCTTAGTCAAGCGCACCACCCCAGACATTAATGTGACGGGGGTTTGCTCCATCGCTACCTTGCCCGCCTAGGAGTCGTCGCTGTGCCCCGCGATCGCGAACCCTTCATTAGTCTGGTGTTGTACCATCTGTTCAAGTGGTCAGTGGTCAGCCCCGTGCTGCACACCTACTTTCGCGGGCGCATCTATGGCGCGCACCACGTTCCCCAGCGGGGGCCGTTGGTGGTGGTGGCCAATCATGCTAGCTACTTTGACCCTCCCCTGATTTCCAACTGTGTGCGGCGACCCGTGGCGTGGATGGCGAAGGAAGAACTCTTTCGCGTGCCTATTTTGCGCACCCTGATTCGGTGGTATGGTGCCTATCCCGTCAAGCGGGGTGCTAGCGATCGCCGTGCCCTGCAAGCGGCTTTGCACGCCCTCGATCAAGGCTGGGTCGTAGGCGTCTTTCTCGAAGGCACCCGCACTGCGGACGGTCGCATCTACGATCCCAAGCTGGGGGCGGCGCTTATTGCAGCTAAAGCCCAAGCCCCCCTGCTGCCAGTATGCCTGTGGGGAACTCAGGAGATCCTTGCCAAGGGGCGATTTCCCAGACCCGTGCCAATTACCGTCCGCATTGGTGAGCCGATTGCCCCTCCCTTAAGTGGCGATCGCCATCACCTAGAAGCCACTACCCAAGACTGCTGCCGCTGCATTAACGCGCTGCACGCCCAAGGCCGCTAGAGCAAGCCCTCTTTCGTGGCCATAACCTTCATTAAGTCCACCACGCGATTCGAGTAGCCCCACTCGTTGTCATACCATGCCACCACCTTGAAAAAGTTGCTGTTTAGCTCAATGCCAGCGGTGGCATCAAAAATACTGGAGCGGCCATCCCCAATAAAGTCGCTGGAGACAACCGCCTCCTCGGTATAGCCCAGAATGCCATTGAGTTCCCCTGCGGCGGCAGCCTTCATCGCAGCACAGATCTCGGCATAACTGGTTGCTGTCTCTGTTTTGAAGGTCAGATCCACCACAGACACATCGGGAGTAGGCACCCGAAAGGCCATCCCCGTTAGCTTACCCTTCAGTTGCGGGAGCACCAATGTCACCGCCTTGGCCGCTCCGGTGGAGGCAGGAATAATATTTTGGCCAGCACCGCGCCCACCGCGCCAGTCTTTCTTACTGGGGCCATCCACAGTAGGCTGGGTGGCAGTTACCGAGTGGACGGTGGTCATTAACCCTTCCGCCACGCCAAACTGCTCGTGGAGCACCTTAGCCACTGGCGCCAGACAATTCGTTGTGCAACTGGCATTGGAGACCACAACATCCACCGCCGGATCAAAGGTATCGTGGTTCACACCCACCACAATGGTTTTTACCTTATCCGCATCCTTCGTCGGAGCCGAAATGACGACGCGCTTTGCCCCTGCCTGTAGGTGCTGAGTCGCCCCCTCAAACCCCGTAAACAGTCCAGTTGACTCCACAATATAATCTGCTCCCACTTTTCCCCAAGGCAATTCGGCGGGGTTGCGTATAGCGGTGCAGGGAATAAAGCGGCCATCAATCTCAATGCCATCGCCCGTTGCCTTGACACTGCCGCCATAGATACCGTGGGTGGAATCGTACTTAAACAGGTAAGCAAGGTTATCCGCAGGAACGAGATCGTTAATGCCGACAAATTCGATAGTGTTACAGGCTAAGCCAGCCCGTAGAACTAGGCGACCAATGCGGCCAAAGCCATTAATGCCAACTTTTAGAGTCATGGAGAATCTCCTGAGGCAACAACAAGATTAATCAAGATTAATAGCGGGGTAGGGTGGGATCAACCGCAGTAGCGTAGGCATCAATGCCACCGACAATGTTCTTGACATTGMAAAAGCCCTGCTGCACAAGCCAGTGACCCATTTGGGCGGAGCGTACCCCATGGTGACACAGCACTAGGGTTTCTTTGGCCGGATCAAGAATCTGGCAAATTTGGGGTGACCACTCGGCAAACTGGCTCAGGGGTAACAACCTAAAGTGAGGGAGGTGGGCGATCGCCCACTCTGAGGGTTCACGAACATCGACAAGTTGCAGCACCTGCGCCTCACTAGCCAGCCGCTGCGCCAGCTCCTTCACGCTAATTTGCCCCAGCATCATCCCTTCCCCAAATCATCCCCCGATTGTGCCAGAGGATGCCAGCGATCCCAGTTAAATCATCGTTAAGCTTAGGGGGATTGGAGCGGCTGATAGGCCACCTCAACACTGAGGGGCTGAGCCGCCACACTCGGCACATCAAGGATCGCGGTATTCACCAAGTTAAAGATTGGGTTGGCCAGAATCCCGGCCAAAGAGGTGGCCACCACCATCGTCACTAGCCCTACCTGCAAAGGACGCATCCCAAAAGCAGACCACGAGACCTCTGGATAGCGTTGCACTGCCACGGACATTTCCTTGGGTTCCTTGACCACCATCATCTTGACAACGCGGATGTAGTAATAGATCGAGACCACACTGGTCAATAGCCCCAAAATCACCAGACCGTAGGCTCCCGCCTGCCAACCAGCCCAGAACAGATAAATTTTGCCAAAGAACCCCGCTAGGGGAGGAATGCCGCCCAAGGACAGCAGACAGAGGCTTAAACCAAGGGTCAGCAGTGGATCTTTTTGGTACAGCCCCGCATACTCACTAATTTGATCGGTGCCCGTACGCAGTGAGAACAGGATCACACAGGTAAAGGCGCCCAAATTCATGAACAGATAGACCAGCAAATAAAACAGCATACTGGCATAGCCTGCTTCGGTGCCCACCACAAAGCCAATCATCACAAACCCCGCTTGGGCAATGGAGGAGTAGGCCAGCATCCGCTTCATACTGGTTTGGGCAAGGGCAACAATATTGCCTAAGATCATGCTGAGAATGGCCAGTACCGTAAAGATTAACTGCCATTGCGCCGTCACACTGGGAAAGGCCAAGGTCAAAAAGCGGATGGCCAAGGCAAACCCCGCTGCCTTTGACCCAACCGAGAGAAAGGCGACAACAGGGGTCGGTGCCCCTTCATAGACATCTGGCGTCCACTGGTGAAAGGGCACAGCGGAAATTTTGAAGCTAATGCCAGCAATCACAAACACCAAGGCCACGACTAAGCCAAGGGATTGGGAGGATAAGGCGTGGGCAATTTCGGGTAAGTGGGTATGCCCACCGGAGAGGCCGTAAAGGAGGGACGACCCGTATAGGAAGATAGCGGAACTCGCTGCACCAATCAGCAAGTACTTCAAGGCAGCTTCGTTAGAGCGGCTGTCGCGCTTTGTATAGCCAGTTAATAGGTAGGAGGCAATACTCAGGGTTTCAAGGGCAATAAAGATAAAGACTAGCTCTTCGGCACCGGACACAAACATACCGCCAACAGTGGCCGTTAACAAAATCGTCATAAATTCGCCCAAGGAGCTACCGGTTTGCTCCACGTAGCGAATGGACATCAAAATTGTGCCCAAGGCCGACAGGGCAATCAAGCCGCGAAAGACAAGGCTGAGGTTATCGGAGCGGAAGCTGCCCAAGAAGCTCGCCGTCTCTGCCTGTCCCCATTGCGGAATCATGGCCAACACTGCACCGGCCAAGCCAGCGATCGCCAAGTAGGGAGTCCAGCGATCGGCGCTGCGCCCCTGAATCAGATCGGCAAGAAGGACGATGAGAAGAGTAACAATAACAATTGTCTCAGGTACAATGGTACCCGCATTCAACTGTGCCGCCAGTGTTACCAGATCCATAACTATCCGCGCATTGATTGAGTCCCCCATATCATATCACCCGCGTTTTCGTTTAATGGGGGCACTGCGATCAGGTTCTGCTTATACCTAGGATAGGTTTTTTAACGGGCAGCACGCGCTAGGGCATTGTACAGACCGTTGAGTACCGGCGGGGACGGCAGCGCAACAGCATTCTCGAAAATTTGAGTTGGTGTCAGGTTGCGCTGGCCATAGAAGCGGGTGTTGGCATTGCGGTCAAAGCTAATGGTTGCCCCTTCGATGGCAACCCCGGCAAACAACCCAGCATTGCGGGCATAGGAATAGACTTGAGGGCTAGGATCCGTAGGGCTGACAATATCGCCGCCCACAGGTCCGGCAGCCACCGAGACATTGCCCCCCAGCCGAAAGGACTGCGCTAAACTGCGCAGGACAACGGATTTATCCATAAAGGCCAAAATGACATCGCTGGACTGGGCACCAATTTGCAGGCCAAAACTGCCGCCAGTAATGGTGATGAAGGCGGGTTTACTCCAATCGTTATTGTTGTCGCGCACTAGCAAAATGCCTGCCCCACGGCGACCACCAAAGAGGAACCCAGCTTGCACAACATTGGGAACAATGGCAATCCCCTGTGCCCGCTGGATAATCCGTGGCGGAATGCGTTGATTGTTATTGAAGCTAAACTGTCCGAGGACAAAGGTGGCGTTTTCTACCCGCTGCACCATAGCGGGATCGGGTACAGTTTGAGCAGTAACCCATCGGGGAAAAAAGACCACGGCGATCGCCCCTAGGGCAATCAAACCCCATTGCCGGAGTACTCCCCCCCACAGCAAATGTACGTGTACAACCGTCATCGCTTCAAGTTACCTCAAATCAACCATAGAAATTATTGACGGCAGTCGCGGCAGCCCACGTTCCCGATCGCCTCTCTTTCCATCGTGCCCCCAAGGCCTGACCAAATCTAAAGAAAATCTGTTTTGTAATTTTCTGTAACCAGCACCACTACCCGTGTTCGTGAGGGGATATGGCAGAATGTAAAGGGTTTTGCCTAGACTAGCGATTAATACCTACTAAAGTCCCCATAGACCTAGAGTATATCCCTAGATAGAGCAGATCAGCTCAAGGTTAGGTTGCACACATGGAACCCCTGTATCAATACGCATGGCTCATTCCCGTCTTACCCTTGCTGGGTGCCTTAGTTGTTGGTTTTGGCCTCATTTCCTTCTCTGAGACCACCAGCCGCCTGCGGCGACCCAGCGCCATTTTCATCATGGCTCTCATGGCGATCGCCCTTGGCCATTCCCTCGCCATTTTGTGGAGCCAAAGCCACGGGCACGCTCCCTATACCCAGATGATTGAATGGGCGGCAGCGGGCAGCCTGCATATCGTCATGGGCTATGTCATTGACCCCCTCGCAGCCATGATGCTCGTGGTGGTTACCAGCGTTGCGTTTCTGGTGATGCTCTACACCGATGGCTACATGGCACACGATCCGGGGTATGTACGGTTTTATGCCTACCTCAGCCTGTTTGGCTCCTCGATGCTGGGGTTAGTGGTCAGCCCTAACTTGGTACAGGTCTATATTTTCTGGGAACTGGTGGGGATGTGCTCGTACCTACTGGTGGGGTTTTGGTACGACCGCAAAAGTGCGGCAGAAGCGGCTCAAAAAGCGTTTGTTACCAATCGCGTTGGCGACTTTGGCCTGCTGCTGGGGATGGTGGGTCTCTTTTGGGCAACCGGTACCTTTGAATTTGGTGAAATGGGCGATCGCCTCACCGAGTTACTAAACAGTGGCTTGCTCTCTTCGCAGTTGGCCGCCATTCTGGCCATCCTTGTGTTTCTCGGTCCGGTGGCCAAATCCGCCCAATTTCCCCTGCACGTCTGGCTTCCCGATGCCATGGAAGGTCCCACCCCCATTTCGGCACTGATCCACGCGGCAACAATGGTGGCGGCGGGAGTGTTTCTCATTGCCCGTATGTTCCCGGTCTTTGAGCAACTCCCTATCGTCATGGACATCATTGCTTGGACAGGGGCATTTACCGCCTTCATGGGTGCCACCATTGCCATTACCCAAAACGACATTAAAAAAAGCCTTGCCTACTCCACCATTTCTCAGCTCGGGTACATGGTGATGGGGATGGGCGTGGGCGCGTACAGTGCTGGATTATTTCACCTGATGACCCACGCTTACTTCAAGGCCATGCTCTTTTTGGGGTCAGGTTCTGTCATTCACGGCATGGAAGGCGTTGTGGGTCACGATCCTAACCTTGCCCAAGATATGCGCTATATGGGAGGCTTGCGCAAATATATGCCCATTACGGGGCTAACCTTTTTAATTGGGTGCTTAGCCATTTCTGGGGTTCCTCCCTTTGCTGGGTTTTGGTCCAAGGATGAGATTCTTGGGGCGGTGTTCCATGCCAACCCTGCGATGTGGGTACTGACTTGGCTGACTGCGGGTCTAACGGCCTTTTATATGTTTCGGATGTATTTCATGACCTTTGAGGGGCCGTTTCGTAACGTCCCTGCCGAGCTTCAAGCACATCACGATCAGGGGCATGGCAAGCACCATGCTGCCGCACCCCACGAATCGCCTTGGACAATGACGGTTCCCTTGGTCGTGTTGGCTATTCCCTCAATGCTCATTGGTTTGCTGGGCACCCCCTTTAACAATCTCTTTGAAGCGTTTGTTCATGCTCCCGGAGAGGCGATCGCAGCCCATAGTTTTGATTTAACGGAGTTTTTAGTGCTGGCGGGCAGCTCCGTTGGCATTGGCCTCATTGGCATTACTGTTGCCTCCTTGATGTACCTCAAGGGCACGCCCAGCCCCCAAAGCATTGCCAAGGCGATCGAACCCCTCTACCAGTTTTCCCTGCACAAGTGGTACTTTGATGAGCTGTACGACGCAGTATTTGTCAAAGGCTGCCGCCGCTTAGCACGGCAGGTGTTGGAAGTGGACTACAACGTCGTGGATGGTGTGGTCAACCTCACCGGCTTTGTCACCATGGTCACCGGTGAAGGGCTGAAGTACTTTCAGAATGGTCGTGCCCAATTCTACGCCCTCATTGTTTTACTGGCGGTGCTGGGCTTCGTGATCTTCTCGGTGCAAACTTAAGCGCTTCTTCTTACCCCACCATTGACCATCATGGACATTATCTATTCCTTGAGGAGTAACGAGTACCCCCATGAGTAACTTTCCTTGGTTGACTGCAATCATCCTTTTTCCGATTGTGGCCTCCTTTGCGATTCCCCTGATTCCCGACCCTGAAGGGAAAGGACGACCCATTCGTTGGTATGCCCTTGTCATTGGCCTGATTGATTTTGCGGCCATTGTTTATGCCTTCACGAACTTCTACGACCTAAATACCCCTGGGCTGCAATTGTGGGAAAGCTATGATTGGATTCCGACCTTGGGGTTGCGCTGGTCTGTGGGGGCGGATGGTCTCTCAATGCCCTTAATTTTGCTGACGGGCTTTATTACCACGCTGGCAATTTTAGCGGCCTGGCCTGTTACCCTCAAGCCGCGTCTTTTCTACTTCCTGATGTTGGCGATGTACGGCGGTCAAATTGCTGTCTTTGCCGTCCAGGATATGCTGGTGTTCTTTTTGGCATGGGAACTGGAGTTGATTCCGGTTTACCTGCTGCTGGCCATTTGGGGGGGCTATAAGCGGCAGTACGCCGCCACAAAATTTATTCTCTACACCGCGGGTAGCTCCCTGTTTATTCTGGTAGCGGGCTTGGCCATGGCCTTCTACGGCGACACCATTAGCTTTGATATGCATACCCTAGCGATGAAAGACTATGCCATGGGCTTTCAACTGCTGGTCTATGCTGGCTTTTTGGTAGCTTATGGGGTAAAACTGCCGATTGTACCGCTGCACACATGGCTACCGGATGCCCACGGTGAGGCAACCGCCCCGGTGCACATGCTCTTAGCCGGTATTCTCTTGAAAATGGGTGGCTATGCGCTTATTCGTATGAATGTGGATATGCTGCCGGCAGCCCACGCCACCTTTGCACCAGTCTTGGTGATTTTGGGGGTGGTGAATATTATCTATGCTGCTCTGACGTCCTATGCCCAGCGCAACCTCAAGCGCAAAATTGCCTACTCGTCAATTTCCCATATGGGGTTTGTGCTCATTGGCATTGCTTCGTTTACTAATTTGGGGATGAGCGGTGCTGTTCTGCAAATGGTGTCTCACGGTCTCATTGGCGCCAGCCTCTTTTTCTTAGTTGGGGCAACCTACGATCGCACCCATACGCTGATCCTCGAGGAAATGGGGGGGGTTGGCCAAAAAATGAAGAAGATCTTTGCGATGTTTACGGCCTGCTCGCTGGCCTCCTTGGCATTGCCAGGGATGAGTGGCTTTGTGGCGGAGCTACTCGTATTTATCGGCTTTGCCACCAGTGATGCCTACTCCTTGCCCTTTCGGATTCTTGTGGTCTTTTTAGCAGCGGTGGGGGTTATCCTCACGCCCATTTACCTTCTGTCGATGTTGCGGGAAATTTTCTTTGGGCCAGAAAACAAGGAACTGACGGAGCATGAGGCGCTGATCGATGCTGAACCCCGGGAGGTCTTTATTATTGCCTGCCTGTTGGTGCCGATTATTGGTATTGGCCTATATCCCAAGCTGCTGACGCAAATTTACGATGCCACCACCGTACAGGTGATTGCGCGAGTGCGCGAGGTCGTACCGACCCTTGCCCAACACCCTAGCTCCTCAGTGGCCGACATGCCGAAGGTGGCACCAGAGCTAAACGCCTAATGGGGCAGCTGCGGCACTACCTGCTGGGGGAGGTTAGTTGGCAGCGGCTGGTGCGCTCAGCAGTCCTGATCTACGTCCTTGTGGCGGCCTACGTTTACGTCCGTGCTGATGCTATGATCTTTCGGCCGCCGCCTCCCACCTATGATTTGTTGGCTCAGATGCGCCTTATCCCCATGGAGGGGGGCGATCGCCTCGCGGTGCTGTATTTACCGAATCCCGCAGCTACGTTCACGCTGCTGTACAGTCACGGCAATGCCGAAGATTTGGGGGTAATTGAACCCCTCTTGACCCAGTACCGCGATTGGGGGTTTGCTGTGTTGGCCTACGACTACCGTGGCTATGGGCTGAGTACGGGCACCCCCAGCGAAGCCAATGCCTACCAAGATGCCAGAGCCGCCTACAAGTACCTGACCCAGACTCTCAACGTTCCACCAGAGCAGGTCATACTGTACGGGCGATCGCTCGGGGGCGGTGTCGCCACAGAACTGGCGACCCACGTACCTGTTGCTGGGCTGATCTTAGAAAGCACGTTTACCTCTGCCTTTCGGGTTGTGGTGCCTTTTCCCTTGTTTCCGTTCGATAAATTCACCAATCAAGCCAAGCTACCGCAGGTGCCGGTGCCGGTTTTAATCCTGCACGGGACTGCCGATGAGGTCGTGCCTTTTGAGCATGCCCAAGCCCTATTTGCCACTGCGGCCACCCCCAAATTTTCCCTGTGGGTTGAGGGTGCTGGTCACAACGATTTTAGTGCTGTTGCGGGCGATCGCCACCGGCAGGCACTGCAAGACTTTGCCCACATTCTGCACGGTTTGCGAACTAACGACTAGCGGTGTGCCATAGGTATGTTGCCGCCTCGTCCAAGTAAAGGTTGATTTTGGAGACCGGTTGCATCGGTCGCACACCTTTCTATGTCTGCTACGATAATGCCATGGCACCAGCCTGCCAGTACAAGGGATCGCAGGTCTACGCGCAACAGTCCCCCATGGAGCAGTGGCTCCATCGGTTGCGCTACCTGTACAACTAACTACCGGCAGATTGCCGCAACGGTGAGACATACAATAATCTGTCAGGGATTGATCTAGAAGGAATAAAGAGAGAAGAGCGGATGGTTTTTAACTGGTTTCGGCGTAAGTTTGGTGGTAGTGGCGAGAGTGAGGTACCCGCTGATACGGTTGCCACGCCGCAGCCAGAGGCTTCCGCAGCGCCACCAGACCTAGAACCAGACTCCCAGGCGGCTGAGGGCGGCCTTCTCAATTGGGCGAAAACGGCTCTGCAATCTATCCAGTCGCGCCAGAATCCTAGGACGACGGAAACAGCGGAAACAATCACTGCAACTGAGGTCAGCGATGCACCACCAGATGCTGTGTCCGAGGCACCCCCTCCGGACATCGTACATCCAGTGGCAGCAGAGGAACCGGAGGCCGCAGAGACCGTGGCACCGGTTGCTCTCGATGCTGGATTTTTGTGGTCAGCGGAAGTGTTAGCTGCCCAAGGTCGTCGCCCTGAAGAGGTGGATCTCGAGGAAATTACGTGGCTACAACGACTACGTCAAGGCTTAGGCAAGACCCGCCGCGGGCTGGTGCATCAACTGCGCTCCATTGTGGGTCAAGGCCCGTTAGGGCGTGATGCGGTTGAAGAGATTGAAATGCTGCTGCTGCAATCTGATGTGGGGGTGAAGGCCACGGATCAGATTATCGCCGCACTGCAAGCCAAAATTCGCCAAGAGACCTTACCCGCCGATCAGGCGATCGCCTACCTCAAGCAAATTCTGCGCGATACGCTAGATGCCCCTTTTCGCAACGGCTATGCCCAAGATTTTGCCCCCCAGAAAGGGCAGCTCAACATTTGGCTGATCGCTGGGGTGAACGGTGTAGGTAAAACGACGACCATTGGCAAATTGGCTCATATTGCCAGCCAATCGGGCTATCGCTGTTTGATTGCGGCGGCGGATACCTTTCGAGCCGCGGCCACAGAACAGGTTAAAGTTTGGGGGCAACGCTCCAATGTTGAGGTTATTGCCAATCCCGGTAAAAATACTGACCCGGCGGCAGTTGTGTTTGATGCGATCGGTGCTGCCCAAGCCCGGGGCACCGAACTGCTGTTGGTGGATACCGCCGGACGGCTGCAAAATAAGGCCAACCTCATGGAAGAACTCAAAAAAATTCGCCGCATTATTGATAAAAAAGCCAGCAATGCCACCATTGAATCGCTACTAGTGCTCGATGCCACCCTAGGGCAAAACGGCCTGCGGCAGGCGCAGGTGTTTGCTGAGGCGGCACAGCTTACGGGGGTGATCTTGACGAAGTTGGATGGCACGGCCAAGGGGGGGGTTGCCTTAGCTGTGGTTCAAGAGTTGGGGCTACCGATCCGTTTTGTGGGGGCAGGCGAAGGCATTAAGGATTTACGACCGTTTTCCAGTTTTGAGTTTGTAGAGGCCTTGCTCTCCAGTGAGGTGGAGGTGGCGGCGTGATCTTGGCCGATCGCCTCGGGTACTTCCGCAGCAATGTCTTTGATGCCATGGATCGGGTTAAAGCAACCGTGGCGGCCACAGGGCAGTCGATTGTGGATTTATCCTTAGGCTCTGCGGATTTACCGGTTGCCCCCCATATTCTGAGGGCGATTGAAGCCGCCCTGCAGGATCCGAGTACCTATGGCTACCAGTTATTTGCCAGCACCGCTGCCTTTCGGGTGGCAGTGGCAACGTGGTATGAACGGCGATTTGGCCTCAAAGTTGACCCGGAACGGGAAGTGCTCACGCTGATTGGCTCACAGGAGGGAACGGCTCACCTCCCCCTTGCGGTGATGAATCCCCGCGAGTATGCTCTTGTGCTCGATCCGGGCTATCCGTCCCATGTGGGTGGGGTCTATTTGGCAGGCGGGCAGGTCTATCCCTTGCCGCTACGGGCAGAGAACCAGTTTTTACCGGACTTAGAGGCTGTCCCCTTAGCTGTTCGTGAGCAGGCCAAACTCCTGATTCTCAGCTATCCCCATAACCCTACCGCAGCAGTCGCCCCCCTAGCATTTTTTGAAGAGGCGGTGACCTTTTGCGATCGCCACGGTATTATTCTGGTGCACGACTTTCCCTACGTTGATTTAGTGTTTGATCGTGAGCGCGCCCCCTCGATTTTTGAGGTGGATCGCGATCGCCAAGTGGGGATTGAGTTTTATAGCCTATCAAAGTCTTACAATATGGGCGGCTTTCGCATTGGCTTTGCCATTGGTCGCACTGACTGCATTGCTGGGTTGCGTCAGGTGAAATCGGTCATTGACTTTAACCAGTATGCGGGAATTTTACGCGGGGCGATCGCTGCTCTCACCGAGGATCAAGCCTGCGTGCGCCAAACTTGCGAGACGTTCCGGACGCGGCGGGATGCCTTTGTCCAAGCCCTCGCAGATCACGGCTGGTTCGTACCCCTGCCACCCGCCACCATGTACGTTTGGGCTCAGCYCCCCCCGCCGTGGCACCAAGACTCCCTTGGCTTTTGTCAATCCTTGGTCAAAGCGACTGGCATTGCAGCCGCACCTGGATCTGGCTTTGGCCAAGGCGGCGAAGGCTATGTCCGGTTTGCCCTTGTGCGCGATCGCCCCTGTTTAGAAATTGCGGCAGCTCATATTGCCGCCTTTACCCTAAAAGAAGGTTCACTTCTTTAGAGCAGCACGTCACCCTGTGCCTCAGGCGATCGCCAACACGTCATCAAAACCCCAATCAACCTCGTATGAGTAAGTAGTATGTCAAAATCAAGTCAGGGGTCTTTTAACATTTCTACAAGTTTGCGGCTGCATTTTTATGACTGACGTTCCAGTTTCCCATATTCGTAATTTTTCGATTATTGCCCACATTGATCATGGTAAATCGACCCTTGCCGATCGCCTCTTGCAATTTACTGGCACCGTCGATGCGCGGGACATGAAGGAACAGTTCCTCGACAATATGGATTTAGAGCGGGAGCGGGGGATTACCATTAAGCTGCAAGCAGCACGAATGACCTACACAGGGCGCGATGGCCAAACCTACATCCTCAACCTGATTGATACCCCCGGCCATGTGGACTTTTCCTACGAAGTGTCCCGCTCCTTGGCCGCCTGTGAAGGCGCCTTGCTCGTCGTGGATGCGTCCCAAGGGGTGGAAGCCCAAACCCTCGCCAACGTTTATCTTGCCCTTGAGCACAACCTTGAAATTATTCCAGTCCTCAATAAAATTGACCTACCGGGGGCAGAGCCGGAGCGAGTGAAGGGGGAAATTGAGGAAATTGTGGGGCTAGATTGCTCCCAAGCTGTCTTGGCCTCTGCGAAAGAGGGGATTGGCATTGCCGAGATTCTTGAGTCGATTGTCCACCTCGTGCCGCCGCCCCAAGATACCGTAGCGGATCCCCTACGGGCGTTGATTTTTGACAGTTACTACGACCCCTACCGCGGTGTCATCGTCTATTTCCGCGTCATGGATGGGGTGGTGCACCGGGGCGATCGCATCCGTTTAATGGCATCCGGCAAAGAGTACGAGATTGACGAACTAGGGGTGCTTGCCCCCAACCAAACACCCGTTGAGAGCCTCCACGCCGGAGAAGTGGGCTACCTCGCCGCAGCTATTAAAGCGGTAGGAGATGCCCGGGTCGGCGATACCATTACCCTTGCCACCAAACCAGCCAAGGCTCCCCTGCCGGGCTATACCGAGGCCAAGCCCATGGTATTTTGCGGGTTATTCCCCACCGATGCAGCGCAGTTTGAAGACCTGCGGGATGCCCTTGAAAAGCTCAAGCTGAACGATGCGTCCTTGCACTATGAGCCGGAAACCTCCAGTGCCATGGGATTTGGCTTCCGCTGTGGCTTTTTGGGGCTGCTGCACATGGAAATTATTCAGGAGCGCCTAGAGCGCGAGTACAATCTAGACTTAATCATTACCGCTCCGTCCGTGGTCTATCGGGTCACCACCTTGAAGGGGGATGTGCTGACCATTGACAACCCCAGCCTCCTGCCTGAGCCGCAATACCGCCAGAAAATTGAAGAACCCTACGTCCAAGTGGAAATGATTACCCCCGAAACCTACGTCGGCACCCTGATGGAGTTAGCCCAATCACGGCGGGGGRTTTTTAAGGATATGCGCTATCTCACGCAAGGGCGCACCACCCTCATCTACGAGCTGCCCCTAGCGGAAATTGTTACTGACTTTTTCGACCAAATGAAGTCGCGATCGCGAGGCTACGCCAGTATGGAGTACCACCTGATTGGCTACCGTGAAAACGACTTGGTGAAACTGGATTTGCTCATTAACAATGATCCGGTGGATTCCCTAGCGGCCATTGTCCATCGCGATAAGGCATACTACGTTGGCCGTGCCCTTGTCAGCAAACTCAAAGACTTGATTCCACGGCATCAGTTTAAGATTCCCATTCAGGCGGCCATTGGTTCGCGCATTATTGCCAGTGAGAGTATTCCTGCTTTGCGCAAAGATGTGCTAGCCAAATGCTATGGCGGGGATGTCTCGCGCAAACGTAAACTGCTAGAGAAGCAAAAGGCGGGTAAAAAACGCATGAAAGCCATCGGGAGTGTCGATGTGCCCCAAGAAGCATTTATGGCCGTTCTGCGGCTGAAGGACGAATAGGGAGCATACAGATGTCCACATCAAAATGGGTGGCCGTCGTCACCGGCGTTATTTCCTTACTGCTGGGGGTGGGCTACCTCCTACTGGTGCAGCTTTTAGATTGGCGGGGCGACTTCCAGCCCGCACCGATGGGACTACTACTTAGATTCGCCTTGCAGCTTGGGGGATGGTACTCCTCCAACGTTCTTTGATGTTGCCTACCGCAGCGCCCCAACTCGCAGTACACTAGCCTTGACAGGCTTAGGACGCGACATGGGTATTCAAGTCATTCCTACGACTCCCTTTAGTGATCAAAAACCGGGCACGTCCGGACTTCGCAAAGCAGTACCGGTCTTCCAGAAACCCCACTACCTTGAAAACTTTATCCAAGCAATTTTCGACACCATTGGCGATCCCCAAGGGCGACCCCTTGTCCTAGGGGGTGATGGTCGCTATTTCAATGCTGAAGCGATTCAAACGATCCTCAAGATGGCGGCGGCCAATGGCTTTTCCCGCGTCAAGGTAGGGCAAAACGGAATTCTTTCTACCCCTGCGGCCTCCTGCGTCATCCGCAAGTACGGTGCCATTGGTGGGATTATCCTTTCAGCTAGCCACAACCCTGCCGGTCCCCAAGGCGACTTTGGCGTTAAGTTCAACACCGCCAATGGTGGCCCCGCACCGGAAAAAGTCACCAATGCAATCTATGAACGCAGCTGTAGCCTCCGCCAGTACACCATCTACACAGCACCCGATGTGAGCCTGCATACCCTTGGGGAGTTCCCCCTAGGGGAAATGATTGTTGAGGTGATTGATCCGGTTGCTGACTATCAGGCGCTTTTGGAAAGCCTGTTTGACTTTGACTGTATTCACGATGCCATCACGGGTGGGCGACTGTCCCTGATCTTTGATGCCATGCATGCTGTCACAGGTCCCTATGCCCACCAGATTTTAGAGACGCGCCTAGGGGCACCCCGGGGCACCGTGCAACATGGGGTGCCGCTGCCGGATTTTGGCGGGGGTCACCCGGATCCTAATTTGGTCTATGCCCATGACTTGGTGCAGCAACTCTTTGGTGACGATCCGCCGGTGTTTGGTGCTGCCTCTGATGGCGATGGCGATCGCAACATGATTTTAGGCGCGAATTGCTTTGTTACCCCCAGTGATAGTCTGGCCATCTTAGCGGCAAACGCCACCTTAGTGCCCGGCTATAAGGAGGGTCTGGCGGGCATTGCCCGTTCCATGCCCACCAGCCAAGCGGCCGATCGTGTAGCGGCCACCCTAGGCATTGACTGCTACGAAACCCCAACGGGTTGGAAGTTTTTTGGCAATCTCTTGGATGCGGGCAAAGCAACCCTCTGCGGCGAAGAAAGTTTTGGCACTGGCTCTAACCATGTGCGAGAAAAGGATGGGCTTTGGGCGGTGCTATTTTGGCTCAATATTCTGGCGATCAAGCAACAGTCAGTGGCAGATATTGTGCAGTCTCATTGGCGCACCTATGGCCGTAATTACTATTCCCGCCACGATTACGAAGGCATCGACAGCGATCGCGCCCATACCCTGATGACCCAACTCGAGCAAAAGCTACCGCAGATGGTGGGGCAGTCTTTTGGGGCGTACACCGTGGCGATCGCCGATAACTTTAGCTACACCGATCCGGTGGATCACAGTGTTAGTACCCAGCAGGGTCTGCGTCTGATCTTTGACGACGGCAGCCGCATTGTCTATCGCCTCTCGGGTACAGGAACGCAAGGCTCGACCTTACGGGTGTATTTGGAGCGCTTTGAGCCGAATCCCCACCACCAGCACCTAGATGCCCAAGTTGCCCTTGCGGATCTCATTGAATTGGCCAACCAAGTGGCCAATATCCAAGGGTTAACGGGTCGCGATCGCCCCACCGTGATTACCTAGACATGAACGTCCTCCACGTTTCTGACATTCACCTTGGCAGTGGCCTCAGTCATGGCCACATCAATCCGGCCACAGGACTCAATACGCGGCTGGAGGACTTTATTGCTGCGCTGGGCACCTGCATTGATCGCGCACTTGCCGAGCCAGTGGATTTAGTTCTATTTGGGGGCGATGCCTTTCCCGATGCAACGCCCCCTCCCTTTGTTCACGAAGCCTTTGCCCAGCAGTTTCGCCGTTTAGCCGATGCCCAAATTCCTACGGTACTGCTGGTGGGCAACCACGATCAACACGCCCAAGGGCAGGGGGGCGCGAGTTTATCCCTTTACCGCACCCTCGGTGTCCCTGGGTTTATTGTTGGCGATCGCCTAGCCACCCATCGCCTGCACACCCGCGCTGGTGCTGTTCAAATCATCACCCTGCCGTGGTTGACCCGCTCGGCACTGTTAACCCGCCCGGAAACCGTGGGGTTGTCCCTTGCAGAGGTTCATCAACTGCTGCTGGATCGCCTGAGTGTTGCTCTTGAGGGCGAAATTCGCCAGCTAGATCCAGCACTGCCAACGGTGCTACTGGCTCATGCCATGGTGGATACTGCGCAGTACGGTTCCGAACGCTACTTAAGTGCTGGCAAAGGGTTCACGCTTCCCCTCAGCCTGTTGGCTCGCCCCTGTTTCGACTATGTCGCCTTGGGGCACGTCCATCGCCATCAAGTGCTGTGCTATGATCCGCCTGTGGTCTATCCCGGCAGTATTGAGCGGGTGGACTTTGGCGAAGAGGCAGAGGAGAAAGGGTACGTCCTGATTGATCTGCACAAGGGTAAAACCCACTTTCAGTTTTGCCCCCTGCCAACCCGACCATTTCAGACAATTCGAGTTGACCTAACGGAGATTGAAGGAGATCCCCAAGCCGCATTGTTAGCGGCGATCGCCCATCGCCCCACACGTGGTGCTGTGATTCGGGTGATTTACCAACTGCGTAGCGATCAACTCTCGCAGATTAACCTTGGGGAACTGCAACAATCCCTGACAGATGCCCACAGCGTTAGCTTTTTACCCCAACTGGTGAATACGCAGGCGATCGCCCGTCTTCCTAGCACAGCCCTAGAACAAGCCCTCGATCCGAGCCATGCCCTGCACCTCTACCTCGACCACCATCCTGAGCTAGAGCCACTGCGGCAAGACTTATTAAACGCCCTGCATACGCTGTGCCCCAGCGATACCGAGATCACTCCACAGCTCACCGAGGAGACTGAACTGAAGATTGAGCAGCTACGGCTAATTTGAGGGGTTCAGGGGGCTATAAGTCCCGCACTGTACCTGAAAGGTCAGCGTCGGGAGGATGTCACATTCTGCTGGTAAACAGGTCAAACGACCTCGCTTTTATTGGCGGTCTGGGGGKAGGGATTGGTTTTGGATTGCAGGATGTGAGACGTAATTTTCTGTTTGATGGCATAGACAGAAGTCTTACAGGCGTTCGCAAATTCCTTTAGGTTGACCCCCACTAACAATGCACAAGCAATATAATTGTGCTGAATCTGGGCTTTGCAGCATTGGCAATTTGCTACCCCAGCTGTCTGTTTTAATTCTCGATAAAAATATCAACGTTGCATCGTTTACTGTACTCCTCCTTTACTTCCTTTGCTCCCGCTACCCACATCAGATTCTCTACTCGTTGATAGCACTCCTCTCCTTTTACTAATCTATTCCCTTTCAGAGGACAATGGTATATCTAGGGGCGTGCCACCTTCTGAGTAGAACACTCAGACTGAGTAGAACACTCAGAATTGAGGCATCCTCAAATTGTTTGTGCCATTGGCTGTGGATGTGTTGAGTCTTGGGTGACACGGATTGACCGACGGGTTCAACGATCAGGAGCCAGCTGGCATCCMCCCCATGCMCCCMAAGTGCTAGCCCGCCGTTGCACTTATCTCAACGGCTGCCGCGATCCTCAGCACCTTTTTCTTCCGATAAGGGACACGCTCTCCTACCACTCCAGTTGATTTACTGGACGCAGCAGGATTTTTCTGACGTGCCTAGCCAATACGGGAACTCTAGGCTACTATTATAGATCCAGTCAGAAAGTGTTCGAGCGATCGCTGGTATCATTGCGTATGGCACCCACTCTGCCCGCTTGAGAACTCACTATACATCTTAATTTTCGTTAAAGGAGCTAGGAACATACTCGCATGGTCAATCAGGAAAAAACGTTAGATGTGGGCTTTACGCACGCTGATTTTGCAGCCTTACTCGACCGATACGACTATCATTTCAATCCCGGCGATATTGTAGCAGGGACAGTTTTTAGCATCGAGCCAAAAGGCGCCCTGATTGACATAGGCGCAAAAACTGCGGCCTACATCCCCATTCAAGAAATGTCAATCAACCGCATCGATAGCCCCGAAGAAGTCCTGCAATCCAATGAAACCCGGGAGTTTTTCATTCTTGCGGATGAAAACGAAGAAGGGCAACTTACCCTTTCCATCCGTCGCATTGAGTACATGCGGGCATGGGAGCGGGTACGCCAGCTTCAGGCTGAAGATGCCACGGTGCGCTCTCAGGTCTTTGCCACTAATCGTGGCGGTGCCTTAGTGCGCATTGAAGGGCTGCGAGGCTTTATTCCCGGTTCCCACATTAGTACCCGTGTCAACAAAGAAGAACTGGTCGGTGAGGAGCTCCCCCTAAAATTCCTAGAAGTGGATGAAGAGCGCAACCGCCTTGTCCTCAGTCATCGCCGTGCCCTTGTTGAACGTAAGATGAACAAGCTGGAAGTCTGCGAAGTAGTGGTTGGGACGGTGCGGGGTATTAAGCCCTACGGTGCCTTTATTGACATCGGCGGGGTCAGTGGCCTGCTCCACATCTCCGAAATCTCCCATGATCACATTGATACGCCCCACAGTGTCTTCAATGTCAATGATCAGTTGAAGGTGATGATCATTGATCTCGATGCTGAGCGCGGACGTATCTCCCTCTCCACCAAACAGTTAGAGCCAGAGCCGGGCGACATGGTCAGAAATCCGCAGTTAGTCTATGAGAAGGCGGAGGAAATGGCCGCTCGCTACCGTCAGCAACTCCTGCAACAACAGCAAGCGGCTATGGCAGAACAAGAGACTGACGACCTCCCCGCAGCCACCGACGAAGACGCTGCTGAACCCATGCTACAAGAGGCATAGCTTGGCTCTCGCCATTACCCTTGGGGATCCCGCTGGCATTGGCGCTGAAATTGTTCTCAAAGCCCTAGCGCACTTCCCTCCTGAGGCGTTAGGCCAGTTTTTTATCAGTGGCAGTCGCTCCCTCCTTGAGGACACCTACGGTTGGCTCAGCCAGCGCGGTCAAGCCGTTGTGCATCCAGCCCTGCTACAGGTATGGGATCATCCCCTGATCTCCAATGTACGTCCCGGCTACCCCAGCTCAGCAACGGGGGCAATGAGTTTTGCTTACCTAGAAACCGCCATTGCTGCTGCTAAAACTGGAACGGTGGCGGGTATTGTGACCGCACCCATTAGTAAGGCGTTGTGGCACGCAGCCGGCTATGATTACTCTGGCCAAACGGAGGTTCTGGCTTGCCATACGGGTGGTTCTGAGGTGGGGATGCTCTTTTTGGGGCGATCGCCCCAGACCCACTGGGTACTCACGACCCTGCTGGCTACAACCCATATTCCCCTGTCCCAAGTGCCGCATCACTTAACCCCAGCCCTGTTAACCCAGAAACTAGAGTTACTTGTCAGTTTTTTGCAGCACTGCCGGGGATTAGCACGGCCGCGCATTGCCGTTGCTGGCCTCAATCCCCACAGTGGCGAGCAGGGGCACCTTGGCCGCGAAGAAGTGGAGTGGCTCATCCCGTGGTTAACAACGGCTCAGCAGCAGTACCCCCACGTTCAAATTGTTGGACCTGTGCCACCGGATACCCTCTGGATTGGTGCGGCGCACGCATGGTGGGGCACCCCCTCTCAGCACCCCAGTTACGATGCCTACCTTGCCCTCTACCACGATCAAGGTCTGATTCCAGTTAAGATGCTAGCCTTTCATGACGCGGTGAACACCACCATTGGGCTGCCCTTTATTCGCACCTCTCCCGATCACGGCACCGCCTTTGATATTGCCGGTCAGGGCATTGCCGACCCCCGCAGCCTCCTCGCAGCAATCCATTGGGCACAAGAGCTGACCACCACCGGCAAGATCGGTTTTCCCGCCCATACTTGCCTCAGGGGAGTTTGATAGAATGCCAGCAGAGGACTAAACGGTCACCACCCGTATTGCCAACTCTTTAGCACTTAAGGATAAACTCCATTGATTGCTGTGTCGGGCAGAAACCACTATGGGATTTTTTGATTCAGAAATTGTTCAGCAAGAGGCGCAAAACCTGTTTCTGGATTACCAGCAGTTGATGCAGCTTGGCTCTGAGTACGGCAAATTTGACCGTGAGGGTAAAAAAATCTACATCGAAAAAATGGAAGAATTGATGGAGCGCTACCGTATCTTTATGAAGCGGTTTGAGCTATCCGATGATTTTATGGCGCAGATGACGGTCAAGCAGCTAGAAACCCAGTTGAGTCAGTTTGGGCTGTCAGCTCAAGCAATGTTTGATCAGATGCATCAAACGCTTGAGCGCATGAAGGCCGAGGTAGAGCGCCAACCCTAGGACATTGCGGCTGTGCTGCTATTTAATCTTGACGGTGTTATCAGTACCGAAGCTAGCATTTCTGTTTTAGATCGCGGGTTTCTCTACGGGGATAGCGTCTATGAAGTGATCCGTACCTACGGTGGTGTTCCCTTTGCCTTGCTAGATCATCTGGCTCGCCTGCGAGCGTCGGCAGCTTACCTATACATGGCGGTGCCTTGGGACGATGCCCATATTATTAGGGAGGTTGAGCGTACCTTAGCCGCTGCCCCTAAAGGGGAGTACTATATTCGCATTGTGGTGACCCGGGGAGCGGACCAACGGATTGGCCTGTGCCCTGAACCGACGACCCAGCCGCGATTGCTCATTGTCCTGATGGCGATCGCCCCCGAACCCCATCTCAACTCGGCAGGAGTGCGTTTAACCATTGCCCAGCGGCAGCGCACCAGTATTGAAGCCCTTGACCCTGCTGCTAAAACTGGCAATTACCTGAACAATATCTTGGCGCTCCTAGAGGCGCAGCAGCGTGGGTTTGATGATGCCCTGCTGCTGAACGGGGCAGGCCAGATCACCGAGGCCACCACCAGTAATGTTTGGATAGTGCGGGCTGGGGTGGTGGAAACCCCTCCCCCTAGCGTCGGCATTCTCCACGGCATTACCCGCGCCACCCTATTAGAGATTTTGCAACAGCTAGAGATACCCCATCGTGAAACCATTCTCACCCCAGTGGACTTGGCCAACGCTTCCGAAGCATTTTTAAGCTCCTCTGTGCGCTTACTGATGCCCATTCGCCAAGTGGATGAAACTCTGCTCCCCTGCCCGGGACCCGTTAGCCAACGGCTATGGGACGCTTTACTGGAGGTGATGGAGAACCACTAATTCGGGCGTTGCACAGAAGGCATTGCTGAATGGAGCTATGAATTAGAGGGGAACAGGTACTGTTTGAAACTTCAAAGGGTCTATCGGACTTGGTATGCTAATGTAACATGCTATACGAAATCTAAGATATGCAGCTACTTCTAACTGATCTACTCAACCTACCTGGAATTGAGGTTGAAGATTATACCGATATTGCGGGAGAATTGATTCTTATAGTGGAAGCAAAGACAACCGAGGCGATTTGCCCACGTTGCCAACAAAAAAGTTGTCATTTACACCAGAATCATTGGTATCTAGTGCGAGATTTAAGCATCAGTGGACGAACCGTATTTCTTAAGATTCTTAAGATCAATCGTCGCCAGTTTAAGTGTCGAACTTGTGGTAAGCCATTCAGTGAAACGCTCGATTTCATCGGCAATCGTCGCAAGCAAACGGATCGATTTGCTCAGTCAATCGTGCAACAGGTTTTGCACAGCGACATTCATAATGTTGCAATTTCAAATGGTCTCACTGATGAAGAAGTATGGTCAATGGTACAGTATGTCAGTAAAAAAAGCACAAAGCTCAATATCGATTTGAGTGGAGTGTGTAGAGGGGCTGTGGCAGCCCCTTCTAAGGTCAAGTTAGAGCAGATTGGCTTTGCTCTAGCCTAACTCAGAGAAGCCTCGCCGTTCCACGGCGGGGAGTGTCACGACTGCCAGTCGCAGACTGGCGCCGGGGGCTGTATCCCGTCACTGACCACCTCTCGACGGTACAGTGCGGGGCTGATCTACCCCCCTCTCAGCTAAACGGATCTGCTCTTGATAATGGGCGATCGCCTCCTGATGCGCCTGATCTCCCGCACTCCCTGCTTTTCGAGAATCTAACTCACTGAAGGCATCTAGGCGACCATACAAAATCACCACATCTCCAGGATGAATCACCGTCGAACCCTGAGGTGCCCCAATATATGTTCCATCAGACCGTTGGATTCCTAGCACCAGCATCCCCTCCTGATACAGATCCGTTTCCTGCAACGGCTTGTCTGCCAGCCAATCGTCGGGGTCAATTTGTAGTTCGATCACCCCATAATCTTCCGCAAGGCGCAGCAGGCTGGCATAATCTCGCACGTCTAAATGGGTCCAACGCCGGAGCGCCCACTCCACCCAATGCGAGAGCAAACGACTGACCCAGCGATTCGTTGACAGCACCCACAGTACCGCAATTCCCAACAAAAGCAACCCCAGCCGAGGCAGCCACTCTTGCGGCCCTGCCACATTAATAAACGTCAACACCAGTGAAGAAATCACCGTAATCAGCCCAGCATTACCCAGCAACATCAGCCACATCAAAATACGGCGGCGTACAGGGTGAGCAACCACCAGCTCAGATTCACTTGTCGTGAAACCCGAACCTGTGATGGCAGAATGGGCTTGAAATTTAGCCGCCTCACGAGATAGCCCAGTCAAGGTCAATGCTTCAGCGGCAATCCGAGTGATCAATAGCGACAGAGTAATGGTCACTAAAACAGAGATTAGCGCTGCCAAGCAAAGCACCTCCTAACTGACTAGAGGACTCCATAACCTGAAATTTCACCACAGAGATACAGCGCCACTTCTCCATGCCCTCAGTGTCTCTGTGGTTCTAAGCCACAATCCTTAGCATACGCTGAGATAGCTCGTAATCAGCCCTGCAGTGCTAGAGGTAAGGCAGCCTGCGTGTCCACTGCGTGCTGATTCACCAAGGCACGTATAATAAGTTTTGTAACACCCTGCCGAATTCTGCGTACCAAGAATGATTGAAATTCCTGCCCCGCTTCAGCCTATTGTGACCTTTGCCCACCCAGTTTTAATGTGGGTGTTGTTTGCATTAACCCTCTACGCGATGTATTTAGGGATTCAAACGCGTCGCTTGCGCTCCCTTAGTGGGGAGGAGAAGAAGGCACTGATTCAAGCCAAGGTGAATATTAAGCATCACCAAGTCGGTGCATTTTTACTGGCGTTTATGGTGTTGGGAGCGATTGGAGGCATGGCGGCTACCTACATCAATAACGGTAAGCTCTTTGTGGGGCCTCACTTACTTGTTGGCTTGGCAATGACAGGGTTGGTGGCCATTTCTGCTAGCTTGACTCCCTTCATGCAAAAAGGCAGTGAAGTGGCGCGGGTGCTGCACATGACCCTCAATATGTTGCTAGTGGGGTTCTTTGGTTGGCAGGCTGTGACTGGGCTACAAATTGTCCAGCGAATTCTGAACGCCAATTAGGACAACCAGTGCTCCGCGTTTTGTCAACCATTGGCTAACCAGTTGCAAGAAGTCTGCAGTAAGCAGAGTCTTTTATGCCAGAATAGAACTGTTTGCATTACTGCAAATAATTCTTAAAGGCGATCGCCACGCTTTTGGTTTTGCAGACGGTTTACTTCTTGGCAGCTATGACAACCCTTTCCCTGACAACTCCGACCGCTACAGCTGTACAGCTGACAAATTTGCGTAAACTCTTTGGCCATTTTCCAGCCATTGAAGAGGTTAGCCTGAGGGTGCACGATGGTGAAATTCTGGGGTTATTGGGGCCGTCTGGCTGTGGTAAAACCACGCTGCTGCGACTCATTGCTGGCCTAGATACGCCCGATCAGGGCACAATTACGATTGGCGATCGCTGTGTTACGGCCCCAGGCCTATTTGTGCCACCGGAGCAGCGCTCCTTGGGGATGGTTTTTCAGGACTTTGCTCTGTTTCCCCACCTTACGGTTGCTGAAAATATTGCCTTTGGTTTGCAACAACATCGTTTTAGTAAAAAGCAAATTCAAGAACGGGTGATGGCAATTCTGTCCTTAGTTCATTTGCAGGGGATGGAAAAGCGATACCCTCACGAACTGTCGGGGGGACAGCAACAGCGGGTCGCATTAGCACGGGCGATCGCTCCCCAGCCTGCGGTGATTTTATTGGATGAACCCCTGAGTAACTTAGATGCTCAAGTTCGGCTACAGCTACGGGAGGAATTGCGTACGATTCTCAAGGCCTCCGGTACCACAGCCATTTTTGTTACCCATGATCAAGAGGAAGCCCTAAGCCTCTCGGATCGGTTAGCTGTCATGCGCCAAGGTCGCCTAGAACAGGTGGGTACTCCTGAAGAGATTTATTGTCAGCCCGCTTCACGGTTTGTAGCAGGGTTTATTAGCCAAGCCAACTTTCTATCCGCCTGTGCCCAAGGTAGCCATGTCCTCACTGATATTGGCACATTCCCCCTCCTAGAGGCTGCTCCAGCCGTACAGGGTGAACTAATGATTCGCGAAGAAGATGTCATGCTCCAGCCACACCCCCCCTCAGAAACCACCTTAATTGTTCGCGATCGCCAGTTCCTAGGGCGCGAATACCGCTACTGTGTGCAGGCACCGTCGGGCAAAGAACTCCATGCCCGCCTACCCGTGAATGTAGTGATTCCTGTTGGTGCCACGGTGGCCTTAACCGCTCCTGCAGAGGCTGTGCGCTTTTTTCCCAAAGAGACCTGATGTGACCTAGAGTTGCCAGCCCAAGAAGGTTAAAATAGGGGGCAATTCGACAGGAGTGTGCTATGGCCATCAAAAAAGGCGATTTTGTTAAGGTTATTGCTGAAAAACTGACCAACAGTTTGGAGGCGCTTGCTAGCGATCGCCGCTATCCGCCATACCTATTTGAAGGGCGCGGCGAAGTGGTGGATATTCGCGGTGAGTATGCCCAAATTAAATTTCCCGTGCCTACCCCAACCGTTTGGCTAAAGCTTGAGCAACTCGAAGTGAGCCAGTAAATGTCTAGCCGCGTGGCCGTCCTCGGTGCCGGAAATGTCGGCAGTGCCCTTGCCCAACGACTTGCAGAGGGAAATATTGCTGATGTTGTCCTGCTAGATGTGATTGCCGGGCGCCCCCAAGGGCTTGCCCTTGATCTCACCCAATCGCGGCTTATTCAAGGACACGATCGTCAGATCCTAGGCACAACAGACTATAGCGACATTCATCATGTTGATGTTGTGGTGATTACCGCTGGGTTCCCCCGCAAACCGGGGATGAGCCGCGACGACTTGCTGAAGCTCAACGGCAACCTGATCCAAGACATTACCCGCCAAGCCGTTGCCGTTGCCCCAGATGCAGTCTATGTCGTGGTTACGAATCCCCTTGATGTCATGACCCATGTGGCATGGCAGGTGAGTGGGCTACCCCCTCAGAAAGTCATGGGAATGGCAGGGGTATTAGATGCCGCCCGCTTTGCCGCGTTTATCGCCCTTGAGCTAAACATTTCTGTTAAAGATATTCGCGCCATGGTATTGGGGGGGCATGGCGACTTGATGGTACCCTTGCCTCGCTATTCCAGTGTTAGCGGCATTCCCATTACTGAACTGCTCCCTGCCGCCACCATCGATAGACTCATTCAACGCACGCGTCATGGTGGCGCCGAAATTGTCAACTTGCTGCAAACTGGCAGTGCCTTTTATMCCCCCGCCGCTGCCGCTGCCCTAATGGTAGAAGCAATTCTCTCGAACCAAGCGCGATTATTGCCAGTGTGTGCCTACGTTGAACAGGCCTACAATCTCAGGGGGATGTATGTTGGGGTACCAGCGCGCATTGACCGCCAAGGGGTCGCGCAAATTGTTGAATTGTCTTTGACAGAGAGTGAATTACAGGCATTACACGCCTCAGCCTATGCCGTCCAAGGCGTCATTGCCGCTACCCAAAGCCTGCTGAATTGATGCTCATTTCCCAACCCTGTCGGGTATGGTCGGAGATTGCTGTTTAGAAGGTGTTTAGAGAATCTTACTCTTCGAGCAGCCATAGTTCACGGTTCACCGTGTTGTCTAGGATTTGCGCTGGCCGTAACACTAGGAGAAGTTGGCCAAGAATGGGAGCGCTAGGAGCCTGAGGATACCAGGCTAGGCGCAGTGGCTCTGCGGTAGTCTCTTCGATGAGGAGGTAGCGATCGCCCTGCCACTCCTGTTGTCCCCGATCCACAATCAGTAAAACTTGGGTGATGGGGATCAGATTGTCGCTATTGGGTAGTTCTGCGGGCAACTCCGCCACCGGCCACAGTAGGGCAACCGGATCAATGGCATTTAAGAGCACTTGCCATCCTGGCAAAGCAACCACGGTGAGGGGGCGCTCAACATCGACCAGTGAAAATGCCCCTGTGGGCTTGAGGGCTGGAACCGCGGTCAGGGCTGCCGCGGTCAGAGGGGCACAACCAGCCACAGGAATCAGGTAAGGTAACTCTTCGGCAGTCTCTAGGCGATAGAGCGGTAAGCGGGGCTGGGGGGTGGCAGACACCACTGTCAAGTCGGTGAGGAGGGTTTCAAGGGCGCGGCGACCCCTCTGTGAGTCCACAAACCGGAAGCCTTGGGCAATGAGGCGCGATCGCTGGGCTAAATCTCGCTGTTGCCGTGCCAACTGCCAATAATAGTGACCAATGCGATCGCCTAGGGTATCTGTAAAGTCTTCGCTCTCACCCTTTTGGTAGCTCATGGTTTTGAGGGCGCGGCACACCTCATGGACAGTAGCTCCATCAAGTTGCTTTTCAACAATGAGGGTTGCTGCCGCAACGCGATCGCGTTGGGACAGTACCCGTAACTCGTAAAGCAGATCACTGCCGCGCTCTTGGAAGTAGGCCAGCACTGAAGGGGAGGCATTGCCAGCACGTAGGCTTTGCGCCACTTGGACAGCAATGATGAGCTGGTTTTGGTGAATTGGCTCAATACCGGTCGCTTCAAAAATAGCCTGTGGCGAATGGCCAGCTTTCTGGAGGTGTTGGCACCCTTGCCCCCAATCTTGCCACGTTCCTTCTTTGCGGCGCAGCCGTTGTAGCAATTGTGCGGTCTGGGAATCAAGATCGTGGCTCATGGGGTATCAACCTCCGCTGCCTCCATGCTCCCTGGGGGTAACMCCGCCGCCGTAACGATACTGTCGTCTTCATCGAGCCGTTGTAGCCGCACTCCAGTTGCCGAGCGCGATTGCGACGAAATATCGATCACTTTTTGGCGAATGATAATACCGCGACTGGTCACAATCATTAACTCGTCGTCAGCATTGACAATCCGTAACGCTGCGAGGTGATCTTCATTGCTCTTGGCTTTGAATTTAGTGGCGGTAATCCCCATTCCAGCCCGATTTTGCAACCGAAATTGCTGGACGGGCACCCGCTTACCATAACCGTTGGTGGTAATGACCAACACCCACGGCCCTGCACTTTGGGCAGCCGCCTCGTCGCTGTCGTCGGTGTCATCGCCATCATCGCCAGTGGCGCTCAAGCTCTTGGCGATCGCCCCAGGCAGAATATCCATCCCCACTAACTCATCCCCCGGACGCAGGTTCATCGACTTCACCCCACGGGTAGCCCGCCCCAACGGCCGTAGCTGATCGTGACTGGCACGAAAATGAATTGCCATGCCCTGCCGTGAGCCAATGATAATGGTGTCCTCTTCGCGGGTTCGCCGCACCCAGCGCAGTTGGTCTCCCTCCTCAAGGGAAATTGCAATGAGGCCATTAGTACGAATATGACTAAAGGCGGCAAGCGCCGTTTTTTTAATAAAGCCCTTGCTTGTGAGCATCACTAAGTACTCGTCGGCACTAAAATCGTGCACCGCAATGACGGAGGTGATCTTCTCTTCGCGGGGAATGGGCAGGAGTTGAACAATGGGAGTGCCGCGAGCTTGACGCGAGCCAGTGGGAATCTGATAGGCGGGCAGGGCATAGACGATGCCGCGATCGCTAAAGAAGAGGATGCGATCGTGATCGTTGCAGCCAAAGAAGTGCTCAACCGCATCATCCTCTTTAATTTCCGCCCCTTTGCGACCCCGGCCATCCCGACTTTGGGCTTCAAAGGTATCGACGGGCATCCGCTTAATGTAGCCCTGCTGGGTAACGAGAATCACTGATTTATCGTTAGCAATGAGGTCGGTATCGCTAATGTCAGCGTCGGCTTGGACAATCTGCGATCGCCGCGGTGTGGCAAACTTCGCTTTAATTTGCAACAGCTCAGCTTCAATAATATCGAGTACCCGTTGTCGGTTGGCAAGGATATTGTGGAAGTCAGCAATTTGCCGCTGGAGCTCTTCGTGTTCGCGCTGAATCTTTTCTGCTTCTAGAGCCGTGAGCCGCCGCAGTTGCATCTGTAAAATGGCATCCGCTTGGGCTTCGCTGAGAGCATAGGTCTGCATGAGGTCTTGGCGTGCTAAGGCGGTATCGCTGGCAGCACGAATGCGTTGAATCACCTCATCAAGGTTGGCTAGGGCAATCAGCAATCCCTGCAAGAGGTGATCTCGCTCTTCAGCTTTACGCAGAGCATAGCGGGTACGGCGGGCGATCGCCTCTTCCCGGAAGCTCAGGAACACTTCGAGGCTGCGCTTGAGGGTCAGCAGTTGCGGTTCGTTGTTGACGATCGCCAGCATATTGGCGCCAAAATTTACCTGTAGGGGGGTTTGCTTGTACAGATTATTCAGCACCACCCGGGGATAGGCATCCCGCTTAAGTTCGATGACCACGCGAATGCCCTCGCGATCGCTTTCGTCGCGCAGATCCGCAATGCCATCGATTTTTTTGTCGTTCACCAACTCAGCAATTTTTTCCATCAGAGCAGCTTTGTTGGTTTGGTAGGGCAGCTCCGTGACAATAATGGCCTCGCGGGGCTGACGACCGGGCACCTCTAGGGTTTCAATGGTGGCAACGGCTCTCAGGGTAATGGAGCCGCGCCCCGTGGTATAGGCATCTTGAATACCAGCTTGGCCAAGAATATGTCCGCCAGTGGGGAAATCAGGCCCCGGAATATAGCGCATTAACTCGCGATCGCTAATGTCAGGCCTGTGGATCAGTGCCACCAGTCCATCCACCAACTCACCGAGGTTATGGGGGGGAATGTTCGTGGCCATCCCCACCGCAATCCCAGAGGTGCCGTTTAGCAGGAGCTGGGGCACCCGTGCGGGCAAAACAAGGGGTTCCTGTTGTGAGCCATCAAAATTATCAACAAAGTCAACGGTTTCCTGCTCAATGTCTTGGAGCAGCGCTTCCGATGCCAGCGCTTGCAGCCGACATTCGGTATAACGCATCGCAGCCGGCGGATCGTTGTCAATGGAGCCAAAGTTGCCATGCCCATCAATGAGGGGATGGCGCATGGAAAAATCCTGAGCCATGCGCACGAGGGCATCATAGACCGCCGAGTCACCATGGGGGTGGTATTTCCCCAGCACTTCACCGACCACACGGGCACATTTGCGAAAGGGACGGTCTGCGGTTAAACCTAACTCGTGCATCGCGTAGAGAATACGACGGTGCACGGGCTTGAGGCCATCCCGGGCATCCGGTAGCGCCCGCCCAACAATGACGCTCATGGCATACTCGAGGTATGAGCGCGAAATCTCATCCCGCAGTTCAGTAGGGATAATGCGGTTGGAATCAGCAGCAAAGGTCATGGTGTGCCTCGTGAGAGACTCTTATTTTACCACGAAAGGGTTCAACCCTTGACAGCGTGGGCGATCGCGCCCTCTTCTACGTCAGAAAAATATCCTGCCAGAGGCGATCGTAGGTCTGCTGGGCGGCGGCAGGCAGGGGCAGCAGTGCCTCACTACGGGTCAACAGGGTTTGCAGATCAACATAACGATTCGCTTGGGCTAGGCTGAGATCCCCCAAGACGGGGGACACTGCCGTTGTAAACTGGCTTAACTGCTCGGCTACGGTGGGTTGCCACCAGTACTGTAACCAAGCGGTTGCCGCTGCATCGGGCACTTGGGAGCACACCCACAGATCCGCCCACAGTGCAGTTCCTGCCGCCGGAGCCACCACTGCAAACGTATCGGGCTGCCGCTGCACGAGGGGGAAAATATCACTCGACCAGCCCACGGCCAATTGTGTACTGCCTAGGATCAAGGGCTGAAGATAGGCATCGGAGCTAAAGAAACCGCACCGTTGCCGCAGCGCCAGTAATCGCGCTTCGAGGTCTGGATGGTCGGGGGGGTCATTGTAGGTGCGCCCCAAGGACTTAAGGGTGAGACCAATTACTTCGCGGGGGGTGTTCAGCAGGCTATAGCGCCCGTCAAGGTCAGGGTGCCACAGGGCATCCCAGTTCGTGGGTTCCCAGCCTAAATTGGCAAAAAAATCGCGACGATACACCATGAGGGTCGCACCCCAGCGATAAGGAATACCCCAAACGGCATCGTTGGCGGTGAACCGTTCTAGGAATGCGCGCCAGGGTGGGGTAAGGAGGGACCAATTCTCAAGGGCGGCCTTGGGAATGGGCTGAACCCAACGGTTGGCGACGGCTGCTGCCAGCCAAGCATCCCCCAAGCTAACGATGGCCGCCCCCCTGTTGTCGTTGGCGAGGGTGTCGGCAAGGCTCTGGGGGGTCTCTTTCAGGCGCAGGTTCACCCCAATGCCATGGGTTTGGCGAAAACGGCGGATGAGTTGGGGCGGCAGGGACTTTTGCAGCAGATGTACGGTAATGCCCCCTTGGCTTGATCCTTGGCACCCAGCTAGTGCCATGGCGGCGATCGCCACTCCCCCCTGACAAAATTCGCGTCGCTGCATTAGCGTTGCCAACAAAACTGTAGTTGGTTGGGACACGCCGGATCCCCCAGTTGCGCCACGCCGCGATCGTTGGCCACCAAATGCCGCAGAATCAGGTAAATGGTTTCTTGCTGCTCGGAGGCGTTGAGCGCTTGGGCGATCGCCTGCACCTCTAATGGCGTAGCACTCTGCTGGAGCACCTTCACAATCTGTTTTTGTAACGCCAGAGTGGCGGCGGCTGCTTTTTTKCCCGCCTCCACCCCCGGTTGATGGTAGGCATTGATATTCACCAAAAAGCCGTACAATCCTACTGCCCGCTCGTAGAGGGCAATGAGCGCTCCCACCGTTCGGGGCGTGACCTCTGGAATGGTGACGGTGAGGGAAGGCCGATCCTTTTCGTAGAGAGCTTGGCGCGTCCCCAACAGCAAACCGCTCAAATAGTCACCGGCGGTAATGCCCGGCTCCACCTCAATCCCCGGTTGCTGGCCATCCCGCAGTACCTCGATAAACGTCACAAAAAAATTTGCCAAGCCGTCGCGTAGCTGCTGCACGTAGGCGTGCTGATCTGTGGTGCCCTTGTTGCCATAGACTGCAATCCCTTGGTGGACAATGTTGCCAGCAAGGTCTTTCTCCTTGCCTAGGGATTCCATCACTAACTGTTGCAGATAGCGGCTAAAGAGCAGCAGGCTATCTTTATAGGGCAGAATGACCATATCTTTTTCGCCGTGCCCGTTCCCTGCGTGGTACCAAGCCAAGGCCAGCAGGGCTGCCGGATTTTGGCGCAGTTGCGGCACCCGGGTAGCCTGATCCATTTGCCGCGCCCCGTGGAGCATGGCCTCAATGTCAATCCCCTGTAGGGCGGCGGGCAACAGACCCACGGCGGAGAGTTCGGAGGTGCGCCCCCCCACCCAGTCAAACATCGGGAAAATTTCCAGCCAGCCATTGGACTCGGCAAGTTGGGCAAGGCCACTGCCGGGCATGGTGATAGCCACTGCGTGGTCAGCAAAGGCTAAGCCTGCCTGCTGATAGCGGGCTTGCGTTTCCAGCATGCCATTGCGGGTTTCTGGGGTGCCCCCAGACTTGGAAATAACGATGACCAGTGTGGTGCGCAGGCGATCGCCAATTTGGGCAAAAACCCGCTCAAATCCCGCTGGATCAGTATTATCGAGAAAGTGAATGGCTAGGGGTGGGTTCACGGGCGCTAAGGCGGCAGACACAAACTGGGGGCCCAGTGCCGAACCGCCAATGCCAATGGAGAGAATATCCGTAAAGCGTCCACCTTGGGGTGGGGCAATTTGGCCGGAATGGATGTGCTGGCTAAAGCGATGCACCTGGGCGATTCCGTCGCGAATCTCAGCCCGTATCTCTGGGGTGGGGGCAAGGTCGGCATCCCGCAACCAGTAGTGCCCCACCATTCGACCTTCATCCGGGTTGGCGATCGCCCCCGCTTCGAGAGCCTGCATCTGCTCAAAGGCGCGCCTAAAGGCAGGCTCTAGGTCACGAACAACGTCTTGGGTCAGCCCCATCCGACTGACATCAACGTAGAGATCAAGGTCTGGGTGGTAGTACAGCCAGTCTTGGTAGTGGTGCCAAAGAGCCAAAGCATCCATAAAAATTAAAAAAATTGCGCTACGATTCCAGCGTACCCCAACAATTACCCTCCGCAGGGAATCATCACCGTCTTCAAGATAGCGGCGATCCCTCCTCGGTTAAGATAGATCTTGCTGCCACGGAATCTAGGGATGAGCCGCCCCACTATTGAATCCATTCTTCAGGAACACCGTCTTTTTTACCCCCCCGCTGACTTTGTGGCGAAGGCACGGATTAACTCCTTTGAGGCCTACGAGCACCTCTACGCCAAAGCAAAAGCAGATCCGGCGGCCTTCTGGGGGGAACTGGCACAGCAGGAACTCGACTGGTTTCAGCCTTGGGATCAGGTACTCGATTGGCAGCCTCCCACCGCCAAGTGGTTTGTCAATGGCAAAATTAATATTACCTACAACTGCCTCGATCGCCACCTGACCACGTGGCGCAAGAACAAAGCAGCCCTGATCTGGGAAGGGGAACCCGGCGATAGCCGCACCCTCACCTATGCCCAACTGCACCGCGAGGTGTGCCAGTTTGCCAATGTTCTCAAACAACTTGGAATTAAAAAGGGCGATCGCGTCGGCATTTATATGCCCATGATTCCGGAAGCGGCGATCGCCATGCTCGCCTGCGCGCGCATTGGTGCACCCCATTCCGTCGTGTTTGGTGGCTTTAGTGCCGAAGCCCTGCGCGATCGCCTCATTGATGCTCAAGCGAAGCTAGTGGTCACTGCCGATGGTGGCTGGCGCAAAGATGCCATTGTTCCCCTCAAAGATCAAGTCGATAGCGCCCTTAGCGATCAAGCGGTTCCCAGCGTCGAGCACGTTTTGGTGGTGCAGCGCACCCAGCAGCCGATCACCATGGTGCCCGGTCGCGATCACTGGTGGCACGATCTCCAAAAAGGGGTGAGTGCCGATTGTCCCGCTGAACCGATGGACAGTGAAGACTTACTCTTTATCCTCTACACCTCTGGCTCCACGGGCAAACCTAAGGGGGTTGTGCATACCACCGCTGGCTACAACCTCTATACCCACATCACCACCCAATGGACCTTTGACCTGCAAGATACCGATGTCTATTGGTGTACTGCCGACGTTGGCTGGATTACGGGGCACAGCTACATCGTCTATGGCCCCTTGTCTAACGGTGCCACCACTGTCATGTATGAGGGCGCACCCCGCGCCTCGAATCCGGGATGTTTCTGGGACGTGATTGAAAAGTACGGTGTCACTATTTTTTATACCGCCCCCACTGCCATCCGCGCCTTTATTAAAATGGGCGAACACCTGCCCAAGGCACGTAATCTCTCCTCATTGCGCCTGCTGGGGACCGTTGGCGAACCCATTAATCCCGAAGCATGGATGTGGTACTACCGCGTCATTGGTAGCGAACGCTGTCCCATTGTCGATACGTGGTGGCAAACCGAGACCGGTGGCCACATGATCACCTCCTTACCCGGTGCCATCCCCATGAAACCCGGCTCAGCCACTAAACCCTTTCCTGGCATCTTGGCAGATGTTGTTGATTTAGACGGGCACCCGGTCGGGGTCAACGAAGGGGGGTATCTGGTGATTCGCCACCCATGGCCGGGGATGATGCGCACCGTCTATGGCGATCCCGATCGCTTCCGCCGGACGTACTGGGAGCATATTCCTCCCCAGAACGGCCAGTATGTTTACTTTGCGGGGGATGGGGCGCGCAAAGATGCAGACGGCGACTTCTGGATCATGGGACGGGTGGATGATGTGATTAACGTGTCGGGGCATCGCCTAGGCACCATGGAAATTGAGTCAGCCTTGGTCGCCCACCCTGCGGTGGCTGAAGCTGCCGTTGTTGGCAAGCCTGACGAGGTGAAGGGCGAAGATATCGTGGCCTTCGTGATTTTAGAAGGTAGCACTCCCCCCACCGAGACCCTGCAGCAGGAACTCAAGCAGCACGTCGTTAAGGAGATCGGTGCGTTGGCACGCCCAGCGGAGATTCGCTTTACCGATGCGCTGCCCAAAACCCGCTCCGGCAAAATTATGCGGCGGTTACTGCGCTCTTTGGCCGCTGGGGAAGAGGTGGCAGGGGATACCTCAACCCTTGAGGATCGCTCGGTACTCGATAAATTGCGTCAGGGAGCGTAGGCCATAGGGAGTCTGATGGCGACTGGCATTCGCACAAAAACGCTGATTTTGCTGGCAACTGCGGCCATTTTGGGAGGCAGCCTCTTTTTATTTGAGCAACAACTACCGGCACCAAACGCACCAAGTCAACAAACCAAGGCTCGCCTCTTTAGCTTCCAAGAGGCGGATGTTACCGCTCTTAAAATTGTTGCGCCCCAGTACACCCTTAACCTCAAAAAGCAGAAAACGGGGACGTGGGTCATTCAGCGAGAGCAGGAGGTACCGGCGGAAGAGGGAACCGTCGTCTTTTTACTAAATTTGCTGACCACGGGTGAGCGCGATCGCTCCCTTGACGTGCCCACGAATCGTGCCGCTGACTATGGCCTTTTGCCCCCTATGGCTACCCTAGAGATGACCCTTAAGGATGGCACTCAGCATCGGCTATTACTGGGCAACCCAACCTTTGATGGCCGGCAACTCTATGCCGAAATTGACCCCCAACCACAGCCTCGTGACACTATGACAGTCACCTTGGTTCCCTTAGACCTGAAAAATGCTATTGAACGTCCCCTGATCGAGTGGGAGCGCCAGCCAGCCCCACGCTCACCCGAACCCTCAAACTAAGCGTCAGCCACCCGAATCAGGTTTTTCTTCAGTAGGGCTTGCAAATCTGCATTGTGGGTTTTGCAGTTGCGCCAACGGCGTTCATCAACATTTTCATTCCGACCCGGCTGGAGGGTCAGCGGGCCAAAAAAACTATCGAAGGTGATGGGTTGCTCTAACTCACTAATTACTGTCACCATTGTCATTACTCGCTTAATACCCAAGTATCTTTACTGCCACCTCCTTGGGAGGAATTTACCACTAAGGATCCGGGCTTCATGGCAACCCGTGTGAGTCCTCCGGGGTGCACGTAAATCTCTTTGCCATAGAGAATATAGGGGCGCAGATCCACATGGCAGCCAACAATCTCATCGCCGAGGAGGGTTGGTACCCGCGAGAGAGACAGGGTAGGTTGGGCAATATAGTTGCGGGGGTTAGCCTTCACGCGCTCAGCAAACTCAGCCCGCTCACTAGCTGTGGATTGGGCGCCAATGAGCATCCCGTAGCCCCCCGACTCGTTGGCAGATTTGATCACCAATTCATCTAAATGATGGAGCACGTAGTCGAGTTGCTGCGGTTCCCAGCACAGATAGGTGGGGACGTTCGGTAACCGCAGCTCTTCCCCCAGATAGTAGCGGATCATTTGGGGAACGTAGGCATAGATCACTTTATCGTCAGCAACACCAGTGCCCAAGGCGTTGGCGATCGCCACCCGTCCTTGACGATAGACCTCTGTTAAGCCTGCCACCCCTAGCATCGAGTCCGATCGAAAGACGGCCGGATCAATAAAATCATCATCAATGCGGCGATAGACCACATCCACCCGTTTTAAGCCTTTGGTGGTACGCATTTGCAAGTAGCCATCTGCCACCACCAAATCCCGCCCTTCCACAAGGGTGACACCCATCTGCTGCGCCAAAAAAGAATGCTCAAAATAGGCTGAGTTATACATCCCCGGAGTCAGTACCACCACTGTGGCATCCGGCAATCCGGGTGGGGCTAGGTTCAATAGGGTTTCCAGTAAATGGCTGGCGTACTCATCCACCGGTTGGATATCCAACTCCTTAAATACCAGCGGAAAGGTACTTTTCATCACCCGTCGATTCTCAAGCACATAGGAAATGCCAGAGGGACAGCGCAAATTATCCTCAAGGACATACCATGTGCCGTCGCGATCGCGCACCAAGTCAGTTCCCGTAATATGGCACCAAATTCCTGCGGGTGGCTTTAGATCGTGGCAAGCACGCAGATAGCCCTTGGCTGACTCGATGAGTTCCCGGGGAATCACGCCATCATTAATGATTTTTTGCTGGCCATAGACATCCGCAATAAAACAGTTCAGCGCTTGAATGCGTTGCTTGAGCCCCTGTTCAAGCTGCCGCCACTCTTGCGCCGGAATCACTCGCGGCAAAATATCAAAGGGCATAATCCGCTCGGTGCCCTCCTTAGAGCCATAGACCGTAAATGTGGCACCGATGTTAAACATGACCTGCTGAGCCGTAGTTTGGCGCCGTTTTAGCTCTCCTTCTGGCAGCGATCGCACCCGCCGTAAGAGAGGCTCAATAAACGGTCGTGGCTGACCGCGGGCAATAAACCACTCATCATAAAAATCGCCCGGATCGTAATTATCGAGTTCCACTATTCTCTCTCCACTGCTGCTCGGCATCCTTGGACGTTCCCAAGTATCCTAGCTTCCATGTTTGTCTACTGTCCTATAGTACAAAGTTGTACCAAGTTCAAGGACGTAAGCAACTGCGCTCTCCACAGAGGCGTTAGCCAAGTCAATTGTTACAATACGTTACAGCGTTATCCCCACATCCCTATGAACACGGCCTTACCCCCTGCGTCTGAGTCTTCCCAAGACATTGCGATCGCTGCTGAAGCGCTACCCAATGGCAACGATGAGTTTCAGCCCTACGATCCGGAGGCGATCGCGGCTTATTATCGGCAACGCCCCTTGCTGGTGATCAGCCGTTGGGTGAAGATTCTGTGGCCGGTGTTTTGGCTGCTATTCAATCGCTGGTGGGATAACCTCACAGGACAAGGGAAGAAAAATCAACATCGCCGGGCGATCGCCCTGCGAGATACCCTAACCCGCCTCGGCCCGGCCTACATTAAAGTGGGGCAGGCACTGTCCACCCGCCCAGACCTGTTGCCTGCCGTTTACCTTGAAGAACTGACGAAACTCCAAGATCAATTACCGCCGTTTCCCAATGAGGTTGCATTTCGTTTTATCGAGGAGGAACTCGGGGCACCCCCCCAGGAACTGTTTGCCGACCTGAGTGATCAGCCCATTGCGGCGGCATCCTTAGGGCAAGTTTATCGTGGTCGCCTCAAAAGTGGTGAAATAGTTGCCGTCAAAGTACAGCGCCCCGGCCTCGCTGAAAGTATTACCCTTGACATTTACATTTTGCGGGGAGTGGCCTACTGGGCTCAACGCCTCATCAAAGAAATTCGCAGCGATTTGGTGGCAATTTTAGATGAGTTTGCTAGTCGGCTGTTTGAGGAAATGGACTATACCCAAGAGGGGCGTAATGCCGAGCGCTTTGCCCGCCTCTACGGTCATCTACCCGATGTCTATATTCCAAAAATCTACTGGGACTATACCCGCCGCCGCGTCCTGACCATGGAATGGGTGACGGGGGTCAAGCTCAACCAGCCACAGCAAATTCAAGCCCAAGGGATCGACCCCCGCTATATGGTGTATGTTGGGGTACAGTGTTCCCTGCGGCAATTGCTGGAGCACGGTTTCTTCCACGCAGACCCACACCCCGGCAACCTGCTGGCGATGCCCAATGGTAAACTCGCCTACCTTGACTTTGGCATGATGAGCGAGATTGAACCTGCCCAGCGCTACGGTTTACTGAATGCCATTGTTCATATTGTCAACCGCGAGTACGAAAGTCTTGCCTATGACTATGTGCGCTTAGGGTTTTTGGCGGAAGATACCAATCTAGAGCCAATTATTCCGGCGCTGGCGCTGGTCTTTGAGGATGCCCTAGGGGCAAGTGTGGCTGAGTTGAATATTCAGCGCATTTTTGATCGCCTTTCGGAAGTAATGTACGAGTATCCGTTTCAGGTGCCCGCTTACTATGCCTTAATTGTGCGATCGCTACTCACGATGGAAGGGATTGCCATGGGCGTGGACCCAAACTTCAAGGTGCTCAGTGCGGCCTATCCGTACATTGCCAAACGGCTCCTTACCGATTCAGCGCCGGAGTTGCGCACTAGCTTGGCAAACTTGCTGCTCAAGGATGGTCAATTCCGCTGGACCCGCCTTGAGAATTTGCTGCGTAATGCTCGCGAAAGCCGTGACTACGATTTTAATGTGGTGTTCGAACAAGCCCTTGACTTTTTATTTTCTGAGCGGGGTGAGTTTTATCGCGATCGCCTTGCCGATGAAATTGTCAAGAGTTTGGATACTTGGGCACGGGTAACGGTGGGTCAGTTCAATGTGGCGCAGATGTTACCGCTGGTTACCCGCCCCATTCCCACCAGTAGCGCCCCAAGCATTATCAGCGAACCCAATGCCCTTGAGCATTTGCGGCGGATTTTTAGTATTTTGCAGGACACCCCCGGGTTTGATGTGATGAAGATTATTCCTGCGATTCTGAAAATTATCCTCCGCCCAGAATTGCAGCAGATGGGACAGCGAATTGTCAATGGTCTCCTCCAACGGGCGATCGCCCGCTTTGTCCGGGAAGTCTTTTTAGCAGATACAAAACCTCAACTGCAATCCACAGGGGCAACCAACTGACCTTCTCCCCGCCCGCGGGGGGGCTTGGAGATGTCCCGATGAACCCACCTCACGCCAGAGTTTACCAAAGAATCTAAGCGACACGCTGGTGCCGTGCTGAGGCTACGGTGGCTTGGCTATAGTCTGCCATTGGTGTGGAGCCTAGGGGGAAATCGCCCAACCGGCTGCCCCGACCTGCTCTGCATCAGAGCTTCTCAGTGCCCCTCATTATCGTCGAGATACCCTTGAGCTAGAAGAAGAGCGCCTTTACAATCTCATCATGGCCTACCGCCAACAGCACAGTCTTTCTCCATTTCCCTCTCGCCCTCGTTGAACCTAGTCGCTATCCAGCAACACCAAGTCTTTGGGCAGCTTGAGCACAATTGTTGGGAAGCGATAGGGTAATACCAGTTGGGGTTGAAGCAGTGCTATGGGCATTTTGGTGTATCACGATGATGAGACGACAGCAGCCACACTTGTTACCATGCTGAGTGCATCAGAGCAGCGGGTTGATGTAGTTGCCCGAGCCGATGACCTCTGGGGGATATTGGCCAGTAGCCGCTACGAGTTGCTGATTGTAGATGACGCACACCTAGAGACAACGGTGGAGCGTTTTTGTCAGCAGGTGCGCAGCCATGGCTTTCAGGAGCCAATTTTGGTATTGACCCGCAGCGAAGTTCCAAGGCAGCCAGACGATCAAGTCATTTACTACCGTTATCCCTGTAGTCAAAGTTCCCTAGTTCAGGTGGTCAAGCCTCTTCTGAGCGCGATCGCCACCTCTAGGCTAAAAACCAATCATGACTCTGGTCTGCCCTTGGTGCTGCACATTGATAACGATGCCGCCTTAGTACATTCCCTAGAACGCCATGCCGCCGATGCTGGGTTTCGTTATGTAGCCATTGATAGTTGGCCCTTAGTCAAAGCCTACGTTGAAGACTTTGCCCCCAATGTCGTGATTCTCAATCCAGAAGTGGTTCCCGACGAGGCCACAAGCCGCGAGTTTTTACAAGAGTTACGCCAGCATCGTCCGCCAATTCCTGTGTTGGTCTTCACGGCCCACGACACATGGCGCGATCGCCTTGCCGCCATTCGCTTGGGGTCGCGGATTACCCTCAACAAGCCTGTGGATATGGAGCGACTGCTGCAAACCCTCGAACAACTGTTGCAGCCGCAGGAGGTGACATCCGCCAGTATTCTAACGGTGGATGATGATCCGGTCACCTTAGCCATTCTCAAGCGGCTCCTTGAGCCGTGGGGGATGAGTGTCACGTCCCTACAAGATCCAGATCAATTCTGGGATGTTTTGGAAGCCACCCATCCAGAATTAGTGATTCTCGATGTGCAAATGCCCGGCATCAATGGCATTGAACTGTGCCAAGTTGTACGCAATGACCCCCGCTGGAGTCGCCTACCAATTTTGTTTCTCACCGCAACCACCGATCCGGCACTTGTGAACCAACTCTTTGCCGCTGGTGCCGATGATTTTGTGAATAAGCCGATTGTCGGGCCAGAGCTAATGACACGCATTATCAACCGCCTTGAGCGTACACGGCTCCTCAAGCGGTTGGCGGAGGTGGATCCGCTCACTGGGGTGTGCAACCGTCGCAAGGCCACCGAGGATATTGAACGCTTTTTGCAGTTGGCAGATCGGCAGCAGCAACCGCTGTGTCTCGCAGTTTTAGACTTAGACTACTTCAAACGTATTAACGATACCTACGGCCATGATCTGGGGGACCAGGTCTTGGTGACGACAGCGCGCATTCTGCGGCAATCCTTACGCATGGAGGATGTAGTGGCTCGTTGGGGTGGAGAAGAGTTTTTAGTAGCTTTGTACGGAATTTCCCTAGAGGTAGCAGAACAGCGATTGGGGATGTGCTTACAGCGTCTGCGCAGCCATACCTTCCCTGTGTCGGATCAAGAGGGGTTCCAGGTCAGCTTTAGTGCAGGGGTGAGCCAATATCCCAACCATGGTGCCACTCTCCTAGAACTGGTGAAAGCAGCAGATGAGGCACTTTATAAAGCCAAGGCCGCAGGCCGCTGTCAGATTGCCACGGCAATGATCTAAATAGATTAATGACACCTGAATTGCTCCCTTCGGTTGCGCATCGCTATGCCTTCGGCACGCTATGCGAAGACCACCACGGATTTTTGCTAGTGGTACTATTGCTGATGCTCTGCTAGGACTCTAACCGCCGCTTTTGTGCCTCTTGATCGTTGGCTTTGGCACGGCGGAGCGTCTTTTCTTTAATGTCAACCCATGCTTTTTTAGAAAATTATGTATCGTGACTGTACTGACATTAATCCCTAGCTGCTCGCTGATCATGTCTCGGTACTGCCATAGGCACTTGTCTGGATAGGCTACAATAATCTCCATCACCTTGCTGTAGTTTTGATCTAGAATGCCAATTCGTTTTGTCCCCACTTTCTTAGGGGTTAAGTCCTGTGTCTCTTGATACTGCCGAACCCATCGATGTACGGTTCTCTTGGTCACCATGAACCGCTCTGCTACCTGCCGGATGGAGGTTCCGCCCGCTTGATAGGCCGCCACAACCCTGCGCCGTAAATCTAAGGAGTGGGTTGGCATATGCTACTCTCCTGACCTTTGAGTACTTTATTTCCTATATTAGCTTAATAAGCTTTAACTAATGAGGGGTTCGGAGAGCGATACGTCCCGCGCTGTACCCGTAGGGTCAGTGTCGGGGGGATGTCACAAACTTGGATTAAGGTGTCCGTTCTAGAACTACCCCTATGACACACTGGTTGAGTACCTACGGCTTTTTAATTGTGTCCATGACTCTGGGGGCATTACTAGCGTTGTCGCTCTACTTGCCCTTCATGAGTGGTCAGCTCTCCCTTGCTAGTCCTGGGTTTTATGCCATTGGTGGCTATATTGCGGCAATTCTCTCAACTCGGGTTTTCTCAGCGGTGACACCCTACCCTCTGTGGTGTATGGCGGTGGAACTGGTTTTGGCGGTGGTATGTTGTGGCCTATTGGGCTGGGGAATTGGCGTGCCCGTGCTGCGGCTGCGGGGAATCTACTTTGCCATTGCTACGATCGCCTTGGTGGAAGTGCTGCGGGTCTTGGCCTTGAATCTAGAGATTACAGGGGGGGCGATCGGTATTTTTGGGGTGCCGCAGCCGTTTCGCGAACCCTTGGGATACCTGTGGTTGACGTTGCCCTTGTTAGTGGTGGTGGCGATCGCCATTGGCCGCCTTGAGCACAGCCGGCCGGGGCAAGCGATGCAGGCGATTCGTGCCGATGAGCTAGTGGCCACCACCCTTGGCATTGATGCAACTCGCTACAAAGTGTTGGGGTTTACCCTTGGCGCGATGCTAGCGGGGGTGGCAGGGGTTTTAAGTGCCCATTTACTGAATACGTGGAACCCGCGCCAAGGGACGTTCGACACGGGGATTATTGCCCTGACCGCGGTGTTAATTGGCGGCAATCGTACCTTTGTTGGGGCGGTGGTTGGCGGTATGGTCTTTACTGCCCTCCCTGAATTGCTGCGTGGTTTGGCGGATCAACCCCAACTGCCAACGGCGATTGCAGCCTTTTTACGCGATGGGCGGATGATTCTCTACGGTGGGTTGATTGTGCTGGGCACCTGCTTTTTTCCACAGGGGGTGTGTCAACCGCCCCGTTGGCGGCAACTTCAATCTCGGTTGAGGGTCTGGCGGCACATCCGAAAGGATTTGTTACACTGAATCCCTATGGTTGTTTCCTTAACCCTCAGTAGCGACTTGAACGAGCTTGAGGCACTGCTAGAGTGGTTCAACCGCTATCAACCACCGCTATTTCCCCTTGAAGAATGGCTAAAGCTCGAGCTAGCCTTGGCCGAGGGGTTTACCAATGCTGTGCGCCATGCCCACCGCGATCGCCCCAAGGAAACCCCGATTCGAGTCGAGTTATCCCTAACCCAGACAATGATTGAGCTGCGCATCTGGGATCAGGGGCAGGGCTTTGATTTGATGACACATTTGCAACAGTTGCCCGCCCAAATTGCTGTGGATGCCGAAGGCGGACGTGGTTTGCGCCTATTAGCCACCATCGTGGATGAGCTAAGCTATAGGCCCAGTGAAACGGGCGGGAATTGTTTAACCTTGCGAAAACGGGTTGCTCACCTAGCCCATTAGCCTAGATTTCTATTGGATTGAACGTGGCTAGGACGTAAGGGCTACCATAGAGACTAGAGCAGTTGTGCCGATAATCGCTTCCTTCAGACATCCGCTGTTTTTAGGCCGCAAATTTCCATGAACCAGCCCCTAGTCACTCTTACCTGTCCCGAGTGTGGCACGGCGAACCCCATTACTAATCAAGAGTGTAGTCATTGCCATGTCCCTCTTCTGAAGCGTTATCTGTGGGCGATTGGCTCTAGTTTAGATGGTTATAAGATCGGGGCTATTGTTGGCGATCGCTATCTGGTGCAGGGCAAACACCTACTGCTAGACCTCTTCCCCGGTGAGCCTGCCCCCGGCATCGATAACACCGTGCAACTGTATCGCCCCTACCTGAAGCTTTTTCCCAAACGTCCCCACGTTCCCGAACTATTTGGGGCACTGTCGCTAGGGGCAGGGGAATTGCTGCTGCTTGAGCACGCTCCCGTCAGTTGCATCGACATTAACGATGCCCAAAGCACCCCCGGCTTAACCCATGCTGCCCCGCTGACGAGCATTTGGCAAAAGGCTGGCGTCGTGCGGCGATTGAGTTGGTTATGGCAAATTATTTCCCTGTGGCCTGCCCTCATAGAAGAGAATGTGGCAGTTACACTTCTGAACCCCCAACTGTTGCGGGCAGAAGGCTCTTTAGTGCGGCTGCTGCAACTACAGGTTGGAGCCGATCCAACCTTGGCAATGCTGGGAGCCTTTTGGCAAAAGCACTTTGGCTTTGCAGATCGAGACAACAACTTTGACCAAGCATTTCAGACGCTGTGTGAGCAAATGCAGCACAGTCAAGACGTAACCGCAGAATCGGTACGCTCAACCATTGAAGCACTGTTTCAGCAGGCTCTGAGCCATCTAGACTATCAATACCACTATGATATTGTTACCCGCTCTGATCAAGGCCCAAGCCGGAGCCGAAATGAAGATAGCTGCTACCCGCCTCACGGTACCACCCTCAACCATGCGTCGCGGATGTTAGCCTTGGTCTGTGATGGGGTAGGGGGGCACGAAGGGGGAGACGTGGCCTCTGGTTTGGCCATTTCAATTTTAGTGGAGGCTCTGGAGCCACTCAACCTCCTCGACACGAATCCAGAAGAGGTGCAGCAGGCTATTCAAAACGCCATTCATCGCACGAACGATGCCATCAGTGCGCGTAACGATTCTGAACATCGCCACGAACGGCAACGGATGGGAACGACCCTTGTGGGCACCCTCATTGAGCACGCCAATCTTTACCTTGCCCACATTGGCGATAGTCGTGCCTACTGGATTAATCGTTGGGGCTGCTATCAGCTGACCCTCGATGACGATGTGGCAAGCCGCGATGTCCGCTTGGGGATGAGTACCTACCATCAGGCTCTTGAGCATCCCTACGGCGGCTCCCTTGTGCAAGCTCTTGGGATGGCACCGTCTCACCATCTTTACCCCACGGTGGAGCGCTTTTTGCTGGATGAAGAGGGGATCCTGCTCCTGTGCTCCGATGGCCTAAGTGACTTTAATCGGGTAGAAACCTATTGGCGTCGGTATCTCCTGCCGGTGCTCAAAGGAGACATCAGCCTTGAGGTGGCGGGCGATCGCCTCATTGAACTAGCCAATAGCGCCAATGGCCACGACAATGTCACCGTTGCCCTCATCCACTGCCACGTTAGCACCGCCCACGGTACCCTTGAGCCGGACTACAGCAGGATGGTCTGTAGCGACGAACTGCCAGAGGTAACAGATATCACCATGACCTATACTCCCCCCGAAAACCACAGCGACGACTTGGCGGTAACGGTCTCCTCGGTCGGTGAAACCTTGCTTCCCCCGCTGACGGCTTCCCCTGTCCGTCGGACAACAGCAACACGGCAACAGTGGCCGTTACTGCTGGTGCTGGTGGGTCTAATTGCCGCAGGGTTATCACTGCTGGCGGTCTTAAGTCTTAAACGCCCCCAGATGATGGATGTGAACCCTTCCCCGACGCCATTGTTGACCGATTGACAGCTCTTCTGTGCTTACTGAGGTTTTGATGAGCCTGACTGACTTTTCTCTAGATGCTTACGATTACTATTTGCCCCCAGAGCGTATTGCGCAGCAGCCTGCCACGCCTCGCGATCACGCTCGTCTGCTGGTGGTGGATCGGGAGACCGCACGCGATCACTGGTTTTACGAACTGCCGCAACTATTGCAACCGCAGGATTTGTTGGTGCTGAATGATACTCAGGTCATTCCGGCGCGGCTGATGGGGCACAAGGTGGGGGAGCCCGGCCGCAGTGTTGAGGTCTTGTTACTCGAAGAACTCAGCGATCGCCAGTGGTTGGCACTGGTCAAACCTGGCCGCAAACTTCGCCCCGGAGCAGTGATTCAACTGGGGTCATTACAGGCCACCGTACAGGCGATCGATCCTGCCACCCGCGGGCGAGTCATTGAATTTGATCTACCGCCGGGCGATCGCCTCTGGCCTTACCTCGATGAAGTGGGAGACATTCCCCTGCCCCCCTATATCCAAACCCCCATCCAAGATGCCCAACAGTACCAAACCGTCTATGCCCAACGTCCGGGGGCAGTAGCAGCCCCCACCGCAGGACTGCACTTCACCCCAGACCTCCTGAGCAAATTAGCCTATTGTGGCATTGACCACTGCTTTATTACCCTCCATGTTGGCATTGGCACCTTCCGCCCCGTAGAGGTCAACGACATTCGCCAGCACCGCCTCCACCACGAGTGGATTGAGGTGTCTGCGGCCACCGTTGCCAAAATTAAGGCGGTGCAGCGGGCGGGCGGACGCATTATTGCGGTGGGTACCACCGTGATTCGCTCCCTAGAGACCGCAGCTCAGTCCGGTGAACTTCAGCCCTTTCGCGGCAAAAGTGACCTCTATATCTACCCGGGCTATCAGCCAAAAATTGTTGAGGGCTTCATTACCAACTTTCATCTGCCGCGCTCTAGCTTAATGATGCTCGTCAGTGCCTTCATTGGGCGCGATCGCCTCTTGCAGCTTTATGACTACGCCATTGCCCAAGCCTATCGCTTTTACTCCTTTGGCGATGCCATGCTGATTTTACCGACTGCTTGGCAGAGTTCCGCGTGAGTGTGCTATCCTAAGGGCAGTTGTTTTGGAACGGTACCGTTCAGGGAGATGGAGGTGATGCCCATGGCAGATAGTAGTAAACGCTTGGGTCGTCGTTTCGGAGTACAGGGGCTGTAGCCTAGGATTGTTCTCTACTAACACTGCGGATCAACATCTGTTAAGGTGTGAGTTCTCCTAGCAGTCTTATCCAAGCACGACTACCAGACCGCTCCTAAGTCCGTACTTAGGGGCGGATGGTTTTTAGGGGTTATGTATTCTTGTTGCCAACCCAATTAAAAAATGTTTCAGAACCTTGGCGACCTGAGGGGGGCGATCTATAGTAGGGGCAACCGGAATGCTGCCATTATTTTATGTCCCAAAACGTAATCACTGTTGATAATGGCAAGCTCTGGGACTGTTGCATTCGAGAGAGCAGCCATGACGGTTCAATTTTCCAGTCGCGAAAAGCACATCAACACCCCGCAACTTCGCCCCATCAGCGGTATCAAGCTATTGCTGATTGTTTGCTTGAATATCCTGCTAGCGGGCTACGTCTTTTGGGCGTACCGCAGTGCCTACTATAACCAGTTGCCGACCCAACGAAATCCAATCTTGCAGAACCTACGGCAACGCAGTAACTCAGTAACGCCAGATTAGTAGGCTAAGGTTTCCAGAGCTTGGCGCAGGTAAGCGGTTACACAGGCATCGAGATCAAGGGGCTGTTCTAGCTTCATTGCAGAGTGCTTTTCGCTGAGCCACCGCTGAAAACCAGAACTATGGGCGATCGCCCGCTTCAAAGAGTCCCAAACCTCGCGGGAATCTGTGGCAGTTGCTGCAACGGGGATATCCATAGAGATACTCCTAGTGAGTTTGGACTCAGAAAAAGGATTTGCCTATGGTTCTACCATACCGCAGGCGTCCTAGGCGTGGTGTATGCAATGTTACGATTTGTTGCAAAAGTGGCTCACGGGACTTGTTGTAGCGTGGATTCTTGGCTAGTCCACTGTTGCATAAGGTTGGTTAGCTTTGCGATGAAGGGTTCTCCGGCAATACTGGGGTGAAATTCGCTAATGGCTGTCTCCACCTTTGGATGCGTAGGAGAAGGACATGGCTCCGAGTTTGGGATCAGGGGGGACAGGGGGTGGCAAATAATCGCTTCAAACTCACTATTAAAGTGGTAAATGGGCTGCTCACGCCGTTGCCACAATTCTAAAATTTGCTCGACAGAAATTGCTTTATAACGACCGAGGTACAGCGCTTCAATTAAGGCGAGGCGAATCCAGCGGGGCGAAAAGTGGCGCAGCCAGCGATCAAGGATGGCCTCGACGGAGGCACCATCAAGGTCGAAGCCGTACTGACGCAGCAGGCGATCAGCGACCTGAATAGCGGCATTGTCGCCAAGGTGTGCCATCTGCTAAATCTGCTTTCCTATCGTAATGGTGTCTCTATATTGCCACAACTTTCTCGTGGTAGCAGCGGGAGGTGTCTCAACCCTGATATGGTAGAAAGGCGAATTCTCAGGCGTTTCTTGCCCGATATGGTTACTGTTCACCCTCCCGAATCCCTCTTGCACGATCGCCCCTTAACCATTGCGGGACGGCAGTTTCGCTCCCGCCTCATGACTGGGACTGGTAAATACCGCTCCATCGCCGACCTCCAAGCCAGTGTAGCCGCTAGTGAGTGCGAAATTGTTACTGTGGCGGTGCGGCGCGTGCAGACCAATGCCCCCGGCCATGAAGGCTTGGTGGATGCCCTTGACTGGCAGAAGATTTGGTTACTGCCCAACACCGCTGGCTGTCAAACCGCCGAAGACGCGGTTCGGGTGGCACGGCTAGGGCGCGAGATGGCCAAGCTCCTAGGGCAAGAGGAGAATAACTTTGTCAAGCTGGAAGTCATTCCGGATCCTAAATACTTGCTGCCGGATCCCTTTGGTACCCTAGCGGCAGCGGAACAACTGGTCAAGGAAGGGTTTGCGGTCTTACCCTACATCAATGCAGATCCGCTGCTGGCCAAGCGACTCGAAGAGGTGGGGTGTGCCACAGTCATGCCCCTAGCCTCGCCGATTGGATCGGGTCAAGGCTTACGCAATGCCGCCAATATTCAGATTATTATTGACCAAGCAAGGGTGCCCGTGGTGATTGATGCTGGCATTGGTACCCCCAGTGAGGCCGCCGCTGCGATGGAATTGGGAGCCGATGCCCTGCTCATCAATACGGCGATCGCCCAAGCGGGACATGCTGCTGCCATGGCACAGGCAATGGCAATGGCAACCATAGCCGGGCGGTTGGCCTACCTAGCCGGACGGATTCCCGTTAAACCCTACGCGAGTGCTAGCTCCCCCAGTAGCGGCACGATCACAGCAGCTCCATGACCCTTGTTTTACATAGCCTTGGGGTTCTTCTTGGCCTCCTCAGCCTTGCCGGTGGCGGGTTTTACCTTGTAGCTGGGCTGCTGACGCTGCGGTTTTTCAGCAAATCGCGCCCCCAACCCCTTGATCCAGCCCCCGCTATTTCTGTGCTGGTGCCTGTGTGTGGCCTCGATCCCGGTGCATGGCAAAACTGGTCATCGTTGTGTCAGCAAGACTACCCTAACTACGAAGTGATTTTTGGGGTTCAAGATCTCAGCGATCCGGCCTTACCCGTGCTCAAAGACCTGTGCCAAACCTTTCCAGAGCGTGCCCGCTGGTACTTCTGCGACGAAATCCGGGGGATTAACCGCAAAATGAGTAACTTGTCGCAGATGTTGCCCCATGCCCACCATGAGGTGATTGTGCTGGCGGACAGTGATGTGCGAGTGACCCCCGGCTATCTCCGCCAGATTACCGCCCCCTTGGCAGACCCCTGCATTGGTGTAGTCACCTGTGGCTATGTTGACCATTCCCCAAAGCGCTTAGGTGCCGCATTCTTGGCCATGGGGCGCTGCATTGACTTTATTCCCAGCGTTCTGATTGCCCGCTTTTTAGATGGTGGCCTGCGGTTTGCCATTGGGCCAACGGTGGTGTTGCGGCGGGAAGTGCTCGAAACGATTGGCGGCCTCGAGATTGCCCTCAATCGGATTGGGGATGACTACCGTTTAGGCTACACCGCTTGGGAAGCAGGCTATCGCGTTGAACTCTCGACCTATGTGCTGGACAATGACTGTAGCGATGAATCTCTTCTCAAGGCAGTAGAGCGGGAATTGCGGTGGTGTCGCACCATTCGCTCCAATCGCGGTAAACAGTACTTTGGCATGGTGTTTACCTTTGGGACGGTGTATAGCGCCCTCCTGTGGGGGTTGCTGCCCAGCGTTTGGACGCTAACCCTCTGTTTGGCAGTCCAGGGAATCCGTTGGCTACAGGCAATCGTGAGTATGATACTCATGGGGACACCCCGCTTGCTGCTGTGGCTATGGCTACTGCCGCTGCGAGATGTGATGAGCCTGGTAATTTGGCTGTTGGGCTGTTTTGGCAACCGCATTTACTGGCGGGGACGTTGGTTACAGGTGCATCGCCATGGTCAATTACAAGAAATTATTAAGAACTCTCAGGGTGAGTAAAGTTTGCTTGCTAGAATAGCTCCACCGTAACAATTGATTGAGGTTTGTTTCGATGCCGTACACAACTGAGGAGGGCGGTCGCCTAAATAATTTTGCGGTTGAGCCAAAGGTGTATCAAGCGCAGCCGTGGACAGCCCAGCAGAAGGTACGCGCCGCGCTATTGGTGACAGGGGTGCTAGTGTTAGTGGCAGGGCTGATGGCGATCGCCGTAGGAGTCAGCTAGTCTGCTGTGTTTGGGATTCGATACCAGTGATGCCACCCTAGTGGCCGGGTTATGGGATCTGGCCACTGAAACGGTGCTGGATGTTAGGACATGGGAACTGGGGCGGCAACTGGCCACAGAACTCCATCCCTGTCTAGGGGCTGTGATGGCAGGGCGAACATGGCAGGAGTTGGGGGCGATCGCCGTGGGCTGTGGCCCGGGTAGCTTTACGGGAACACGCTTAGGGGTCGTGACAGCTCGCATCCTAGCGCAGCAGTTGGCTATTCCCCTCATTGGTCTTTCCAGCCTTGGGGTGATGGCTTGGCMCCACCGCCAGCACCTAAGGGTTAGGGATGGTGTTGTCTCACGCGCTGCACAGCAGGGTCACCAGTATGTCGGCATTTATCGCTATGAACACTCCGCCCTCAAGGCAGTGTGGGGCGATCGCCTCGTCACTGAAGCTGAATCTGAGGAGCTGCTGGCCACCTGGCCGATGCCCTACGAGGTGCTGACAGCACCCGCGCCTGCAGACTATGGCCATGCCCTACTCACATGGGCAGCTTGGCACTGGCAGGATACACTGAGGTCAGGGGGCACCCTTCCCCACTGGTCTAGTGTGGTTCCACTCTATGGCAAATAACTGGGAACTCAGTCGCTTTCTCGACACCCTACGCTTTTTTCAAACCCTACCCTTTGTGGGTAGTTTAGAGCCGCTCCGTCCCATGCTTGCCCCACTGCTTCCGGATCTATTTACCTCCCCCGCCTACCGTGGCAGTGGCTTAGTGGTAGTAACAGGAGCAACGGGCAGAACCGGTCAAGCAGTTGTCAATACTTTACTGCGTCAAGGCTATGCTGTGCGGGCACTGGTGCGCGATCGCCCCAAGGCAGAGCAAGTATTACCAACGCAATCTGCGGTGGAGATCGTCGTTGCCGATATAACCCAACCCCTGCCGGCGGATTTGATGCAGGGCAGCCGCGCCGTCATTCACTGTATCGGCACAGTGATTCAGCCCCAGCCTGATGCGCCCCCGCCGGGACTGGCAATTGTTGGCGACAGCCCCGAAGCCGTTGAATTTAACGGCATGCGCCACCTGCTAGAGCGCGCCCAGCCCTACTTTCAGCAGCAGCCCATCACCTACCCCCTGTTTGACTATCGCTATCCTACGCCTCCCCTCAAGGAGGTATGGGGGGCACTAGACGATGTTGTGATGGGCGGGGTCAGCGCCAGCCAGTTCTACCTCAGGGAACACAGTGCCCTATTTACCGGAACAGTCTCGACAGCAAATTCCGGAGGGTTTGTCTCCATTCGCACCCGTAACCTGACTCCTCCCCTCAACCTCCAAGGGTACACTGGCCTGCAACTGCGCCTGCGGGGGGATGGCCAGCGCTATAAATGTTTCCTACGCAGTGATCCGGCTTGGGATGGCGTGGGCTATGCCATCTCCTTTGACACGGTGGCGGATCAATGGATAACTGTGACCCTGCCCTTTAGCCATTTCATTCCGGTGGTGCGGGCGCGCACCGCCACGGATGCCTCTCCTCTGAATTTGGGGCAAATCTACTCGTTGCAACTCATGCTCAGTAAGTTTGAGTACGATGGTGCCCTTAACCCTCACTTTCGGGCGGGCGCCTTTAGCCTTGAACTAGAATCTATCCATGCCTACGGTGGCTCACCTCTACCCCAGATCATTCACGTGAGTTCAGCAGGGGTGACGCGCCCCGGGCGATCGGACGTAGGAGACCAGCGCCAGCCCTTAGCGGTACAGTACAACGACCAGTTGGGGGGTATTCTCACATGGAAATTGGCGGCAGAAAATATGCTCCGTCAGAGTGGCTTGCCCTACACCATTGTCCGCCCCTGTGGCCTCACTGATAACCCCGGCGGGCAACACCTGCGTCTTGACCATGGCGATACGCTGACGGGGCAACTCAGCCGGGCTGATCTAGCAGAGTTCCTTGTTGCGCTGTTAAACCTGCCCACCGCCTGCTACCGAACCGTAGAAGTGGCGGCAACAGATCAAGCCGCAGGCACCACACCTCCTTGGTCGGCGCTCCTTGCCCAACTCCCCAGCGATCGCCCCTAGGAGCATTAGACCATGCCCCGCTTTCTCCATGTGGCCGATGTTCATCTGGGGTTTAACAAGTACCGACAGGAAAACCCCGAGCGCACGCTGGATTTTTTCACGGCCTTTAACAGCAGTATTGAGCGCTATGCCCTGCAGGAGTCGGTCGATTTTGTTTTAATTGCCGGGGATTTGTTTGAGGAGCGGTTGATTACGCCAGGGATCCTCAACCAAGCGGAGTGCGTCCTAGAGAAACTCAAAGATGCTGATATTCCTGTACTGGCCATTGAAGGTAACCATGATAACTGCCCCTACGGTGTAAAAACCAATTGGCTGCGCTACCTGTGTGAACGAGGGTATTTGCATCTGCTCGAACCCGATGACACGGGCAGCCTGCAACCTTGGGATGCCGAATTGGCACGGGGGGGCTACATTGATCTGCCCTGCGGGGTGCGGGTGATTGGCTCGCAGTGGTACGGTGCCAGTGCGCCGCAAGCCATTAAGCACTTAGCCAGCCAAATTCAAACCCTGCCCCCAGCGCCGGGAACCACTATTATGCTGTTTCACCATGGCCTCGAAGGCCAGATTGCGCGCTACCAAGGGGCATTGCGCTACAACGATCTCCTGCCGCTGCGGCAGGCGGGGGTGGATTATTTGGCGCTAGGACATATCCACCGCTTTTACACCGTTGAAAATTGGATTTTTAACCCCGGCTCTGTCGAAGCCAACTCCATTGCCGAGAATCAAGAACAAACCCCCCGGGGGGTGCTCTTGGTAACGATTGACAATGGGCAGATCACAGCAGACTTAAAACGGGACTATTGGCAACGGTCGATTCACCGCTATCGTTTGAAGCTAACCCCCAATGACACCGCAGCCAACGTTAAGGCGAAACTACAGACTTTGCTAGAGCAACACCAATCTGTACTGCCAGAGGCAATTGTCGAAGTACGCCTCGAGGGGAATGTGGGCTTTGAGCGCAGTGAACTAGGGGTGCGATCGCTCCAGCAACAATTACAGGATCAATCGGGTGCCTTTATTTTCCGGCTCGTGTTTGCTGCTGCCCCTGTGAGCTACCAGAGCTATCAAGGGGAGCTAGGAGAGGTGCCCCAACGCGCCACTATTGAGCAACAGGTCTTTGCCGATCTGCTCGCCAGTGTGGCGGAGTACCGCGAGCAGGCCGAACCCCTTGCCCAGGAATTAATGCACCTCAAAGCCCAGCTTCTTGATGGCAGCAGTAGCATTGATGATCTCTACGATCGCCTTGGCAGCGTTATCCCTCCCAAGGCTTAAGGTTGGGGTGGAAATGCCAGCACCGGTTCATTGACAAGCTGGGGTAACTGCACCGCTGGGGACTGCAGCAAGGCTTGCCATTTTTGCTTCAGGGCGGCATCCTGCGGTTGGGCGAGGCGTTCCTGAGCCAGTTGATTGAGGGCATCGTACCAGTAACCAGCGGCAGCAAATGCCCCCGCAGCGTCAGTAGCGGCTTGCAGATTCCGTTGTTGCTGAGGGCTAGGAGCCATAGGACGAAGCCAGCTGGCTGTTTTCACGGCAGTGGTGCCGTTACTACAGGTGAGGGTCAGTTGCCATTGGTAGTCCACGCCATCCTTGAGGGACACATTTGCCAGCGGCCAACCAATAATGCCAGCGGTAGTGGGGGCAGGGCGTTGCTGGCTGTATAGCTCTGTTCCTTGGGTATCTAGGAGGGTGAGGGTGAGGGTTGCACCAGTATTGGCGGGGACATAGCTATAGAGGGTTGGCGAGGGGGTACTACTGAGGCCATTATTATCCTTTGGCACCAGCGCCACCACGGTTTGCTGCGGTTCCACAATACAACTGTCGGTACCACCTGTACTTTCGCGCAGTAGGGTCGGACGGGCAATGCGGGTGGCGGCCCCTTCACGATTACCGGGCTTGCCAATGTTTGCAGGAGGACGGTAATTCGCCCACGACGCTTGGGCGATCGCCCCCATTAGCACCATAGCCAAACTGAAGGGAAGGGCAATTAGCTTTATGCTCATAACAACTAATCCTCAACAATAACAGCATCCACTGATTGATTTTTCAACAGGGACACTAGAAGCCAAAAATACTGCGTATCACCCCAACACCCGTATTCACCGTATTCAGAATTGAATTAATGTTCTCAATACGATCGCGACTGTCGGGTTGAGCGGGCTGCGTGACCACCACTGGTGCACTGGTGTCAGCAAGCACCTGATTATCTACCTGAAGGGACAAAAATAACCCTGCCGCTGGGGCGCTGGTCAAAAAGGTATTGATGGGAATGGCGTAGTTAAACCCCGGTTTAATGAGGCTAGCAATGCTGGAGGCTGCTTCGGGACTTAACCCTTGGCGCTCAAGGGTACGGGGGTCTTCAGTGTCCCCTAGTCCATGCACCGCCACAACCCGACCTGCGCCATCCAACACCGGCCCGCCACTCATCCCCCGCCGTGTAACGTTGGTGTAAATCATCTTGTAGCCGTCAATCGGCTCAATTAAAAAGCCAGAAATGCGGCCATCCGTAAACTGGCGCACCAGTTGACCACTGCCACCCGGCTGCGGCCAGCCAGAAATAAATACCTGCGCCCCCTCTTTGGCTAGATCGGAGTTAGTGAGGGTGGCAACGTCATAGGTGCGATCGCTGGTAAACTCGACAACCGCCAGATCGCTGTTGGGTAAGAACTTGATGGTTTTGAAATCAATGGCATAGGCTTGTTGATCCACGGGAATCACCCGATAATTATCCTTACGATTCACCACATGCTTGGCGGTGAGAACATAGTAGGTGGAACCTGAGCGGGAAATAATGGCACCAGAGCCGTGGGAGTCTTTGCCCACAATCAGTACGGTAATGTTGCGAGCAATTTCGTTAATGCGCTCTCCGCTCAAGGGTTGCACCTGCGCCCAAGTGGGGAGGGGTGCCACTAAAATACTGGCAGCGGCGATCGCGCCCATGCCGACCCGTGAATACCACATATGCCCTAACTCACAAAACCACAACGTTAGGACGATTGTAAACGGCAAGCAGTTCCTCTGCGGTGATGGCGATCAACGTTCTGCTCGAAGCGATGCGCTAGCATACTCTAGATTTTTTGCTAGGAATAAAACAGGCTAGAAAATAACTTGCCAACCTTGGCTCTGAATACACGGTGTAGAACGTGTTTACGGTGTGGCACAGCATGACCGTCGAGAGCATTTGCAGGGGCTAAGCCATGAGGTTTAGGCTGATATTAATGCTTTAGGATTAGAGATTCTTATGGTTGCAGCCAAAGAACAGCAGCGGTACTTTACCCCTGAAGAGTATTTTGCTTGGGAAGAACACCAGCTAGAAAAGCACGAACTGATCGATGGCCAAGTGTATGCGATGACTGGCGGCACGCAAAATCATAGCGCGATTAAATTAAATATTGCAGGGTTGATCAAAGCCCACTTGCGCGGCAGTAAATGCCGTGTGTTCAATTCCGATTTGAAGGTTAATATTCTCCATACAACTAACTATACCTATCCAGACTTGAGTGTGACTTGCGATGAGAGGGATCAAGTGCATCCCTTATAGGAGTGATGTGGGCGGGCTAAAACCCCTCCGCTTTAGCGAGGGGATACAGCCAACTCAGGGGGCTTTAGCCCTCTCTATGTGTTAAACTAGAGACGTGGAAAGTAGGCGTATCAACTACGCGAAGAAACATCCTAGTACGGAGAAATCCCGGCAAGTAAGTCACTACCGCTTTGGCGGCAAGCCTAAACCACTGCAAGCAATGGCAGGATGTTGAGCGTATCGAATTGGCTAGTGTTGAAAAGCGCGAAACCACGAACCGAAACGTAAACGTAGTCCCAATAGCAGAAATGCTTGAGGTGAGTAGGGGGTCTTTGACTGCCCCCACCCGCATTAAGTTGTGGGTGACAGCTCAAGGGAAAAGCGAAGCAACGCGGCTTCAGCCCGTTGCGTAGCATCCTTTGGGAATCCCCTCTCTTTCAAGGAGGAGAGAAGTCAAGCTCCCAAAAATTTCGCCACTTTGGCGATCACGTCATCTCGTTCATAATCTAAGGGAATCAAATGATTAGAGCGCTGTAGCCAGTACAGTTCCTTGTGGGCGCTCCCTAATTGGTCATAGATCTGCTGTGCGCCTTGCGGGTCAACCGTGCTGTCGGCGAGGGTCTGCAGGATCAGCGTGGGGGTGGTAATTGTCGGCAGTTCCGTCTCAACTTGGGCAATAAGGTCAAGGGCGCTACCCACGGCACTCAGGTTAAAGCTTTTGAAAAATGCCGCCGCTTCTGCCTGTTGGCGCATCTGGGGATCCCGCAGGGGGAGGGCGCGGCGCGGCAGGTGCGGTACCCAGCGGGCAATGGCCTTGACCAGCGGTTCTGCTGGCAGGGGGGCAAACCACGGGCGATAAATCCGCAAAAAGGGGCACAGCAGCACTAGCTTTGTCACTGGCTGGCTGTGGGCTAAATGTAAGGCTAAGGTTGCCCCTGTCGAAAAGCCAATGACGGCAATGGTCTGAAAATGGCTCTGGAGTTCCCTAAAGGCTGCTAGGGCGGCAGCGTACCACTCTGGCCACGTGGAGGGAGGCATCGGCTCAGCGGGGCGATCGTGCCCCGGATAAAGAATCCCCCGCACTGTAAACCCCTGTTCGTAGAGGGCTTGGCCTAAAAGCTGTAGTTCGTAGGCACCCCCACCCAGCCCATGGAGGAGTAAGCAGGCACAGTTCGTTTCTTCGTGACTATAGAAAAAAGGGACATTCACCAGCATGGGCGCGCCCCAGACATATCCACCTGCTGTAGGCTAGCTCGCGTAACTTTGGCGGGAAACGTGCTTTTCAAAGGTGGCTTGGGTTTGATGGAGCAGTTGCTCGCGGCTATCGGTTGTGTGCTTGAGCGCCGGAACCAGATTACGAGCTTGGAGTGCCATGTGCAGTTGCAGGTGGGCAACGTACTCACTCAAATCTTCGCGGAGCAGCGGATGGGTTTGATGCACAGACACAGTGTTCTCCTTACGCTTATGTTCAACAGTGCTGACCATGAAAACATCAAAAGATGCTAGGGAAAGCAGTGAATGAATCGTGTGCTCGGCAGTTAACGCGGGACAGTTAGCAACCTGACCCTTTTAGAGGTTAACATTTCTCAGGAAGTGTGCTGCAATTTGCAATCAACTGTAACCTTTTGCGGTGTAGGGGGCAACAATGCGTTTACTCATTGCCAATGATGATGGGGTCTTTGCCCCCGGTATCCGTTGCCTTGCGGATACGTTGGCGATCGCCGGTCATGATGTGAGTGTGGTGTGCCCCGATCGTGAGCGATCGGCCACCGGTCATAGTTTGACGGTTTTTGACCCCATCCGCGCTGAAGTGGTTCGCGATCGCTTTCATCCGAGTATTCAGGCCTGGGCCTGCTCAGGGACGCCGTCGGATTGCGTTAAATTGGCGCTAGGGGCGTTGCTACAGGAACTGCCGGATTTTGTGGTGTCGGGGATTAATCAAGGCTCAAATCTCGGTACCGATATTCTCTATTCGGGGACGGTGTCCGCGGCGATGGAAGGGGTGATTGAGGGCATCCCCAGCATTGCCATGAGCCTGACCAGCTTTACCGTCCATGACTTTCAGCCCGCTGCGGACTTTGCCTGTCATTTATTAAAAGCCTTAGAGTCGTCAGTGCCTCTGCCGCCGAAAATGCTCTTGAATGTGAATGTGCCTGCCCTGCCCGCCAGTGAGATTGCGGGGGTGGCCATTACCCGCCAAGGCATTCGCCGCTACCATGATTTGTTTCAGAAGCGGGTTGACCCCCGCGGGAAAACTTACTACTGGCTTGCGGGAGAGGTGGTAGAAGAATATCCCCAAGATCCAGATCAACTCCCCACCGATGTGGAGGCGATCGCCCAAAACCTCATTAGCATTACACCCTTGACCTTTGATTTAACCTATTCCCAAGGACTCACACAGCTTTCTAGATGGCTCGAGAGCGAAACCGTCCGGCAGTTATTCAATTGTTAAAATAACCGGTGCATGATCACTGGGTTTAGGTAGGCGGCGCGGTGCCACATCAATCCGGCACGCCTGTGCTCGCTGCTTCAGACCGGTGGTGATGTACAGGTGATCAATGCGCCAACCATGATTGCGGCGAAACGCCCCCGCCCGATAATCCCACCAGGAATAATGGCCAGCGGCATCGGTAAAGTGGCGGAAGGCATCGCAGAACCCCAAGGCACGAATGGCGGCCAACTGTTCCCGCTCGGCATCGGTGGCACCGACCTTTGTGGCGCGATCGCTGGCGTCAAACAGATCCTTGTCTTCGGGTGCAATATTAAAATCACCGCAGAGGATCACCTCTCCCTGAAGCTGTGCAAGGTAGGCATGCAAGCCGAGTAACCAGCGGAGCTTGTAGTGGTATTTCTCGCTATCGTACTCGCCGCCATTGGGAATATAGACATTGACCAAGGTGAGGTCGGGGGACAGTTGGGCGCGGATCAATCGTTTCTGGTCGTCTAGGTCAGCCTGGGTGGGCAGTTGGGGGGCAAAGCCTGCTTCCACTGCGGCCAAGGGCTGACGACTAATAATGGCGACACCATTGTACGCCTTTTGGCCACTACAATAGACAAAGTAGCCTCGCTCTAAAAAAGCGTGCCGTGGAAATTCAGCATCCACCACCTTTGTCTCTTGCAAACACAAATAGTCCACGCCCGTAGCGTCTAACCATTGGCACACATGGTCAAGGCGAGTGCGAATTGAGTTGACATTCCAAGTGGCAATTTGCAACATTGGCCATGGCAATTTGATCTCACAAAAGTTTATCGCATTTTCTCTAACCGCATACGCTAGAAGTGGTAGTCCGATAACGGTGAGAATGCTTGGCCATCGAGGGTAGCCTACTTGACCTCCACTGGCCACTGGAGTTCTGCCGTTGTTACCTTTGTTACCTTTGTTACGTAATGTATAGTTGGGGAGTGAGCAGCAACACCCTGTATGGCTGGGTACGTTTTGGTTTTAGCGGTTATTGTTTTAGGCGGCGCGATCGCAACCGTTGGCGATCGGCTGGGTTCCAAGGTGGGCAAAGCGCGCCTGAGTTTGTTTAATTTGCGCCCACGGCAAACAGCCGTGCTGATTACCATTCTCACCGGCAGCCTAATTTCCGCCTCTACCTTAGCCTTACTCTTTGCCCTCAGTCGGGAACTACAGGATGGTCTATTGCGAATTGGCACGATTCGCAAGCAACAGCAGGCAGCGGAACGGGAACTGGCAGAGACCCGCGCCCAAAAAGAAGCCATTGAAGCCGAGCTGGCCCAATCCCAAGTAGAACTTGCCACGGTTCGCGAACGCCTTGGCCAAACCAATCAAATTTTAGAGCAGGCGGTTAACCGCCAAACCCTCACCGAGGCAGAACTCAACCAACTGCAAAACCGCTACACCACTGCCCAAGCTGAACTCAAACAGTTTGAAGCCCAAGGGGCACAACTGCGGCAGGAAATTCAACGCCTGCAACAGGAGCGAGACACCATTCAGGGTCGCCTGCGCGATGTGGCCGGTCAAAAAATAGCCTTAGAAAACGCAATTCGCACCGCCCAAGAGCGGTTGGCCGAGGTGGAGTCGCAGAAAAACAGCCTCCAAGCGGAAATTGACCGTATTCAAGATCAACTGGCGGTGGCTAACCAACAGCAGCAGGTGCTACGGGATCAGCAGCGCACCCTTCAACAGGAAATTGCTGCCCTCGAAGCCAGTCGCCAACGCCTAGAGGAAAATGTCAATATTTTGTTGCTGGGGTTACGGCGGGGCACGGTGTCTATTCGCACGGGCCAGGTGCTTGCCTCGGCAGTCATTCAAAACGTCAGCGATCGCGACCAAGCCACCAAAGCCATTGAGCAGCTGCTACGGGAGGCACGCCGCAATGCCATCGTCCTGAATAATCCCCAAAACCTGAGACCCACTGATCAGGTGATTCAGGTGACCGCGGCCGACATTAATCGCCTCCGTGCCCAAATTAGTGACGGTCAGCCCTACGTCGTGCGAATTCTAGCTGCTGCCAACTATTTACAGGGGGAAAATAACATTTTAGTTGTGCCGCAAGTGGCTCGCAACCAAGAGGTTTTTCGCGAAGGCGAGAACTTGGCCACCATCTCCTTTGATCCGAGCCAAATGACCGACGAACAGATTTTTCAACGGCTCGATCAGTTGTTTACCGTCAGCAATCAGCGGGCTATTTCCTCCGGCGTTCTCCCAGATCCTGTCACCGGCAGCGTTGGCTCCTTCCGGCAGATTGAACTGGTGAAATTCATCTTGGATCTCAAAGATTATCAGGGCACTGTCGATATTAGCGCGGTCACCCCCACGCCCGTCTATACCGCAGGCCCGCTCACCCTCTCCCTAGTCGCTCGCCAAAATCAGCGGGTTATCCTGCGCAGTGGTTAGACACTCAGAGCCATCATCTGTGGCATGGCTGGAGCTGCCTTGGTGGTTTTCGTGGTGATGCGTTTTAACCCTAAAATCCAGAGAATTTGATCCTCTGTGGCCGTAGCCTGCTCTTTTGCACCTGCTTTTAAGAGCAACTGATACGTCATCATCAACTTCTCAATTTCTGCAACTTGAACCCGAATTTCGTCCTCATCTAAGTACAGACTTTCAAGAACGGCATTGAGGTCAATTTCAGGATCAGCGACCAGACACGCCCCCTCTGCGACCACAGATCGGAGTTGTCCTTGGTACTGCCGCAACAAACGGCGAATGGTGTAGGCAGTAACTGGCAACAGCTTGGTCATTGATAATCCCCCGATTCATTGGTACTTAACTGATGTAAAAACGAAGATTATCGCTCGATGTAACCCCACACCCTTTGCAGGTGCTAAAGCCAAGGATTGCAAGAGCTATAACCGTAAGTTAAGGCTTAGTTTTACTAATGTAATAATTCTAAGAAATCCGTTACTTGGGGATCATCCGTAATTCTACGCAGACCGGGGATCAGCTGTGACCCAGATCACTAAAGTGCTGTGATAGTAAGCATTTACAGACATTGTAAAGAAATACAAAAAATGCATTTTTATTAAGAAATGTGAAAAATATTATGGGTTATCAACTTTTTTCTCACGCTTCATAGCGTATTGCCTATTGCCGTAGGTGCTGCACGCATTCCGTCACGTAGCCAATCACCTGATTGATCTCTTCTAGGGTGGTAGTTCGCAGTAAGCCAAAGCGGAGCGTTGCCCGAGCGAGTTGGGGCGATCGCCCCAAGGCCAGTAATACATGGGAGGGGGTAGCTTTGGCGCTGCTACAGGCGGATCCAGAGGACAGGGCAACGTGGGGATACAGTGCTCGCAGCAGGGCACTGCCGTCAACACCGCCGATGCTGATATTCAGACAGTTGGGCAAGCTCTGCTCTAAGTCACCATTCAAATAGACCTCCCCTAGGGCTGAAAGCCCCAGCCAGAGATGCTGCTTGAGATGGCGCAGGTGAGCCATATCCGCGGTGAAGCGGGACTGAGCTAAGCGCACCGCCTCACCGAAGCCAACAATGAGCGGGGTAGCAAGGGTACCCGATCGCCATCCCTGCTCCTGCTCGCCGCCGTGGAGTTGGGGGGCTAACTGCACCCTAGGGCGATCGCGCCGCAGATACAACGCACCAATTCCCTTGGGGCCATAGAGCTTGTGTGCCGTCAGCGACATCAGATCAATGTGCATCTGCTGAACATCCAAGGGAACTTTGCCAAGGGCTTGGGCGGCATCACAATGAAACAGCACATTGCGATCGCGACAGCGGCGACCAATCTCCGCCAAGGGATGCACCMCCCCAATTTCATTATTGGCAGCCATCACCGACACTAAAATCGTATCGGCAGCAAACGCCTCTTCGAGAGCCTCCAGATCAATATGACCGTGGGCATTCACCCCCAAATAGGTGACCCGAAACCCCACAGACTCTAGATAACGGCAGGGAGCCAGTACCGCACTGTGCTCTGTCTGCACCGTAATGATATGGCGACCATGGCTGTAGTAGGCCTCCGCCACCCCTTTCAGGGCAAGGTTATCTGCTTCGGTGGCACCACTGGTAAAAATAATGGCTGACGGGTCGGCATTGATGGCTGCCGCCAAATACTGCCGCGCCACTTCCACCGCCGCCGCTGCTTCCCAGCCGTAGGCATGGGCGCTATTACTGGCATTTCCGGGGCGATCGCTAAAGTAGGGCAGCATTGCTGCCAGAACCTGCGGATCAACAGGCGTTGTGGCCAGTCCATCTAAGTAGATGGGGGGCATAGCCAGAACCCAAGGGGTAAGATTGGAACGATACTAACATTTTCCCTTTTAGCCAGTATCTAAAGTGTCGTTGTTGTGCGTCCTCGATACATTCCTATGCTGAATTGACTTCTCTCCTCCTTGAAAGAGAGGGGATTCCCAAAGGATGCTACGCAACGGGCTGAAGCCGCATTGCTTCGCTTTTCCCTTGAGCTGTCACCCACAACTTAATGCGGGTGGGGGCAGTCAAAGACCCCCTACTCACCTCAAGCATCTCTGCTATTGGGACTACGTTTATGTTTCGGTTCGTGGTTTCGCACTTTTCAACACTAGCCAGTTCGATACGCTCAACATCCTGCCATTGCTTGCAGTGGTTTAGGCTTGCCGCCAAAGCGGTAGTGACTTACGTGCCGGGATTTCTCCGTACTAGGATGTTTCTTCGCGTAGTTGATACGTCTACTTTCCACGTCTATAGTTTAACACATAGAGAGGGCTAAAGCCCCCTGAGTTGGCTGTATCCCCTCGCTAAAGCGGAGGGGTTTTAGCCCGCCCACATCACTCCTATAAAAAATGCTGATGAAATGCTCATAGGCTCTCGCTCCCCCGCGTAAGGAACAGTACGATCAATGAGACCGTCCAACCAGCAATAACTGCAGCAAGAACACAGCAGAGCCGTTTAGACGTTTTGAGGAGTTGACCGATGAAACGCTTGCAAAAACTGGGCTTAGGCATTTTAATGATGGCTTGTTTTGGTGCGGCTGTTCCCCAGCCGGCTGAAGCAGGAATGTTTACCCAAACGGAGGTGGAGCAGTCGAACTATGTTGTCATGGCAGTTCCGATTGCCCGCGGGGGCTATCGTCTGTTAGTTGTGGAGCAAATCAAAAATACACGTCCCTGCTGGAGTGAATCTGGGAGCAATCCCATCGTTGTGGATCCCCTGTTGACCACCTTTGACTTTACGGGGATCTGTGGCCGTGCTACCGACAGTAATGGCTATTCCATTCGCGTTGCCCAGCAGGACTTGGGGTTGCAGTACGGCCTACGCATTGAGCAAGGCAACGGTGAACTCGTTCTTGTGGGCAGCAGCCACCGGGGTGGGCCTGCAATGGTGATTGGCCGCACCTATGGTATGCAAGAGGGGCAATTTCTGAAATTTATCTTGGAGCCGGGCTGGCGGCTAACCCGGCGTACCTACGAAGGGCGGGTTCTCGGCCATGTTTACTTCACAAACGATTCTTGGGAAGCGGCAACGGGTGCAGCCCCTACCTCGGTGAGCACCCAAGAGGTACCCCCACCCGTGCCTGTCAGCAATAAAGTCAACCAATTACCGACGTCAGCTGCCCCGATCTCCATCCCTGTACCTAGCCCCCAAAGCTAAGCAGCTTGGCGAAAATGCGCCAGAAACTCCTGATTGCCAGCAGGGCCTAAAAGGGGGGATGGGGTCAGCCCTAGGCACGTCCATCCTTGTTCTACCGCCGCTGCAATGACCTGAGCCACAGCGTCGCGCCGTGCTTGGTCATCGCGCACCACTCCCTTCTTGCCGAGGCGATCGCGCCCCACTTCAAACTGCGGCTTAATCAGCGCAATTAATTCTCGCGGGGGCAGCAATAGGTGCCAAAGAGCCGGTAGAACCTTGGCCAAGGAAATAAAGGAGACATCCACAACCCCCAGATCCGGACGCGGATCCTCAGGGGCATAGAGGTCTGCCGCAGTGAGATGGCGCAGATTTGTGCGCTCTTTAAGCACAAGCCGTGGGTCTTGGCGTAGTTGCCAAGCAACTTGGCCGTAGCCCACATCAACGCCATAGACCCGTTTTGCCCCTGCTTGCAGCAAACAGTCGGTAAAGCCGCCGGTTGAAATGCCACCATCAAGGCACACGCGATCGCGCACCACGATGGCAAAGGTCTCTAGGGCATGGGCTAGTTTTTCACCCCCTCGCGACACGTAGGGGGATCGCGCCTTGATCTGAATTGTGGCATCGATCGCCACTAATGTGCCCGGCTTGTCAATGGGAACGTGGTTCACTTGCACGTCGCCCGCCCGAATCCAACGTTGTGCTTGTTGGCGGCTCTCGCACAGGTGCCGTTCTACCAAAAGGACATCGAGGCGTTCTTTTGCAGGAGTCATTGAGCGTTTTGGAGGAGGGCAAAGGAGAAGTACTGGTTCACATCCAGCGCCAGACCGCTAATGCTAGGCTGGGCAAAGAGGGTGGTTTGACTTTGCCACAAGGGGATAAAGGCCACGGCCTCAGCATTTAGAACTTGCAGTTGGCGCAATAGCTCATCTCGCCGCTGGGGATTCGTTTCACGACGGCTGGCAGCGATGAGGGTATTGGCGTGGGGACTATAAAAGAACGACCCCCAAGCAGCACTGGCACCACTGTCGCATCCCGCTGTGGCTGAACCGCGATCGCAGCTTAGAAATGGCTCTAAATAGTTATCGGGATCATAGAAATCCCCATACCAGTCCAGCATAACCAGCGGGTAAGCCCCCGTGTCCAGATTGCGGTAAATGGTGGCAGCGTCAGCACTGTCGAGCTGTACCCGCACGCGATCGCCCAAGTCACGCTCTAAGGAGGCCTTGAGAACAGTAGCCGCCAAAACATTACTAGGAATGTTGGCGCGATACCACAGGTTTACGACAAGGGGGTGTTCCGCCGTCACGGCAGTCGCCTCTAGCCACTGAGCCACTGTAGCGGGCTGACCGTCCCCGTAGCGATCGCGAAACACTGGCTCACTCACCGGAAATAAGGTAGGGACAAGGGAATAGAGCGGATCCACTGCCCCCAGAAACACCCGTTCCTCCAGCCGTTGGCGATTGATGCTGGCCGCTAGCAATTGCCGCGCCCCTAACTGATCCCAAGGGGGCTGCCGCAGGTTGAGGCTGAGCACCGTAATGGCATTTCCCTCGCCAGCGATCACCTGCCAGTGGTGGGTGCTGGCCTGCTCCGTGAGGGCGCGAATTTGATTCGGGTCCAAGGCTCCAGCGGCAATATCTACACTGCCCGTGCGAAAGGCATTGTAAAGATTGGCGCTACTGGAGAAGACTTGCAGGCGAATCCCTTGATTGCGAGGGGGATCACCCCAGTATTCCCTAAAGGGTTTGAGGTGCACCCCATCGGTGCCGTAGGCGGCTAATTGGTAAGGGCCTGTTCCCACAAACTGGTTGGGCAGAAAGCGATCCGCCGCCGCTGCGTAGGCCGTTGGCGAAATAGCACACAGGCCACTAAAGGCCAGTAGGTGGGGCAAGGCTACAAAGGGTTCCTTGAGTTGAATTTCAAGGAGATCCTCCCGCAGTGCCCGAATGGCCGCCACGCGACCCGCCAACAGCGAGGAGGGTTGGCCACCACTGTCCATAAACCGTTGCAGCGAAAACACCATGGCCGCTGCATTAAAATCAGTACCATCGTGGAAGCGCACCCCCCGCCGTAGGGGAATCCGATAGGTTAGGCCATCCGCGCTGACCTGCGGTAACGCCGTTGCTAACTGAGGTACAAGTTCATGGCTGTTGGGGGCATAGGTATAAAGGCGATCGCCCATATTGTAAAGAAGCAACCCGGCAAGGGTTTCGTAGGCATCGGCAGGATCTAAGGTACGCAGGCGAGCCGTAGTGCCAATGACAATGGTGTCGCGCTCTGGAGTGCCCACGAGGCGATCGCCTCCACAGGCCCCCAAAAATATGGTGAAGAACAGCGCAAGGCCCAACCAAAAGAGTCGCTGCCAACAAGACCGAGACATCAACACCAAAAAAAACTTAGACGAAAGGGCGAGCGATGGGATTCGAACCCACGAATGGTGGAACCACAATCCACTGCCTTAACCTCTTGGCTACGCTCGCCATGCTTCTTAAGCTAGTCTTTGATTGTAACATTTTGGCTTTATATTTCTCCATGGCTCTGCCTCTTAATTCACGTTCTTATTACTCATGGTTAGCTGGGGGTGTTGCTCTCACCGCCGTGGCCGCCGGGGTCACCAACCCCACCCCTGCCGATTACCAGCGCCGTGCCACCACAGAAATTCATACGTTTCTGCTTACGCAAGTGTGTCCGCAGTTGATGCAGCAAACGACGGCGATCGCGCCGTTAGTCTTAGACACCTGCGAAGATTTAGAAGTGGGGGCGGCTGAGGAGATTGAGCGCTACATTGCTTACCATACTCGCGCCTATAATCTTGGGGTGGCCACCCTATTTGTGACCGAGTTACCGATCCAAACCGTTTGGAGCCTCGGTGCCTTTGGCCAGATTGTGCCCCTCCCCTTGAGCTAGCTACGGAACAGCCGACAGTACTGGGTTTCGTGCTGCATACTGGCCAAGGCCAAACCAAGGGTACAACTTCCTAAGTCATCATCCGTGCACTGCACACTCTGCTGCACAGCCGCACCTAACTCACCCTGAAGCTGCCGCAGGAGAACTTGCCCCGCCGTTTGTCCCAAGGGAATCAGTTTTACCCCAGCACCAATGAGGGTGCTCAACCAACTGTGGAGATACCCCAATACCGCCGTTTCCAGAGGAATGGCTGCCATGGCCGCAGCAATACTAAAGGCAATACTCGTATTCCACGGGTAGGGATGCGCTGTGGGCAGTTCCGCCGGCAGGCGATCGCCCTCAAGGGTCTGTACCAGTTCTATCAACGCCGTCCCCATCTGCCAGTTCTGCGCCCGCAGTTCCTCGGTTTCCCGCGCCGCCGAAAGCCAGGCATTCCAGTACCGCAGCCGCTCTATATCGGTTGCCATAAACGCTCGATAGGCTCTGACCATCACCGCAGCCTCCAACTGGGCACTGCCCGCCCTCAGCTCAAAGGTCAGCCAGTCTTTAAGGGCATTGGCCGTGGTTAACTGTTGCTGCGCCACTAGCGTTTCTAACCCTTCAGAATAGTTAAAGCCGCCAATGGGTAGCGCTGGACTCACCCACTGCAACAGGGTTAAAAGCGATCTATCCGTGAGCATGGGAGGGGTAGGCTCCGCTTTCGGGGCAAAAGGCAGCGATCTCAAAGGTGACCGTTAGCCCCCGCTGCTCCAGCAATGTTTGCAGTACCGGATCTGCCCCAAGGCGCAGATAACTGGCATGGATCTCGAGGGGCACATGGCGATTGCCCAAATGGTAAGCAGCCTGCAGCAAGGACAATGCATCCGCCCCCTTGACCCGCAGTGTGGGTTCCGGCTTGGCCAGAACTTTGGCCACAACGGTACCATCGTCCGTCGCCACGAACTCTCCGGGGTGCAGGATCGTTCCCCGCGATAATTTCAAATACAATGCCTGCCCCTCCTCGCTTTGGCAGTAGAGACGACTGCGACACCGCTCTTCCGCCGTTAGGGCAAGGTGTAAGCAGCGGGCAGCCGCCAAGGGTTCCGAACAACGTTGGGTCAGCGTTAACATTACATTAAAGTTAATTCGACAATCTTATCAAAGCGAAACCCCTTCACATCGGGTAGGGCTGGAAGCCCCGTACTTCAGTGCGGGGAGGAAAGCTCCTTTAGCAACTTCAGTTGTTTTAGGTTATAATTGTACTGCGGACACCAGAAACGGTTGTTCAAGGCACTGGTAACGGTCGATTGGGGGTGTTGTAAACCACCCCAGAGGCTCGCGGTTGGCTTGCTAACTGCAGGGCTACTAAAAGCTCCTTGCTTTAGGTGGGAGTAGTTTACTCCGCTGCTGTGTGCACCATCACCGCAGCGGCTGGGGACACTGCTTACTTTAGACTCCTTGCCAGAGCCGCGGGCGAGATTGACCTTGCAACTGGCTATGGGCTTGCCGCAGGAGTCTAGGAATCTCTAGCCTACTGGGACAGCGCGGCAGGCACTCCCCACAATCAGTGCAGCGATCCGCTGGTTGCCCCGGAAACCAATGCCCCGCCCGCCCAAACATGCCATAGCGATACTTGCCAAACTCCTCCATGTTGTAAGCTAGGGTCAAATTCCGCAGCCGCAGGACTTCGGGAATATGGATGTCTTCTGGACAGGGTAAGCATTCATAGCACTGGCGACAGTACTCAGCCCCGAGAGCCTGCTCCATGGCGCTTGCCAGGCGATCGGCCACTGCCTGTTCTTCCGGACTCAGGGGTTCCACCTGATCGGCCACTGCCAAGGGAAACGCCAGCTCGTCTGCGGTAGCAGCTCCCACACTAAGGGTCGTAATACCCGGCTGACTCAAGAGCCAGCGATAGTTCCAATGCAGGGGATGGAGGGGGGCACAGAGGTCTTGTAAGTCGCGTGGGGGCCGATAGAGTTGCCCCCCCTTATCGGCAGGGGAAATAATGAACACGCCCATATCCAAGGCAGCAGCCCGTGCCACCGCTGGCGCATTCCGTTGCTGGAAGTAGGTGTAGTGTAAATTCACAAAGTCAAACAGCCCTGTTTCGATCGCAGCTAACAGGACAGGCAGGGAACCATGACTGGAAAACCCCAATGCACCGATGATGCCTTGTTGTTGATACTGCTGCAGGGTGGCCATCCCCGCAGTGTTGAGCCATGCCAAGTGCTCCGGCGTATTTAAGCCATGAAGGGCAACGCAGTCAAGCCGATCGACCCCCAAGCGCTGCCGGGATTGCTCGATTTGCTGTTGCACATGACGTGCATCCCCAGCGGGCAAAATTTTTGTGGTTAGCCAAAGGTTGGGATACCCCAAGGCTCGCAGGGCACGGCCAATATAGGCTTCACTGGCACCATAAGCAGCGGCAGTTTCGATATGATTAATGCCGTGGGCGATCGCCCGCTCCAGCACCGCTTGCAGGGTTGTCGCATCTGCTAAGCAGCGCATGGTTCCTAGGGAAAACACTGAGAGATTTAGGCCAGTGCGACCAAAGCGACGGTAGCGCATGGAGAGCTAGCTTGCAGAGGAATCCTCAATACCCCGTCCCTGTTGGCTAAAGTCTTGGGGACGAATGGAATCAAGAAACTGCCGAAACGCTATCCGCTCTTGTTCATCGGCATCGCGATCCACAGGAATTGAGGCATCAGCCACCACCGCTTCCATCACCCAGATGGGGCTATCACAGCGTAGCGCAAGGGCGATCGCATCACTAGGCCGAGCATCAATCTCTTTGCACAGGTCGCCTTGGCGTATCGTTAAAACTGCATAGTAGGTGTTATCTTGCAGCGAGTGGATCACAATGCGCTCAAGGGTCATCTCCCAAGCAGCCAAGATGTTGGCCATTAGATCATGGGTCATGGGGCGAGCAGCACGCTGGTGTTCTAAGGCCATTAGAATCGCTCGCGCCTCATTATCACCAATCCAAATGGGCAAGGCACGCCGCCCAGAACCGTCTTTTAACAGCACGATTGGAGTGCGACGGTTAGTGGCATCAAGGGCAATCCCAGCAACAGTCATTTCAATCATAGCCACCTCAACGGGCGCAATGGCGATCAATCCCTTTTCTATTATTAACCATACCTGCAACGGCATTACGAAAGCCTGCTGCGGCTGCCTTAGATGGCACAGGTCACCTCATCGCGGCAGAGGGTCGGGTCCACGTAGGGTAGCATCGGCTTGTCACCCACGTAGATGCCGAGTCCTTGAGCTGTGCGAATTAAAAAGCTATCGGGATCCACATGGCGCGGACATTTGGCCACAACATCGCTAATGGGAACGGTCACAACTTGCCCCCCCTGCCAAGCCACCATGCGGCCAAAGGTTCCTTGAGCGGCCAAATCGACGGCTGTATTACCCATGCCAGCAGCCAAGAGGCGATCCATGGCCATAGGGGCACCGCCGCGCTGAATATGCCCCAACACAGAGACTCGCAACTCGATGGGAATAGGGCTTTGCTTCACTACTTGATCAGCAATGTACTGCCCAATACTGTGGTGTGGCGGATAGGGCTGGGAGGGATCATGGCCAATTTCGTGGGCACCTTCAGCCACCACAATCAAGGCAAATTTGCGTCCCCAGCGTTCGCGTAGTTTTTGCAGATGCTGGCAAATCCCTTCAATGGAGTAGGGAATCTCTGGGATCAGGATGACATCTGCTCCCCCCGCAATGCCGGAGTAAAGTGCCAAGTGACCGGCAGTGCGACCCATAACTTCGACTACAAAGACCCGATCGTGGCTGGCAGCGGTTGACGTAATGCGACTCAGCGCATCCACAACAATATTTACGGCGGTATCAAAGCCAATGGCGCGATCGGTGAGGGCAACATCATTATCAATGGTTTTAGGAATGGCCAGAAAATTCCAGTTCCCCTGTTGTGCTAATTGTTGCAAAATTTTGAGACTACCATCACCACAGATCGCAATCAGGGCATCTAGTCCTAGTTCGTGATAACCCGCAATAACGTCATCGGCTTGAGCAAGGGTGTCCCCCTTGTTGATTGCCCCTAAAATTGTGCCTCCCATATTCAGCAGAACATCCATCCCTCCTAGACCTTCAGCATTTAAGGGGATGGCTTTGCGCTCTAGCAATCCTTGGGTGGCGTGTAAAATGCCTAGCACTTCCCAGCCGTAACTCAGGGTGGCATGCGCTACAATTGCCCGAATGGCCGTGTTCAACCCCGGACAGTCACCTCCACTGGTGAAAACGCCAAGTCGCTTGCGGCTAGTGCTCATGGGTGTTGGTTCTCCTTGGTGATAGCCTGCGTTAGGGACGTAACGTGTACCGCTAACATCCTAACGAAGAGACTGCTGACTTGACTGTTAAGGCAGCATTACATTTTGATGCGGGCAATCCTCAACTGTTTATCCAGCCCAGATGTGTTAGGCACTCGGGCGGTAGGTGGGTTTACGCAAACCCAAGATTAAAAAGATGAAGGCGATCGCCATGATCAACCCGCTTTGGAATGCCGGAGCTTGCCCTCCCCACCGATCAAACACCCACCCAGCCCACGCAGGGCCGGCAATCCCCGCAATACTTTGCAATGACTGACTAGCACCAATAATTTTGCCTTGATCTTCGTCCCGCACGTGGTTAGAAATCACACCCCGCAACGAGGGCAGCATAATACCCACGCCAAAGGCTAAGCCCACAACACACAGATAAATCGATGTTGCACTCCAAGCTCCTGTGGCCGGAATGGCGGCAATCCCCAGTAGGGCAGTGCCAATGAGTGCCATGCCCGCCACACTCAAGCGGTTTTCACCAAACCGGGGAATCAGGGAGCGAATTAAGCCCGCTTGCACCACTGTACTCACTACGCCAATAATGACAAAAACAATCCCCGCCTCCGCAGGCCCCCAATTAAACTGGCGCTTCAAAAAGAGCACAAAAATGCTGGTAAAGCCAGCAAAGGCAAAGTTAAAGATAAAAAAGGAGGCCATCAATGACTGGAGCGATCGCGTCTTAAATAGCTCCAACCACTGCTGTTGTACACCGAAATTCTTTAAACTAAAGGGCGATCGCTGCGCTGCGGGCAACGATTCCGGCAAAATGAAATAGGCCATGACCACATTGATCAAGGCAAGGCTCCCCGCAAAGAGGATGGGCAGCTTGAGGTTCACCGCCGCCAAACTACCACCAATCGCCGGCCCAAAAATAAAACCAATGCCAAAGGCTGCTCCCGTCAGACCAAAATTCTTGGCACGATCCGCTGGCGCAGACGTATCGGCAATATAGGCCTGTGCGGTTGACACCACCCCACCGGTAATCCCATCAATAATCCGTGAGACAAAGAGCAGCCATGGCGTTGTGGCTGCTGCAAATAAAAAGTAGGACACCGCCGTTCCGGCAATACACACGAGCAACACGGGTCTGCGTCCCCAATGGTCGGACAGTGCTCCCAACAGTGGCGCAGCAATAAACTGAGCACCGGCAAACGACGAAAACAATAGAGTTAGGGTCAAGGCATCAAAATGAAACTGCTCAACCAAAAAGGGCAAAATCGGAAAAATTAAACTCTCACCTAAGCGGTCAATGACAATTGTGAGCAGGACAACAAATAATGGTGAGCGTAGGTAGCGGATCCCCATGTAGTACACATTCCTCAACAAACTTAAGAATAGCTGACCGCCAGTTGGTTAAGGACAATATAAAAACTGGGGGTTCGACTAGCTTACCGTCTCTGCCTCTTACTGCAAAGGCACGCCGTCTCACCAGACAAGCGCCGTGATTCTTCCTCGGGCAAATTAGTTTTGGTGAGAGTTCCCCCATCCTTAGGCAGTACAGTAGTTCATGGGGTTAGCGTGAGGTTCGAGGGGGTGTCTAGGGATGCTGGCACCGATGGCTCCTGCCACCAACCGAGGCCGTAGCATTTTTTCAGCAGTCGTCGATAGGCAATCACGGTGCCATCGGAGGCTTGGAGTAGATCGGTGCTGTTGTTCAAAAAGGGGCACACTTGTTCATAGACGGGGTGGGTTGGGGGTCAAGGGTAGAAACCAGAGCCATCGGTGACATGAACTTGCCAGTTATCGAACAACGATCCACTAGAAACTACTCTAATGAGGCAAGTTAACAAAACTATGTCATAGAGATGACGGAACTGCAACAAGTTGCCCGATCAACATCCTAGGTACCACAGTGTACCGTCTTCACCCACTTGAGGCGTTTTGCCCGCACCGCCATTCGCACTGTTGTACTACTAACCACCGGCAGCCAATGGAACATGTAGAGAGTGCCCCAGAGACTCGTCCACAAAATTGTCCACCGAGCTAGCGGCTGCGGCTGAGCCTTGGGAATGGCTCGCGCCATGCCAATAAACGAAATCAAGATGCTCAAGGTGGTTAGGGGAAGTAGCACCGGCAGGCGATGCTGAACCGCAGACATCAGGGCATCAGGAACCGTCGCCGTAGGAATAGCGTACTTAATCAGAAACCAACAGAACACATCCCAGCTTTTTTGCCACCCCAAGCGATTACTGAGCAAGGGCTGCCAGTAGTCAAGGTAGCTTTGGTAGCCCCCTTCCCCCCAGCGATTCCGCTGATGCCAAAGCGCTACTAGGGAGGTCACCCCCTCTTCCTGTACTGCTGGCATCATCAGCACCTGAATCTCCCACCCATGAAGATGCAGCTTTAAGCTCAGATCAAGATCATCGGTGATGGTTTCTTCATTCCAGCCACCGCAGCGCTCAAGGGCTTGCCGCCGCACAAATTGACCGTTCCCCCGCAGTTCTCCCATCCCACCGCAGGCCACTCGCTGTTGTTGGTAGTAGGCATCAAGCATCATTTCTGCTGCCTGCCCTTGGGTGATTAAGTTAATCTCAGCATTACTGATGGCTTTGCGAACTTGAACCGCACCCACCCGCGGCGAGTAAAATTCGCTCACCACGCGCTGCAATAGGTCTGGTGTAACAGTGGCATCGGCATCAAACACACCAATAATTTCTCCGCGGGTGAGGGGCAACACCTGATTTAAGGCACCGGATTTCCCCCCGCCTGCACCGGGGAGCCGCCGCAGCACTTTGAGTTGGGGATAGGTTTGCTGGAGGCTGGCCAAAATATCGGGGGTGCGATCGCTACTGTTATCGTCAATGACCCAGACTTCATAGCGGGGGTAATCTAACTGACAGAGGTTTTCCACCAAGCGACCAATCACCGCTTCTTCATTTTTGGCCGCCACCATGAGGGAGACCAGAGGAGTCAGCCGAGAGCTAGGCGGTACTAAATCACTCTCCGATGCTGTTCCTTGTGGTAGAGGCTGCACCTCGGCTCGCCAGTAGCGCAGTGCTTGCCAACTCATTAAGAGAGTGAGGCCATAAATTAGATAGACCGCCCCTAGAACAAGATGTAGCGCAATGGTTACCCCCCAAATTAAGGAAAGAGCAACAAACGCCTTGCGTCGTCGCCCTTCAGAACGGGGTTGCAGCGGCGGACTGTCAGCGGAATCAACCCACTCCGACAGGAGTTCGTCGAGTGGATCGGCTTCGCTGTAAAAACTGTTTTCGGGCCAGGAATTCTCCGGCATAGGTCACCTGATTAAGAAACCAGTACTTATCTATCCCCTTAAAGAAACTGGGAATGAGATAACACCACACCGTGCACCCCTCACACACCGCAAGTCGTCCTTGCGAACGCCGATATTGGTCAACTATCTCAGACTCTTTATAGAGGTCGTACAGGCGACCATTAATGGGTACTCCCGTCTGCGCAAAGTGATAGCACGGTAACAGCAGCTCATCATTAGGAGAAATGGCAATCACCGCATCCACCGCTTTACAGCGCGGAGTTTGTGTGCTATTGCCACCCGCCCGAATGAGTGCGAGTGCTGCCTTATTGTAACCAACATTGTTATACTTCTTTGCATTTTGTTCAATACTGTCGGCAACTTCTGGGGTCGGGTTCTTTTTGTCGTTGTAGTTTTCGTGCGCCGTAAAGGCTGGATTCAGCCAGACTCGAACCCCCAGTTGTTGCGCCAGTTCTGCCACCTCGCCAATCCGCTCATAGTTCTGGGCGGTAACGGTGTGGTTAAGCACTGGGTATTCCCCCAGCTCAAGGGCTATCTTCACGGACTCCACCAGCGTATCGAAGATTTTGACCCCCCGGGATTGATCATGGGTGGCGGCATCCGGACCATCAAGAGAAAAGTTCAGAAAATCCACTAATCCTTGGATTTCCTTAGCTCGCCGTGGATACAGAATCGTGTTTGTGGTCATACTGGTGACAAAGCCCAGCCGCTTCGCTTCACGATAAATCTCTGGGGCATCGGCGCGCAGCAGCGGTTCGCCCCCCGTAAAGTCCACGTACTTGACCCCCAACCGCTTGAGGTCTCGCAAGTTCGTTTGAATCGCACTAAATTCGGCCTCTTTCCCTGGCTCAAGTGCCCAAATGTCACAAAAATGACAGCGGGCATTACAACGGTAGGTGAGGTAATAGTTGGCAACTAATGGACTCATTGAACCTTTTCCTTCTGGTACAAACCCAAGCTCCAATAGCGGAAGCTAAGGCAAACAATTGAAACGTATCTAGGCAAAATACAAACATTTAGGTAAGTTGCTCAACAGTGTAAACCAGATTGTTAACCATGGTGCTCCTTCGCTGCTGCGAGCTTTAGCTTGACTTATCAAATATAAAATTTTTTTATATAATTAAGGGATTGATATTTGCTGAGATTATCTTTACCGTAAAAGTGTGGTGAGTATTCAGCGGTAACTACAGCAATGAATCAAGAGATGACCCAATCCCTTCCAATAATGGCTACCCTGCGGCAATGGCTCTTGACCTTACCGGTGGACACCCCGGCGATCGCCCACCGTATTTGTCGATGGATTCCTGCCCAGTGCCCCTTTGCCCGCCGCATTTCTTTATGGGGACGTCCCGTGATCACCATTCCGCCCTTGTGTAAACTCAATCCTTTTTACGAAGAGATTATTCTGTTGCGGTTTCGCGCCCTAACGTACCTCAGTGACGTTTGTGGTGAGGACATTAGCCAGTATGTCTAGGGGCAGCGGTTGGGGAGCTGGTACTTGCTATAGGATGTAGAATATATAGCTTTGTATCATGGTGCCCGTCACATGCTGAAAGCCCTATTTGGCGATCCCAATCAGCGCAAGGTTAAAAAATATCAACCCTACGTGGTCGAGATCAACCTGCTGGAGGAGCAGATTCAGGCTCTAAGCGATAGTGAGTTACAGGCCAAAACCGGTGAATTCAAGCAACGGTTGGAGAACGGCGAAGCCCTTGATGACCTCTTGCCCGAAGCCTTTGCGGTGGTGCGCGAAGCGTCACGGCGGGTCTTGGGAATGCGGCACTTTGATGTGCAGCTCATCGGCGGCATGATTCTGCACGATGGTCAAATTGCCGAAATGAAAACGGGCGAAGGAAAAACCCTTGTGGCCACCCTGCCCGCCTACCTCAATGCCTTAACTGGCAAAGGGGTGCACATTGTTACGGTGAACGATTACTTGGCGCGGCGCGATGCAGAGTGGATGGGGCAAGTACATCGATTTTTAGGGTTAAGCGTTGGGCTAATTCAGCAGCAGATGGCTCCCCAAGAGCGCCAAAAAAGCTATGCGTGCGACATTACCTATGCCACCAACAGTGAAATTGGCTTTGACTACCTGCGGGATAATATGGCCACCTCCATGGCTGAGGTGGTGCAGCGGCCGTTTAACTACTGCGTGATTGACGAAGTGGACTCGGTGCTCATTGACGAAGCCCGCACCCCGCTGATTATTTCTGGGCAAGTGGAGCGGCCTACCGAAAAATACCTGAAGGCGGCAGCCATTGCCCGTAGCCTCAAAAATGAGGAGCACTACGAGGTGGATGAAAAGGCACGCAACGTCTTAATGACGGATGAAGGCTTTATCGAGGCAGAAAAGTTGCTGGGGGTAGAGGATCTCTACGATCCGCAGGATCCGTGGGCGCACTACATCTTTAATGCCATTAAGGCCAAGGAACTTTTCCACAAGGATGTGCACTACATTGTCCGCAATGGTGAGGTTGTCATTGTGGATGAGTTTACGGGGCGAGTGATGGTGGGTCGCCGCTGGAGTGATGGCCTTCACCAAGCCATTGAGGCAAAAGAGGGGCTGGATATTCAAAACGAGTCGCAGACCCTTGCAACCATCACCTATCAAAACCTATTTTTGCTCTATCCCAAGTTGGCGGGGATGACCGGAACAGCCAAGACCGAGGAAGCAGAGTTTGAAAAAATCTACAAGCTAGAGGTGACTGTAGTACCCACCAATCGCCCCAGCCGGCGGCGGGATCTGTCTGATGTGGTCTATAAAACAGAGCGGGGGAAATGGCTTGCAGTGGCCAGCGAGTGTGCGGAAATTCATGCCCAAGGGCGACCGGTTCTGGTGGGAACCACCAGCGTTGAAAAGTCTGAGATTTTGTCCCAGTTGTTGCGGGAACTGGAAATTCCCCATAACCTTCTGAATGCCAAGCCAGAGAATGTGGAGCGGGAGTCGGAAATTATTGCTCAGGCTGGGCGCAAGGGGGCGGTGACCATCTCGACCAATATGGCCGGTCGGGGTACAGACATTATCCTTGGCGGTAACGCTGATTATATGGCACGGCTGAAGGTGCGGGAATATTTTATGCCCCGAATTGTCATGCCTCCCAGTGATGATCCAATGATGCTGTTGGGGTTGATGCAAAGCCGCCAAGGGGGGCAGGGCTTTGGTCAAGCTGCACCTAAGAACTGGAAGGTTTCAACGAGCTTGTTTCCCTGCGAGATCAGCAAGGATGCTGAAAAGTTGCTGCGCCATGCGGTGGAGGTTGCAGTTAAAACCTACGGTGAGCGCAGTATTCCTGAACTGCAAGCCGAGGATATGCTGGCGATCGCCTCGGAAAAAGCCCCTACCGATGATCCCGTCATTCAAGCGCTGCGGGCTGCGTTTAATCGCATTCGGGAAGAGTACGAAGTCGTCACTAAAAAAGAACACGAAGAGGTGGTGGAGCTAGGCGGTCTGCACGTTATTGGCACCGAGCGGCATGAGTCACGCCGAATTGATAACCAATTGCGGGGGCGTGCCGGTCGCCAAGGGGATCCAGGCTCAACCCGCTTTTTCCTGAGCTTAGAAGATAATCTGCTGCGTATTTTTGGGGGCGATCGCGTCGCAGCGATTATGAATGCCCTGCGGGTTGATGAAGATATGCCCATTGAATCAGGGTTGCTGACCCGTAGCCTCGAAAATGCCCAGCGCAAGGTTGAAACCTACTACTACGACATCCGCAAGCAGGTGTTTGAGTACGACGAAGTGATGAACAACCAGCGGCGGGCAATCTATGCAGAGCGGCGGCGGGKGCTCGAGGGGGAAGACCTGAAGGATCGGGTGCTTGAGTACGCCGAAAAAACGATGGATGATATTATCGCCGCCTACGTCAACCCAGATCTACCCTCTGAGGAATGGGATTTAGAGGGGCTGGTGAGTAAGGTACAGGAATTTGTTTATTTACTGGCAGATTTGCGCCCGGAACACATTGCCCACCTCAGCGTGCCGGAAATGCAAGCCTTTTTGCACGAGCAAGTGCGCACCGCCTATGAACAAAAAGAAGCAGAGATTGATCGTCTCCAAGCAGGATTAATGCGGCAGGCAGAGCGGTTCTTTATTTTGCAGCAAATTGATATGCTCTGGCGTGAGCACCTACAGCAGATGGATGCCCTGCGCGAATCCGTGGGGTTGCGGGGCTATGGCCAAGAGGATCCCCTCGTCGAGTATAAGCGCGAAGGCTACGAGCTATTCCTCGACATGATGGTTATGATCCGCCGCAATGTGGTTTACTCCCTGTTCCAGTTTCAGCCTCAGGTGGCACCACCACCGGAAGTTTCCTCCTCGGAGTCGGTGTAGGGGAGTAGCCGGTGACCCTGCGCGTCCGGCTCCCTGACTCGCCCTGAGCTTGATCTGGCGATTCCGTGGGAGGCAGCAGCGGGGTGGCGACCTAGCTGGGCGGATGGTGACGAGTTGAGAGCTAGGATAAAATAAAAAAAATAAATCTTAAAAACTTCACTCCTAACGCGCTAAGAGACTAGCTTGAACGATTCATTTACTTTTGACTCAATTGATGCTGCCCTTGAAGCATTGCGTCGCGGTGAAGTGATTGTCGTGGTAGATGATGAGCACCGTGAGAATGAGGGGGACTTAATTGGAGCAGCGGCGCGGGTGACCCCTGCCATGATTAACTTTATGGCCGTCAATGCTCGCGGGTTAATTTGTTTGGCGATGGAGGGCGATCGCCTCGATCAGCTAGACTTGCCCCTGATGGTGACCACTAATACCGACAGCAACCAAACAGCCTTTACAGTCAGTGTAGATGCCGGTTCTCGCTGGGGGGTCACCACGGGGATTTCCGCAGAGGATCGGGCACGCACCATCCAAGCGTTGATTGATCCGAGCACCCAACCGCAAGACTTGCGCCGACCCGGGCATATATTCCCCTTGCGATCGCGCCCTGGAGGGGTGCTAAAGCGCGCCGGCCACACCGAAGCGGCAGTGGATTTAACTCGCTTGGCGGGACTGTATCCCGCTGGCATCATTTGTGAAATCCAGAATCCGGATGGCTCCATGTCGCGGCTACCTGAGCTGATGGCCTATGCCCGCACCCATCACCTCAAAATTATTAGCATTGCGGATCTCATTAGCTATCGCCTACAGCACGAGCGGTTTATCCGCCGCGAAGCCGTCGCTGCTTTACCCACTGAGTTTGGAGAGTTTCAAATTTATGGCTATCGCAACTCCCTCGACCACTCTGAGCATGTGGCCATTGTCAAAGGGGATCCGGCCAGCTTTAGCCACCACCCTGTTCTTGTGCGGGTACATTCAGAATGTCTGACAGGAGATGCCTTGGGGTCGTTGCGCTGCGACTGCCGTATGCAATTGCAGGCTGCCCTGAAAATGATTAATGCCGCGGGGGAAGGTGTGGTTGTGTATCTGCGCCAAGAAGGGCGGGGAATTGGTTTAGTGAATAAACTCCGCGCCTACTCGCTTCAAGATATGGGGATGGATACCGTTGAGGCCAATGAGCATTTAGGGTTTCCGGCAGATCTGCGCAACTACGGCGTTGGTGCCCAAATGCTCAATGATTTAGGGGTGCGTCAAATTCGCCTCATTACGAACAACCCGCGCAAAATTGCTGGCCTCAAGGGCTATGGCCTAGAAGTGGTGGATCGCGTGCCGCTCCTGATTGAGGCCACCCCCTACAACACTAGCTACTTAACGACCAAAGCTGAGAAACTCGGGCACTTGCTGCTGCAAACCTATCTGTTAACGGTGGCCTTTCGTTGGCAAGAGGTCAATCTGAGCATGGGCGATCGCTACGAACGGTTAGAGAAACTGCGCCATCTGGCAGCGGGGATGGACTTATTGGTACGGGAAGACGCCCGACCTGTTGCCCAAGCTATTTTTAGCCACCCCGACTTAATTGTCCATTTTGGCTTTGATCAACCGGATCTCGCCGATCGCCACTGGATGCAGCAGCCGGAGCATCCCTACGTGCTTGCGGTGCAACAGTTGTTAGAGACCTTTTGCCAGTGGCCGAACCTAGCAAGTTTTGAGTTCTTGGTAGCCACCGGCAGCGATCCTATGCTGAACCTCCCGATGCACCTTGATCGCCAGCCCTACCACCAACAACTGCCCGCCCAGTGGCAACCCCATCTGATCTATACCTATGCCTGCTCAAAGACGCTCGACGTGAACTAGGTTAACAACAAGGMAAATAGGCCGCACAGCGCAATCCCATCAAAGACGCCGGCACCGCCGATGCTGAGCACCCCAGGGGTCATGCGCTCAATTTCTGGCAGATGTAGCAAGTCCGCGCCAATCAACGTTCCTAATMCCCCGCCAGCAAAGGCGATCGGCGCTGCTCCATAGCCCCCTGTCAGCAGCACAGATGCAAGTGCGGCGGTGAGGGGGGCAACCAGTGCATTCATCTGAATCCCAATCCCAGGAACGACTTGGGCTGAATAATAGCTCACGAATGTAACAATTGCTGTCACCACTATGATCAGCAAGGGATTGGAGCGCGTCAATTCGTAGAGGGCAAGCAGTGTTGGAATCAGCCCACCGCCAACATTCAAGGCCACAATTGTCTTTTGCTCAACCTTCCGTAGGGGAATGCCCCAAAATCGGGCGACCCAAAGCTCTGTGAAATCCGGCACGATCGCGACCCGCGAGACTCGTTCGTAGAGGGGAATGTTAATCGTGCTGCCCAGAATCACCGCAGCAAATAACAGCAGGGCAACGCCTGGCGAAAAGCCCAGTTTGGCCACCGCCACTTCAACCACATCGATGGCGATCGCCAGCCAAATAAAGGGAAAGAGCAGCAAAAAAAGTATAAAGAGCAGTAAGGTGACAGGCAGGTAAATCATGGTGGGGCGAGTCAAACGACCGATTACTTAGTAGAGGGCACAACAATGGGACTGAATCTTTTAATCTTAACGGATGACGGGTTTGCAGAAAGATCGATCCCGCAGTCCGTAGCGTCAAGCAGCAATTCGGGCACGATCTCCATCGGTGAAATATAGGATACTGGTAGGGTATCGGCCTATGGCTCCTGCAACCCCCATCCCGATGCTGAGAGTACCTTCCTTAGACAATCTACTGAGTGGCAACGGTTTGGAGGCGAGATCTGCCCTCACGCTCTTAGCGTCTGCCATGCCTGTTGCCGAGAGTGTCTCCCCGTCCGCCACAGATCTGCCCCCCCTGTTAAGAGACATTCAAGCCAGTGCAAATCAATGCCGACAACAGCAGGTCGGCGAAATTGTCACCTACGTGATTAACCGGAATATTAATTTCACCAATATCTGCGAGCAACACTGTGCTTTTTGTGCCTTTCGTCGGGAGGCGATCGCTCCGGATGCCTACTGGTTGACGACGGAGGCGATCCTCCGGAAAACTGCTGAGGCCGTCGCCCAAGGTGCCACAGAACTTTGTATGCAGGGGGGGCTGAATCCCGCTGCCAAGGTGCGGGGGTCGAGCCTGCGGTACTATCAGCAGCTTGTCCGCGAGATTAAAACAGCCTTTCCGCAGGTGCACCTGCACGCATTTTCCCCCCAAGAAATTCAGTTTATTGCCCGCGAAGATGGCCACTCCTACGCTGAGGTGATTGCGACCCTCCATGAAACGGGGGTGGACTCAATGCCAGGCACCGCCGCAGAAGTGCTGGTGGATGCTGTCCGCGCTAAAATTTGCCCTGAGAAACTTGATACGGCAACTTGGATAGAGATTGTTGGTACAGCCCACCGGCTAGGGGTGTGGACAACCAGTACCATGCTCTGCGGCCATATTGAAACACCCCAAGATCAAATCGCCCATTTGCAGCACCTAAAAGAGCTACAGCGCACCGCCTTAGACAAGGGCTACCCTGGCCGCATCAGCGAATTTATTCTACTGCCCTACGTTGGGGAACACGCCCCCAGAGCCATGCGACAATGGGTGGGGCACCCACAACCACGGTTATGGCCAACGTTGGTACTGACCGCCGTGGCACGCTTATTTCTGGGGCAGTGGATTCCTAACCATCAACCCAGTTGGGTCAAGTTAGGCTTAGCAGGAGCAACCATGGCGCTACATTGGGGCTGTAATGACTTGGGGGGCACCCTCATGGAGGAGCACATTACCTCCGTCGCGGGGGCGCGGGGCGGCACAGCTCTGGGGGTGGCCGATCTTGAAGCTGCGATTCGCTCTGTTGGGCGCACTCCCTGTCAGCGGACTACTCTTTACCATCACCTTGGCGAGGTTCACTATGACAACGCAGTCTAAACCGTCAGTACCGCGGCTTCAACGGCGTCGCTCTTGGGTATGGGGGGGGGTGGCGGTTGTTGTCGTTGGTGCGGGGGTGGCAGCGGCGATATTTCTTTGGCAACAGTTGAGTCGTCGTCCTGTCGCAGCGGGAATGGCGATCGCCCCTCAAAATGCCTTGTTTACTCTATCGCTCCCCACCGATCCTAGCCCATGGCAAGCCGTTGCTCAAAGCAACCTGCTCCAGCGTCAGCCTTGGTTAGCACCAGACTATGGGCCGGTATCTCCTAGGGGTGTTGAGTTGGCAGGGGCTGACTATCTTAAAGAGGTGCGTCCCTTCATTGGCAAGCAGGCCACCTTAGTGATGTTGCCGATGACCCCAGAGACGGTGMAAGAGTTGCCTGAACCGCCGTTTGTGTGGATTGTGCCCACCCTTAACCTGCCGATGGGGGAGCAACTGCTGCAACGCTTTATGGGATCGCCCCTCACTGAGGTGAACGGCATCAAGATCTTTAGCGCGAAAGGAGTTTTACCGACAGCTGAACAGGGGGCGATCGCCCTCGTCAACCATGCTGATCAGTCTTATATTGTCTGGAGTCGGCACCAGAGCGCCCTTAAAGAGGTCATTACCACCGCTCAGGCAAATAACGGTATTGCCACCAAATCCGATTATCAGCACGCCATCAAGGACTTACCCCCCCGCCGTCCCCTCGTGGAACTCTACGTCAATTTACCTGCCTTTGTTGCCAGCCAGTCTGCGGCTCCCGATGGCGCACTACCGAACCCCCCCCGAGACATTGAAGGGCTAGTGGCTGCTGTCGATATGACTCCGCAGGACATTGACCTGCAAGCCGTGACGTGGATCCCCCAAGACCGACAGCGCCTTATCCAAGAAGGGCAAAGTCGGGAGCTGAGTCGTCTGGTGCCCGATACAACATTAGCGTTTTACGGTGCTGGCTCCTTTCAAGCCCTCTGGCAAAATACGCCCCAGGGTGTGCAAAAGGCGATTAGCGACACTGTTGAGGACTTGACAGGCCTAGACTGGCAGAGCACCTTTGTGCCTTGGATGACCGGTGAATTTGCCGCTGCATTTGTGCCAGTGCCCTCCCTGCGCAATGCTCCCAGCCTCCTATTTTTGAGCCAAACCAACGATCGCCCCCGTGCGGAAGCAGCATTTCAAGAACTGGATCAGCAAATTCGCGATCGGCTGAAGTGGCGGATCCAGCAAACCAGCCCAGCGCCGCAGCCCATGACCACGTGGAGTATTCCCCCTGGCTTACCGGTTGCCCAGCACGGCTGGCTCAGCAATAACACCCTGTTTTTAGGTCTAGGGCCGTCCCTCTTGGCGGATATTACCCCCCGGCCACCTCGCCCCCTTGCCGATAGCCCACTGTACCGTGCCGTTATTCCCCATCCGCGCGGGGCGCAGTTGTATATTAACCTTAGCGATCTGAGTCTGTTTGAAAATAGCCTGCTGCTGCCGCAATTGGCACCAGATGTGGCGCGATCGCTGCAACCCTTTGCCGCCTTGGGTGTGACCACCCAAGTTCGGAATCCGCAACAAACGCTTTACACTGTCCGAATTCGCTTAAAAGACTCATAGGTGACGTAGGATGTTGTGATCTATGGAGGGGGACAGCAGTACGCACTGTGGATGCTGACGTTTTACTCAAACGCTATAACCTTGGCGATCGCGACTTTAGCGGCACTCATTTGCGCCGCGCCAACCTCAGTCGCTGCATTCTCACAGGGATTGACCTGTCTCGCGCCGATCTCACCGATGCCGCACTGCAGGGAGCGAACCTGCAAGGGGCAGATCTGCAAGGCGCCATTCTCAGCGACGTGAACCTGAGCCAAGCGGATTTGCGCGGCGCCGACCTCCGAGGGGTGATTCTTGTGAGTGCGGATCTACGCTGGGTATCGCTACGGAAAGCTAACTTAACGGGGGCTGATTTGAGTCGTGCCAACTTGGCCAATGCGGATCTCAGTGAAGCTAACCTCACCGGTGCCCAACTCAGTGAAGCCATTTTGCGGGATGCAAACCTGACCTTAGCGGATTTGACCCTAGCGGAACTGGAGCGCGCCAACCTGAGTCGTGCCAACTTGACCGAGGCTTACCTGCGCGGTGCTGACTTAGCAGATGCCATCCTGCGGGAAAGCCAACTGGTACAAGCCAACCTGCGGGGTGCCAACCTAGGAGCCACCAATTTGCAGCAAGCCAACCTTGAGCGAGCCGTGCTGATTGGGGCAAACCTGCGCCGCGCTCGCTTAGAAGAAGCCAATTTGCGGGAGGTGTCGTTTAAGGAAGCCAATTTACGCCATGCCTGCCTTGACAAAGCCAAGTTGGTGGGGGCTGACCTGCGGGGGGTAAGCTTGGCACGGGCACTCTTGCGCGGGGCGGATCTAAATTCGGCGATTTTAATTGGTGCGAACTTAATGGGGGCAAACCTGAGCGGTGCTGATCTACGGGGGGCAAACCTCATTGAAGCGATTTTGACCGGTGCCAGTCTCAGCGGTGTGGATCTCAGTGTGGTGGATATGACCCAAGCGATTCTTCCCGATGGTGAACTATCGGCTTAGTAGATACGTTCTAGAGATGGAGTCCACGGTGTTTCTGGGGTAGTGACGATCGAGACTAAGCTGCCAATGCCTTCAACCTCAACCCGGACGCGATCGCCCACCTTAAGCGAGCCAATTCCCTCCGGCGTACCAGTTAAGATCACATCGCCAGGCAGCAGCGTCATCACATAGCTAATAAAGCTCACCAGCTTGGCGGGGGAAAAAACCATTTGATCAATGGTGGCCGACTGCATTGGTTGTGGTGCATCGTTCACAAAGGTTTGCAAGCGGGCATCGCTAGCCACATGGCGAACAATCCACGGACCAAGGGGACAAAAGGTATCAAATCCTTTTGAACGAGTCCACTGCTGCTCTCGCTGTTGAATATCTCGAGCGGTGACATCATTGGCCACAGTATAGCCCCAGATATGGCTGAGCGCCTCGGTTGGGGTGCAGGCGCGGGTGCGTTCCCCTATCACTACCGCCAGCTCCCCTTCATAGTCTAGTTGGCTAATCTGGGGAGGATACCAGATGGGAGCACCAGGGGCTTGCACAGTGGTGGGGGGCTTGAGAAAAATAAGCGGCTCTGTTGGCACTGTGCTTCCCATTTCCGCCGCATGCTTGGGGTAGTTGCGGCCAACGGCAACAATTTTTGATGGCGAACAGGGTGCTAATAGTTGATAAGCGTCGGGGCGCAGCACTTGGGGGGTGGGTTGCCCGTGCAGCCACGGTGCAGCATCCCAAACGATGACCTCACGGTTCAATTGCAGTGTGCCATAGCACACTTGCCCCGCCGTGGTTTGTACTCGCACAAAGCGATCGACCATGCCCCCCGACCTCCTGTAAAGGATTGCAAACTACGGTGTTAGAATTATAAAGCCTTACTTTTTGATGCAAATTCAAAAGGTCTTCAGTCCATAAGGAGCTTGCGTGTGATTAATCGTACTTACGAAACCCTCTACATTATTCGCCCGGATGTTGGTGAGGAGCAACTGGAGCAAATTATTAGCCAATTTCGCACGTTGTTAGAGGAACAGGGTGCCACCAAACTAAAACTGCAAAATCGTGGCAAGCGCCGTTTTGCCTATCCTATTAAGAAACTACGGGAAGGGTACTATGTGCTCATGACCTATACAGCACCCGGCACGGCGATCGCTCCGATGGAAAAAGCCATGCGCCTGAATGAGGCAATTCTGCGGTTTATGACCATTACCACCGAGGCAGAGAGTGACCAGGATGAGGTTGAAAGTGATAATCCAGTCCTAGCACGGGCTTAAGCTGCTGCCGTCGTTACAGGAAGAGGCATCATGGCACAACCCTCAGGGTCATGGATTTGCGATGGCACCCCTAAAAATGGTCAGAGCTACCCAAATGCCAGTGGTGCCCACCCCCCCTACGAAAATTTTGGGCCAGACTGCGTTATCTGTGGCCTGCCCCGCGAGGCAATGGCCGCAGCAAATCCTAAGGCAACAGGGAGAACCTTTCCGGTTGCGTTAGTGGCGCTGTTAATTGCTGCTGCTGGGTTAGTGGGGGGGATTGGCTATTTAGGCTATCGCTTGCTATTGGGGGATAAAACTCCCACAGGACAGCCCACTGTTAACGCCCATGGGAACAGCCGCCAATTGGTCAGCCAAACCAGTACTCGCAACAGTGCCTATATCAGTCAAGGGGAAAAAATCCTGATCAATGAGCCGAATCCTCAGCGAGCCGCCCTCAAGCAGGAGGCTGCCCTTGCCTTTGATCAGGGGAACTGGGCCGTGGCGATCGCCAAGTACCAGGCTCTAGTCGATGCCGATCCCAATGACCCGGAAGCTCGCATTTACCTCAATAATGCCCGGGCACGCCAAACAGGACAGCCCATGACCATGGCTGCCGTTGTCCCTATTGGCAGCAGCCCAGACACGGCCAAGGAAATTTTACGCGGTGTGGCTCAGCACCAAACAAACTTTAACGCTAGCGCGCCCAATCGTGCCCTTGAAGTGGCCATTGTCAATGAAAACAGCCCCAACGGTGTGACCAGTTTGGCCGAGGATTTAATTAACAGTTCTGTGCAGGGGGTACTAGGTCATGGTGCCGATGCCAACAGTCGTGCGGCATTGCAACGGTACGAACAAGCAGGCATGGCGGCACTGTCGCCCTTGACAACCAGTGTAACCACTGGCGCAGGCACAACAGTCAAGGTGCAAACCCTCTCCCTGAGCCAGAAGGGGCAGCAACTGCTCGAAACATACCTTGACAATGCGGCCAATACCCTTGCTAAGATGGCGGCCAAAACTGTGCCCAACCCCAAAGTTGCCCTCATTTACAACAGCGATAGCCCCTACAGCAACGACCTCAAAACCAAGCTAGCTGTTACCCTCCCTAGCTTCGGTGCCTCAGTCGTTCAGGAGATCAATGCAGCAGCAGCGGGCTTTAATGCAAGCCAAGCGATGACGACTGCGCGGCAAGCGGGTGCCAACACAGCCATTTTGGCCATGAGTCGTGCCCGGGTCAATGATGCCGTTGCCTTGGCGATCGCCAACCAAACCCAACCCCCCCCTATTCAACTCTTTGGCAGTGATCAGCTCTATACGCCCGATCTCCTCATTAAAGGAGATAGTGCCATCAACGGCATGATTTTGGCAGTTCCCTGGAGCACTAGCCCCAACGATCCCTTTGCCCAACAGGCGGCTCAAGCATGGCGGGGGCAAATTAGCTGGCGAACCACAACCGCCTACGATGCCACCCAAGCCTTAGCCCGAGCGATGGCTCAGGGGGGCGATCGCGCCGCCACCCAGCAATTACTGCGTCAAGGGGTTCAAATTCAAGGGCAAACCGCCAGCAATAGCTTTGATCAAGTACCACTGGTACAGGCAGTACCGGGAACAGGCGGCCCGCGTGGGTCAAACTACCAGTTCAATTCGTTGACAGGAATCTGATACTGCCTGTGGAAAACCATGATCTAGCCTCTTTGTCGCAATTCCTGTCGGCTCTACCCGCGAACCTGAGCCTCGTGCTATATTAAGCCTAGTCTGGCTGCGGCGTTGGTGACTGCCAATATTGTTTTGTGATCTACAATTACAAAACATATGGGAATCATCACCGTGGGTGGCAGTAAACTGACCCTAGAGTTAGAAACTTTTAAGCCTGCGGTTAAAATTCCCCCCTAGTTTCTACTAGGTCATAAACTGAGGTAAAACGGCGCTGCGGTTAGGCGTTTTCTCTGAACCAAACGACTAATCGTCCGCAAAAATGTAATCGTAAAGCTCCTCCGGTTGCGGCTCGGGGCTATTTTCCGCAAATTCCACCGCTTCATCAACGCTAGCTTGTACCTTTTTCTCGATATTTTGTAGGTCTTCCGTAGTCGCTAGAGCTTGCTCTACCAAGTACGCCCCCAACTTTTTAATTGGGTCACGCTTTAGCCAAAATTCCTTTTCTTCCTTAGAGCGCAACTCGTCCGGATCAGCCAGCGAGTGCCCTCGGAATCGATAGGTCAGGGCTTCAATGAGGGTTGGGCCTTCCCCAGCACGGGCACGGGCGATCGCCGCCTCAGCAACCGTGCGAACTGCCAGCACATCCATGCCATCCACTTCTTCGCCGACCATGCCAAATGCTTTGGCTTTCTGGTAAATCTCAGTTTCCGAGCTAGCGCGATCGTGCGCCATCCCAATGGCCCACTTATTATTTTCAACCACAAAGAGGATAGGCAATTTCCAGAGGGCAGCCATATTCAAACATTCAAAAAACTGGCCATTATTGCTTGCCCCATCACCAAAGAAGCACGCCGTCACTTGATCGGCATTGGTATCCCCCATAACGTGACGGCGGTACATCGACTGAAATGCTGCCCCCGTCGCTACAGGAATGCCTTCAGCAACAAAGGCAAAGCCCCCTAAAAAGTTATGCTCCGCCGAAAACAGGTGCATAGAACCACCCCGTCCTTTACTGCATCCTGTTGCTTTGCCAAATAATTCTGCCATAACCTGCCGCGCGGGCACTCCTGCACTCAACGCATGCACATGATCGCGGTAGGTGCTACACACATAGTCATCTGGGCGCATGGCCTTAATCACACCGGTGGACACCGCCTCTTGGCCGTTATAGAGATGAACAAACCCAAACATCCGCCCACGGTAGTACATTTCCGCACACTTATCCTCAAAGGTACGCCCCAAAACCATATCCTCATAAAGGGCTAACCCCTGTTCGCGAGTAATAGTGGTTTGGGGAACGGATAACGAGGGGAGACTACGCTCTTGAACCATAGAAGACAACCACAAGATCAGAGGTGGACGATAAGGATAAGGTTATGTCCGTAGTATTGACATCACATTATCGTAACAAACTATGGGGCAGCAAATCCGTTAAAGTCTAGATGGCAATATGCTGTCCTAGCCTTGACTTCTCCCCTCTTTGAAAGAGAGGGGATTCCCAAAGGATGCTACGCAACGGGCTGAAGCCACATTGCTTCGCTTTTCCCTTGAGCTGTCACCCACAACTTAATGCGGGTGGGAGCAGTCAAAGACCCCCTACTCACCTCAAGCATTCCTGCTATTGGGACTACGTTTATGTTTCGGTTTGTGGTTTCGCGCTTTTCAACACTAGCCAATTCGATACGCTCAACATCCTGCCATTGCTTGCAGTGGTTTAGGCTTGCCGCCAAAGCGGTAGTGACTTACTTGCCGGGATCTCTCCGTACTAGGATGTTTCTTCGCGTAGTTGATACGCCTACTTTCCACGTCTCTAGTTTAACGCATAGAGAGGGCTAAAGCCCCCTGAGTTGGCTGTATCCCCTCGCTAAAGCGGAGGGGTTTTAGCCCGCCCACATCACTACTATAAAAAGACCCGCATCGATAATTCGCTATGATCAAGCCTGAGCCATTCCTCACAAGATCCCATGGAACGCCTCCCCGGTAACGCCCCCTCTCATCGCAGTACAACGCAACCACTGCACCGCCTTGGCCAAGAACTGCAGCGGTTTGGTTGGATTGGCTTTTGGACTCAGGTGGTCTTGGGGTTTGTCTCACTGCTAATTGTGATTATTGTCATCTTTAGCCGCAGTTTCAACCTCAATCGATCCCAAGGCAGTCCCACCTTAGGCTTGGTACTGGCCATTATTGGCTTAGTCTTTTTGGGGGTGAGTATTTACTGCTGCTATCGCTATCCGCAACTGGGGCGCCGCTTAGATCGCCCAGAAAACCGACCCACCAAGGAGCACGTTATTCGCAGCTTAAATATTGGGTTGTGGGTGAATGTGGCGGGGATGATCTTTACGGTGGCAGCGGCTGAATGGAATGTGGGGATGTTGCTGCTGAAGGTGTTGTCGATTCCCCAAGGGGCTGCGGTCTATGCAACGAATGTGCTCATTGAACCCTTGGAAATTTTCATTATTCAGGCCAAGGTGAATACCATTGCGGCGCAACTGACGGGTATTATTGTGGCTCTGTGGCTCTTACGTTGTGTGCGCCGTCCTCTCTAAACCTGTTTTCTCTAAATGCCTGTGTTTGAGTCCCCTACTGCTGTTGCTGCAAAAATTATTGTTGCTCTGGATGTGCCCACCCTCTCCGAGGCGATCGCCACCCTGAAGGCGCTACCGCAGGTGCAATTCTGGAAAGTTGGGCTGGAGCTCTTTTGTGCTACTGGCCCAGCCATTCTTGAGGTGCTCAAAGCCGAGGAAAAACGTATTTTCTTAGATCTCAAACTCCACGACATTCCCAATACCGTTGCTGCGGCAGCCCGGGCGATCGCCCCCTTTGGGGTTGACTTCCTAACTATTCACACCGCTACGGGGCTGGCGGGGTTACAGGCGGCTCAGGCGGCGCTGGCGCATACCCCCACCCAACTCCTTGGGGTTACCCTCCTCACCAGCATTGATGCAGTTACCTTGCGAACCCAATTGCAGTGTGACCTAGAGGTGCCCACCTACGTCAAGCGTATGGCCAGCCTTGCCTACGAAGCAGGCCTAGGGGGAATTGTCTGCTCTGCCCAGGAAGCTGCTCAGATCAAAACCCTGTGGGGGGAATCCTTTTTACGGGTGTGTCCGGGGATTCGGCCAACGGGAACGGCAACCGCTGATCAGGCGCGATCGCTAACGCCAGAGGCAGCCTTTGCTGCTGGCGCCTCCTACTTGGTGATAGGTCGCCCGATTCTCACGGCTCCAGATCCTGCCCAAGCCTTTGCGGACATTTGCCAGCGTTGCCTGACCGAAAAACGAGACGCAAACCCCTAGCTTTAGCTATGGAGATAAATCGATAGTGGCTTTAGCCACCATTATATGGCTCAATGCGGCATAAGGGTGAGGTCTGGTTAGGGCTTGAAGATCCAAGAGAGCCTCTCCCAATGTTTCGAGTTCCTCAGGGGACACAACAGCAGTCAATCTAAAGGCCCAGAACGGCGATTTAAAGCCTTGCTAGATACCGATCTTGCTAATATCCAATCTCCGATTACAGCGTTGGTGCGACAGATTAAAAGTAAAAAGGACAAGAAAATTCCCATCTACTATCCCCAACTCATAGCCGATCTCTGTTTCTGGGATCATCCTGATCAATTTATCCAAGACCAGTGGGCCAAAACCTTCTGGCGGGCAGCACCACCTAGTATAGCTGACGAGGCTGAGTCGTGAGTCAGCTTAGATTTACAGCCCACGCTTTGGAAGAAATGCAGCGCCGGGGCATTGCCCGAGAACAGGTAGAAGCAGTACTTTCGCAGCCGGAGCAGATCTTGCTAGGGCGAAATCGGCGCACTATTTACCAATCTAGAATCCGTTTTGATGGCGAAAAGCAATATCTTCTGCGAGTCTTTGTAGATGAAACTATCTCGCCATCGGTTGTAATCACAGTCTATCGAACTAGCAAAATTCAAAAATACTGGAGGATGTCATGAAAATTATTTACGACCCAGAGGTTGATGTACTGAGAATTTTATTTAGAGATACGCCCATTAGCGAAAGTGATGAAGATGTATCAGGGATTATCTTCGACTTTGATGACCAGGGCAATGTCGTCGGCCTAGAGGTATTAGATGCCTCTCAGCGTGTCGATGATCCTCAATTTGTTAGCTACATGATTGCAAAACCCGCACCTCATTAATCGGAAAAATCAGGAGGAAAAATAATGTATCAACTCTCTTTCGTCATCGAAAAAGATGAACCTTATTGTTGTTTGGACTTGTTAGTTAAATCTTTTATTTCCTAAAGGAGGTTCTCATGAAACTTGAACTGCATTTGATTCAAAGCTTTCCCCCCGCCAACTTAAACCGGGATGAAAATGGGATGCCCAAATCCACAATTTTTGGCGGTCGTCCCCGTGCCCGCATCTCTAGCCAATGCCAAAAGCGGGCAGTGCGACTGCATTATCAGAAATATTCAGAGGTGAGTCCTGGCTAGTTTGCCAATCGTTCTCGCTCGTGGTTACCTAATCTGAAATCCTTACTAACCCAAACCGAAATTCCTGAAGAACAAGCTGCATTGGCCGCCAAGTTAGCTTTGAAATTCTTGGGTGCAGAGGAGGATCCGAAAAAGCCAGGTAAAACCAAAACAATTCTGTTTTTGGGACAGACGGAACTGGCCGCGATCGCCTACATCCTCGTCAACAATTGGGCAGATATTCAACCCGGCTTGGCTGGAGACAAGCCTGAACTGCCCAAGAAAATTACCGCGGCCATCGAAAAAGCCCTAGTAGAAACTGGCACGGCAAGTTAGGGCAGATTGGTTTTGCTCTAGCCTAACTTAGAGAAGCCTCGCCGTTCCACGGCGGGGAGTGTCACATCGGGTAGGGCTGGAAGCCCCGTACTTCAGTGCGGGGAGGAAAGCTCCTTTAGCAACTTCAGTTGTTTTAGGTTATAATTGTACTGCGGACACCAGAAACGGTTGTTCAAGGCACTGGTAACGGTCGATTGGGGGTGTTGTAAACCACCCCAGAGGCTCGCGGTTGGCTTGCTAACTGCAGGGCTACTGAAAGCTCCCTGCTTTAGCTGGGAGTAGTTTACAAAGCCGCCAGAGGCTACCCCTACCTCGTCAACTGTGCCCACACCTGTAGCACGGCCTCTGGACTCACGGAAATGCTATCTAGCCCTAGCTCTACTAGCCATGGTAACCAGTCTCTATGGTGGATGAGGGCTTCACCGCACAAACTGCACCGCAACTTCAGTGCTTTTGCCTGCTGGATCAGTTGGGCGATCGCCCCTTTGACGGCAGGGTGGTCTTCACTGAACTCGTGGAGGACTCGCTCGCGATCAACCCCCAGCAGCAGTTGGGTTAGGTCATTGGTGCCAATGGTAATACCGCTAATCCCCAAAGCCGCAAGGTCGCTCATTAAAAATAAAATGGCGGGCACCTCTGCCATCACCCACAATTCAATTCCCTGCGCTTGGGTGAGGTGGTGACGAGCCAAGGCAGCCTGACAGTAGGCCACTTCGCTAACACTGCGAACAAAGGGTAAGATCACCCGTAGGGGCGTGTCCTCAAGGCGGTGGGCAATGGCGAGCACCTCCAGTTCCAGATCGAATAACTCGGCAAAGTGGGGGTAGCGACTCACCCCCCGTAAGCCAAAGGCAGGATGGCTTTCTGACTCAAAGCTGGCTCCCCCCAACAGGTGCCGATAGTCTTCCGCACGCAGGTCTAAGGTGCGGTAAAACACTGGGCGCGGGGCGATCGCCCGCATTAACTGGGTTAGGTGATGCACCCAGCGATCGCGTAATTCGTCTGCGTCCCCCTGTTGCAACCAGTGACACGGATGACGACCATCCAGAAAACTCAACAGCATTAACTCTGAGCGCACTAGGCCAATGCCATCGCAGGGCAGACTCCGCAGTCCCCGCAGCGCACTCACTTGGCTCACATTCACCAAAATCTGTAGGGGAAGGCGATCGCCTCGAGCGGGGGGCTGCTGGGGCTGGGTTGTAGCGGTCACCTCTGCCCGCAGGGGTTGCGGCGGAAGCTGATAGACGGCTCCACTATTCCCATCAAGGAACAGCAGTGTTCCCGATGCAATCGTTTGCGTGGCATTAGGGACACCCACCACTGCCGGGCGGCTCAACTCCCGCGCTAAGATGGCTCCATGACTGGTTAGCCCTCCCTGTTCGCAAATAATACCCGCCGCCGCACTCACCAATGGCAGCCAATGGGGAGGAATAGTTTTGGTCACCAAAATGCGCCCGACAACCACACTGGGGGCACAGGGGTCGGTGATCACCAAAGCAGGGGCAATGGCTTGGCCGGGGGCAGCGGGAATGCCTTCCCCCACAATGCTCCGCTGAAGGGGGGCTGGCGGTTGCTCAGGGGAATAGGGTTCTGCCAAACATTGACCAACCCAAACACGGTTGTAGGCCTGATGCCAGAGCCACAGATAGGGTTGCACGGTAATGGGGCACTGCGCTACCAAGGTCTGCCAGTCTGTGGGCAATACACCAGCATTGCCCGGTAGATGCCCGTGGTGCGGTAAGTGCACCCCCTCATAGGCAACCCCTGTCCCGCCAGTTGCGCTGCACCACCATCCCGACGCCATCACCGTCGCTAGGGGATAGATTAATACGGCCACCCGTAAATTGCTAACGTTCCACCCTTGCTGCCAGTAGGTATAGAGGTTTCTGGCCTGCACCACTTGGCGATAGGCCACTTCGATGGTATGGTGAGCCACGGGCATACTGGGGTTTGTCAGCACGCTGGCACTGCCTATCCCCCACGGTAAGTCGTGGTGGTCTAGCCACAGATAGCTAGTTATTACAAGATGGCGATCGCCCCCCTGCTGCTGCCAATAGTGGTGGCACGCCTCAAACACTACGGGTAACTCACCCACATCGAGGGGCGAGATGCGTTGGCTCATCTCTGTGGCTAGGGCTTTCAGCGTGATATGGTTCGGCGCTGTCGCCTGCCACTGATCACTCGCTTGCTCCCATAGGGGCACCAGTGCGGGGTGTACCTCGTGCCATAGGGTTGCGGGAACCACCCACACCGGATGCGGCGGCGGCCACGACTGCTGTACCCGCTGCAAGCACGCTAGCGCAGGAGCAAGCAGTTCGGCTGGACACCGTTGGAGCGTTTCCAGTGTCAGAAGGGGCACAAGCGCAACGGGCTAAGGGGACGTGATGTCTGTCTGCTGACGGCGACGTATATTTAGCACATCCGTAATTTTTTTAATTTGAGCCAGTATATTATCCAGTTGTTTCGCATTCACAATATCAATACACAGATCAATGATGGCCGTTCGCCCCGGATCGGTGCGGACATTGGCCTTCCGGACATTGATGTGATTATCGGTTAAACGGGTCAAAATATCTTTGAGAATACCCACACGGTCAATGACTTCAATTTGAACATCAACCGGATAGGTTTGCGGTCGGTGCTGCGCCGTTTTGGTATTCCAACTCACAGGAATGAGGCGATCGCCCGCGATCGCCTCAAGGTTACTACAGCCCTGCCGATGAATAGAAATCCCGCGACTGCCAAGGGTCACGACACCAATAATCGGTTCATCGGGCACTGGGGCACAACAGCCTGCAATGTGATACACTAGCCCCTCAACTCCTAAAATCGGCGAGTCACTGGGTTTTGTAGAGGCAGGKACCCGATTAATTGGTGCAGTCTCTGGCGGTAATTCGGGCGGAGCCACATCGGGACGCGCCAACGTGGCCGCACGGAGACGATTTACCACTAAATTGAGGGTAATTTCACCATAGCCCAAGGCCGCCACGAGATCATCAACAGTTTGATAGTTACTGCGCTCAGCCACCTGCTGCATTTGCGGTGACTTCAGCAGACTATCTAGACCTGATTTACCCAATTCCTTTTCAAGGAGTTCCCGCCCGCGTTGCAGATTTTCATCCCGCCGCGATCGCTTATACCACTGGCGAATACGATTTCGCGCTGCGGTGGTACAGACAAAATTCAGCCAATCCAAACTAGGGTGGGCATTTTTCTGGGTAATAATTTCCACAATGTCGCCATTACGCAGAGGGGTATCGAGGGTAACCATACGGCCATTGACCCGAGCACCCGCACAGTGATTCCCCACATCGGTGTGAATGTGGTAAGCAAAATCAAGGGGAGTTGCTCCTTGCTGCAAGGCTAAGACGTCCCCTTGGGGCGTAAATACATAAACTTCGCGATCAAATAGATCATCACGGATGCTATCAAGGTACTCTTGGGCATCTTTGAGGTCATTTTGCCAGTCAAGGAGTTGACGTAACCACGTGAATTTTTGATCTCGGCCACTCCACTGTTGCGGCAGCGAGTTACCCGCTTCTTTGTACTTCCAATGGGCAGCAATCCCATACTCCGAGACATGGTGCATTTCTAGCGTGCGAATTTGCACCTCCAGAGGGCGGCCTCCCAGACCTATCACCACCGTATGCAGCGACTGGTACTGGTTGGGCTTGGGTAAGCTGATATAGTCTTTGAAGCGACCAGGTACCGATAAGAAGCAGTCGTGAACCACTGCTAGGGCACGATAGCACTCGTCCTTCGTGGCCACTAGGATGCGAATTCCTGCCACGTCGTAGATTTCGTGGAATTCTTTTTGCTGGCGCTTCATCTTTTGATAGATGCTGTAAAGATGCTTGGGACGACCACTAATCTCGAGATAGCCAAACCCCATGTCATTGAGACGGTCTTGAAGCTGGCTAATGGCCGCCTGTAACTGCGCCTCGCGATCGGCGCGTTTTTCAGCTACTAACTCCTGTATCTGACGGTAGGCCTCTGGTTCAAGATACTTAAAGGCCAGATCTTCAAGCTCCCATTTAATGCGCCAAATCCCTAAACGGTTGGCAAGGGGGGCAAACACATCGCGGGTTTCTTGGGCAATGGGGCGACGACGCTGCTCTGGTAAATACTCCAGTGTCCGCATATTGTGCAGCCGATCCGCCAATTTGACCACAATGACACGGATATCTTGAGCCATCGCCAAGAACATCCGCCGGAAACTTTCCGCTTGACGCTCAGTTTTGCTGGAAAAGTTAAATTTCGAGAGTTTCGTTACCCCTTCTACTAACCGCCGGACTTCGGTGCCAAATTCTGCTTCTAGCTCTTCGGCAGTAATGGCAGTATCTTCAATCACATCGTGTAAGAAGCCTGCGGCAATCAGCGCTGGGCCACCCCCCAAGTCCCGCAGAATACTAGCCACTGCAACGGGATGGGCAATGTAGGGTTCCCCTGAGGCACGTTGCTGTCCTTGATGGAGATCGTAAGCAAACTGAAAGGCGCGGCATACCAAGTCCTCATCATTTTCGCTACTGGGCTGCCGCAGGCATGTTACTAACCACTCGGGAAGGTCAATATCAGTCGGGATGCTAGGAGCAAAGGCGTTCATGGCAGCAGGCAGCGGGCGCAAGAAATTTATTTTTATTCTAACTGTTCTCGTGGAATTCCCTCACCTCTACCCTCCTTGATAACGTAGCAAAATGCTGGTAGGACGGTTGATAGCCATGTATGGCTGCTGCACGCTTTCGAGACGCACTGAATGGTGCGAGGGGAAACTCTGGGATAGACTTTTACCGAAAACGCCGTAAAGCCCCTGCCTTCAGGCATGGGGATATAAGGCGCATGTTGTGTTATCGAAAATTTTAGGCCTAAAAACTCGTCTTTTAGAGTGATTTTAGTTTAAACTAAAACCAGAGGTAAGGGTAATCAACCTCTCTAAAAACCCAATAGCCTAACGGCTAGAAAACAACCTAAGTTTTTTTTGGTTGGTTTAACAGTACCTTTGGGCAAAAGGGAACTGCCCCGCAAGGGGGAACGCTTGGGGAGATAAGCACCGCTGTTGTAGCAGGGCAACCTGATGCGATAAGTGCTGTCGCAGAACCAAGAACAAGAATCCCCTGCCTTTAGGCATGGGGAGTATGTCAAAACTGTTTCTTAACAAATTGCCATGCGAGCTTTGCGGCACCAACCATCCCCGCTTGATTACCTAGGGTAGCTCGTAGGCATTGTAGGTTACTCCGTGAGGTGGGCAGTACTCGCTCTTCTAATTCGGCGATCATGCTGGGAAAGAACAAATCACTGCCTGCACTAATGCCACCGCCAATAATGACGGCTTCGGGGGTTAGCACATAGACTAAACTGGCAATTCCAGCGGCCAACTCACGGCCGTACTGTTGCCAGAAGGCGATCGCCTCGGTATCGCCTTGGCGGGCACGCTGATCTAGCTCGTGGGGTTCGCAACCGAGTCGGCGGCGAATGGCTTGTGCCGAAACATGTTGCTCAAGAGAGCCACGATTGCCGCTATTACAGGGAGCACCGTTGTAGTCGAGGGTAATTAAACCTAGCTCACCCGCCGTACCGTCATGCCCCACAAATAGTTCACCATTGAGGATGATGGCACCCCCAACGCCTGTCCCTAAGGTGAGCAGAATTAAATTTTGAAACTGGCGGCCTGCCCCTAGCCATGCTTCGCCGAGGCCAGCACAGTTGGCATCATTGCCAATAATCGTGGGCTTTGCGGTGAGGTGCTCGAGGGTGTCACTGACATGAACATCGTACCAGCCAAGGTTAATGGCACGCCGCGCCACCCGCCCGGCGGCATCCACAGGCCCTGGAACCCCCATTCCGATCGCGATCGCGCGATCATCTGGGTCTAATTCTTGAATCCCTTGGACAACGGCCTTGAGAACGGCCTCTGGATAGGGGGGCTGAGGGGTTGGCCATGTCACTGCATTGAGGCAGTCGCCCTTAGGACTAAAGCGCCCCATTTTGATGGCGGTGCCACCCAGATCAACCCCAATAACGTACGGTTCACTCACAGATCAGTTTGGGACACGTTAGGTTGAGCGCTTGGCGTGAGGCGATCGCGCGCATCGTTACCGAGCTGGATTGTTACATCTGATGCTAGCACGCCCGTACTTTCGACTCGTACTTCACCAAAGCCTAACAGCAGTTGCACGCGCCGTGCCGCCGCCAAGTCTCCCTGCTGGGCAATAATCCGGGTAATTTCAATGGGTTGGCTCAAGGCGTCGGCCACAAACTGATCCCGATACCCAGCCTCCCAAAGCTGGTGGCGCAATTGCTCTACTGCTGCCTCACTGAGACTAGTGTTTTGCAGAGCAATCCGCACATTTTCGGGATAGGTGATAGGGGTTTCGCGGGGGTCGGCGGTGGGTGTATCGCGAAAGTAAGTATCAGAGAGCCAAGCAATCCGGCGATAGTTCGGCAACCAGTAACTGATTTCCGACTCCCCCGTGCCATTGAAGTTGCCGGGCAACAACAGAAACTCAATGCGCGATCGCGGTAGCTGAGCCATAAACTGACTCAGACTCAGTAACTCCTCTACGCTCAGGTTAGTATCTAAATTCTCACGAATAATGCCGAGAATACTGGGAATTCGAGCAAGGGTTTCCGGGCGTGCCGATTGCTCCATCAGTGAGCGCAAAAACATCTGTTGGCGTTGAACACGGCCAATATCCCCTAGGGCATCGTAGCGAAAGCGCAAAAATTGCAGGGATTCATTGCCATTCAGGTGCTGGCGACCGGGTTTGAGATCAATGTAGAGTCGTTGGCTATCGTCGCGGTAGTTCATCGCTTGGGGCACATCAACGGTCACGCCGCCCAAGGCATCGATTAATCGCTCAATGCCCTGAACGTTAATGCGGAAATAGCGATCAATGGGCACCCCCCCCAGTAAATCGCTAACGGTTTCTGCCGCTAAGGCGGGGCCGCCCAAGGCATTGGCCTCATTAATTTTGGCATCCCCACGCCCACGAATAAATGTGAGGGTGTCGCGGGGAATTGAGAGTACCACCAGCCGTTGATTGAGGGGGTCAAACCGGACTAACAGTAACGAGTCCGATAGCCCCTCTACGGAGTTAACAAGGGCATGGTAGGTGAGATGAGGATTCGGCGGTTCATCCAAATCGGAGGTGAGTACCTTAGAGCCGATGAGCAGTAAGTTGATTGGCTGGTCGAGGGTAGCGGCGGTGCGATCGCCCCGCTGGAAGACCCGCCATTCGCTCGCCGACAACGATCGTTGCATCAGGGGGGTACTTTGACTCATCAGCCCCCAGACAGCACCAATGCTGGCGGAGAGAAAGCCGATCCCGATCCATAACACCAGTTGCCAGAAGAGGTGTCCCTCTTCCGGAGGCGCTGGTCGCCGCCGTGGCTGGAATCGAATAAACACACCTGCCTCACCGTATCAAATTCCCACAAATGTAGCATAGGGCTGTGGGCCAAAAAGTATTCGACCTTAGCTTAAATTAAGAGAAAAGCGGGAAATCTTTGTATTCCTTAACGGTTCGGGCAGCCCACCGCGCTATTGCATCGCCATCAGGATTGGCCAGTTGACTGGGTGGATTGATCTGCGCAGAGCCGAGCGAGATGAGTGGCCTGTAGCCGATACCACCGCTGGAGTCGCCCAAGCTCTTCGGCAATGCTGAGGGTAGGGGCAAAGCCCTCACAGTCATAGCCAAGGTGGCGTAACACAGCGACAAGGGTGCACGGGGCGATCCAATAGTCTTGACTGAGAGCCAACAGGTTGACTGTTGCAGTGTTGAGAATCGCGGTTTGGATGGCGGCTATGAGTTTAGGCTCTGGGAGGATGCGGGGAATGCGCGAACCGACATGGACAGTTTGGGGCTGGGCGATCGCCAGTAACCAACGCAGGTGGGTCCATGAGGGGGGTAACGACCAAAGGATCAACTGCTGGCAACGGCAGCGAGGGCGATCGTACTGAATTGTAGCGGTGGTGGTTTCTGAGGGAATGAGGGGGCGGTCATAGCCGTACAGTAGAGCACCCCCACTGAGGTGGGATAGCCAATTCTCCGATAACGGTTGCCAATGGGGAGGCTGGTGGGGGGGTGGTTCAGGACACTGCCACTCTAAGCGCGTAGCACCGCTTCGCTGCACGCCTTGTAGTTCTAGTTCTAAGTGTGTTTCGCCGTTCCACGTATTGGTGACAAGGGTATAGGCAATGTCAATGGGTGAGGGCAGGGGCAACACCTGTCCCCAGCGCCATGCTTTGGCCTTCATAGGTGGACTATTGCCCTGCTGCAGGGTGAGCTTGAGGTGCTCTCCGTGCTGTCCCATCGTAGATTGGCTCACAACTGTGACGCGGCGACTGCAAAAAACTGGCTGCGGATTTTCACTGCCAAAGGGTTGTAGCCGTTCTACCTGCTCGTAAAATTCCCAGTTGAGTTGGCTAAAGTGGAGTTCAGCATCAATGGTGACTAAGGGGCGCAACTGCTCTTTCTTGAGACAGGTCTTGGCAAAGGCACGTAGGCGATCGCGCCATTCATCGAGATGCTCGGCGAGTAACGTAAACCCMCCAGCCGCTTTATGGCCGCCATACTTGAGTAGCAGGGATTTCGTGGCCTCTAGAGATGCAAATACGTTAAATTCGGGAATACTGCGCGCAGAACCACGAATGGTGGTCTGGGTTTCATAAGTGCCAATAAAAACCGGCACGCCATAGCGCTCCACTAAGCGGGAGGCCACAATGCCAATCACCCCATGATGCCAGTCGGGTTGAACAAGCACCAGCACCCACTCGGCGACCGGATCAACCCCCCTTGCTTCTAGGTGGGCGATCGCCTCAGCCTCAATGGCGGCGCATAATTCTTGACGGGTGCGATTTGTCTGTTCGCAGGTGGCTGCCAAGGTTGCCGCTGTAGCAGGATCGTCTGTCGTCAATAACTCAATGACAGTCTGTGGATCGCCAATACGACCAATGGCGTTAATGCGTGGCCCTAGGCGAAAGCCAACGGCACTGGGCTTCAGGGCGGTATTGGTTTGGGGCAAACTGTTAGAGACCTCCATCAAGGCCTGTACCCCCACTAACGAGGACGTGGGAATGGTCTGTAACCCCTGTTTTACCCAGCGACGATTGACACCCACTAGGGGGGCGAGATCGGCAATGGTTCCTAGCGTGCACAACTCCCGTAAGGGGCGCACCAGCCCGCACAGCTTCTCCAGCCGCTGCGCCAGCGATAGGGCAAGGATGTAGGCCATCCCCACCCCCGCCAAACTGTGGTAGGGGGAATCAGGATCCACGAGCTTGGGATTGAGGATGGCATGGGCGGGTGGCAGTTGAGCGGGAATATCGTGATGATCCGTCACAATTACAATCAGCCCAAGTTCGCGAGCTAGGGCAATGGGCTGTACCGCTGCAATGCCGTTATCCACCGTCAGAATCATCTTGACCCCCCGCTGGTGGCACTCACGAACGATGCGCTCATTAATGCCATAGCCTTCGTGCATTCGTGACGGAATAGTGTAGTCAATGGTTGCGCCGAGATGGCGCAATGCCCGCAGCAGTAGGGCGGTACTTGTCATCCCATCGGCATCATAATCGCCACAGATGGTGATGCTCTCCCCCCCGGCGATCGCCTGTCGCAGCAGTTCTACCGCTAAGTCTAAATCTGCAAAAACCGTACTGGGGGAGGGTAAATCAAGGGTTTCTGGCTCTAAAAAGCGTTGCACGAGGGCAGGCGTGGTCAACCCGCGGCGAAGATAAATTTCCGCAAGGGGGCGATCGCACCCCAATGCATCCATCAAGGACTCACACAGAGTCGAATCAATTGGCGGCACATACCAGCGCTGAGGGGGGAGAGTCATAGGAGGGGGGCACGGTCACCATACCAGCAGAACGCGAGCGTTAGTCACGGGGTGTGGTATAAAGCTGGAGATAGTTCCAGTAATTTTCTAAAACCCGTTTGACATAGCCATAGGTTTCGGGAAAGGGAATGGTTTCAATAAAGCGATCGCCATCACTGGCATCAAACCGCTGTAGCCAATCACTAACGTTACCTGGACCAGCATTATAGCTAGCTAAGGCAAGCAATGTATTTTGTTGGTATCGATTGTGGGTGTAGTCAAAATACCATGTCCCTAAACGGATATTGTCCTCTGGGTCTTCAAGGGAGAAATCGCTCAGGCTCAGCTGATCTGCAATCCAAGTCGCAGTGTCTGGCATCAGTTGCATTAACCCTGTTGCCCCCACAACGGAACGAATGTCGGGTTCAAAGCGCGACTCTTGGCGAATCAGCGCCATCACCAGCAGGGGGTTGAGATTGCGAGCAGCAGACCACTTTTGAACAATGTCCCAGTAGGGCAATGGATACAGAGCATACCAAAAGCGAGGGTCACGCTGAATTGACTCGAAAAAGGTTGCGGTATCGGGTTCATTCCTCGCACGCACAAACAGGTTTTCAAGCATGAAGATGCCATCGAGATACTCACCCACCCCAAGACGGATCAGGCCATCGGTCAGTTGCTCAGCAGCAGTGGGGGTGACCCGATTTTGGAATTCCCATTGCCAGCGCTGCCATGCGTCCTGCGTTTGCCCCAGCAAGTAGAGTTCCTGAAGGGTTGGGCTGCCAGCGCTCAGGGGTAAGGGGTGAGCGCGATCGCGATCGATGCGGGGGTGTTGTTGCCGCAGCGTTGTAAAGGTACCGACGGGTTGCTGGAGTAAACTGGCGGCACGCCATCCATAGTAGGAATGGGGGTACTGACTTATGAGCGATCGCCACGCAGCGGTTTGAGCTTGGGATCCGCCAGCCTCTCCTAACCATTTTCCCAGCCAGAACGCCGCACGGGGCGCTATTTCACTATTGGGGTTATGCTTGAGGAGTTCGCCAACCCAGCGTTGAGCAGTTTGCCACTGACGCTGTTGTGCTGCTGCCTCTGCTAACTGCCAGCGAAGTTCAGCAGCAGCGGTGCTACCCCCATAGGTTTGCAAGAGTTGTTGTTGAGTGCGCTGGGCAGCGGTCTCATTCCCCAGTTCCCGATAGGTGCGATACTGCTCTAGCAGCACATCCGCCGCAATCGCACTCGATTGGCTGTTAGTGGCCAGTTTCAACGCGATCGCCAGTAGCGGCAGGCGATCTGCTGGGGAGTTAGCCAGTCGGGCAAGGCGCAATTGCGCTAAAGCGGCTTCTTGAGTGTTGGGAAAGCGTTGAATAAGGTCTTGGTAGGCGGCGATCGCCCCTGAGGTATCGTTACTCAGTTGACGACCTCTGCCGACTCGATAACGGTTCAAGGGCGTTTGGGGCGCACGGTCATAGGCGGCGGCGGCAGGGGCATACTGCATCTTTTCCCAATAGCCAAAGGCGATCGCCTCCCAGTCAGCAGGGGTTAACTCCTGAGGGTAACGCTGCCGCAGAATCTCTAGATAGGTGCCATAGTCTTTAAGATACAGCCCATAACGAGCCACCAGCTTGAGGTAGGGGACGTGATCCGGGCTGTTTTGTAACTGGGTGTGGACATAGTTCACCACAGCGGGATGCTGCGGAAACTGGGCGATCGCCCGGTCGGGCTGCTGGAGGTTGAGCAACGCCACGGCGGCTTCCGGCTCCTTGCCATAGTCGCGGATCAGCTGCTGCCATGTCTGCGTTGCCTTGCGTCCTTGACCCGCTTGCCGATAGGCATCTGAGCGCAGCAGGAGAATCCGTGCCGCCATGGGTCGGTAGGTGGCCTCTAAATTTTCAAGCCACCGCAAACTTTCCTGTGGGGCGTTGTGTCGCAGCGCATCCACCGCCAGCAAGTAGCGGGCGCGATCGCGTTTAAGGGGATCCTTTGCCTGCGCCCATTCTTCTAGCTGAGCGCGGCGTTGGGGAGGGGCCTCTAGGGTGAGTGGATAGAGAGTCTCTAACGGCGGAGCAGACCAATACTGCCGCGCAACGATCGCCCCCACCATCACTAGGACTGTTGCCAGTGCCAGTAAAAGCCAGTTTCGCCAGCGCCGAGAGACTGCCGTAGAGTGTCGTTTCGGCAAAAGTTTCACCTTAGCTCTAGCATCCGTGCCACAACACGATAGCAACTCAGCAGGTTTGTGTTCAGTGTACCAAACGTGGGGATACGACCCCACAGCTAAGCTATGGGATACGCTGAGCGAAGAATTAGAGAGGCTCATCCCGCCGAATCTAGACTTCCGCGCCTTGAGGTGTGAGGAGCACACCAATGATTTACAGGCTGAAGCACGTTTCTATGCTAGAATGAAGGACTTGGTTATGTCTAACGACTAGCAATTGCCTTGCAAGGGACTTAAGATTATGAGCCGCGTTTGTCAACTCACCGGAAAAAAGGCCAATAACGCCTACGCCATTTCCCACTCCCATCGGCGGACAAAAAAGCTGCAAGAAGTGAACCTGCAATGGAAACGGGTATGGTGGCCAGAGGGTAAGCGTTGGGTGCGGCTGCGCCTTTCGACAAAAGCCATTAAAACCCTTGAGCGTAAAGGCTTAGCAGCTTTTGCTAAGGAAGCGGGCTTGAATCTCAATAAGCTTTAGACGCTCTAGAGTATGGGCGATCGCACCACTGTTGTGCGGTTACGACAGCACGTCAACCCCCTCAGTCGCAGGTTTCAGCAAGAGGTTGCGGTACCGGATTGGTCACGCATCTACGCCATCGCGTCCCAGCCATTACATCTAGATATTGGCTCAGCGCGTGGCACGTTTCTATTGCAGATGGCGGCCCTGCATCCTGAGCAAAATTTCCTTGGCCTAGAAATTCGCTATCCGTTGGTTGTGGCGGCGAATGAACGCCGCGATCGCCATGGCCTGTTGAACCTGCATTATCTATGGGGTAATGCAAATGCCCACCTAGGGAGGCTACTCCAAGGCGTACCGCTGCAAACGGTGAGTATCCAATTTCCGGATCCATGGTTTAAGCGGCGGCACCACAAGCGGCGAGTGGTCACCCCCGATCTGGTGGCAACCCTTGCGCAGCACCTCTGTCCCGGTGGCCGTGTCATTCTCCAGTCCGATGTCCTCGAGGTTGCCGTTGCCATGGTGCAGCAGTTCCGCGCCCATCCTGCCTTTGCCGCGTCACCACCCAATTGGCTGCCCCAAAGCCCATGGCCTGTGGCCACAGAACGGGAGCAGTACGTTTTGGCACAGGGGTTACCCGTTTACCGTTGGCAAGGGGTGCTACTTCACTCTTAAAGAGCGTCATCCTCTAGCGCGCTTGGCAGGCACAAAAACTCCCGTAGGCAGTCCACAGTTTGCTGCTTATCGCGACGACCACTGCTATAGTAGTGCCGCAGGGGAATAGTTTCGCCAGATTTTAGCTGAAATACAATACGATACGTACTGTCGCTATCGGAGCTATGGCTAACCTCTAGGAAAACGTCTGTAATATCCCGTAGGCGATACTCCTGTGTCTGGTGCCCCCACAAATTCCGCCGCCGCAGTGTCCACGTTCCACTGGTGCGATCCATCTCGACATCGACCACTGAGGGTAACAGCACAAGCCCACCCCCAATGGGGAGTGTAATGGCTAAAATCAGCCAACCAATCCAGCGCTCATCCTGAGTGAGGTGCAGTTGAGGTTGGCTTGGATTCTCCAAAAATTGGTTAATGCGCTCTACCGTTCTCTGGCGATCGCCCCGATCGGAGGAGAAACTGCCAAAGGGAATGGTGCGGCTGCCAGTCAGCAGTTCCACGCGGTAGGTCGTGTCGCCATCACTATCGGTATCTCGATTTAAGTGGGCGCGGCGCAGGTTAGCAATGGGGATGTTCAGGCGTTGTTGATGCAGCGCGTAGGTATTGGTGAGCACACAGGTCAAGGGTTCTGTTTGGCGCTGGCACAACAGTTCATGGTGGCCAAAGGCAACGGGGATTGCGCCGCTAGCAAGGAGAAACAAGCCACCAAGAAACCACAGCAGTCGTGGGCGATCGCGCAAACGCAGAGAATCGTCGGTGTGCTCAAGGATCTGCATTGCAGGTGTTCTGTGAAATTTTGTGGAGCGAGCGTAACAAGCTGTAGCGGTCATAGTAGTCTTAAGTCTAGCCGTTCAGAGATATTTAGGACATAACTCATGGTGCAACGTGGTTCTAAAGTCAGAATTCTCCGCCCCGAATCCTACTGGTACAACGAAATTGGCACCGTTGCCTCGGTCGATCAAAGTGGGATTAAGTATCCAGTGATTGTGCGGTTTGACAAGGTCAACTACACCGGTTTCAGTGGCAGTGCTGGCGGTGTCAACACCAATAAMTTTKCCCTCAGCGAAGTGGAAGAAGTAAGTGCTCCCAAAAAAGGGAAGTAGTTGGCTCCCTAGAGCACGTTGGGTGCCCTTGTGCCGGAGTTACCGGAAGTAGAAACAGTACGGCGTGGGCTAGAGACGCTAACCCTCCATCAGCCGCTTGTAGGAGCGGAAGTGTGTTTAGCCCGCTCGCTTGCTTACCCAGACAGCCCGGATGTTTTTAGGAATGACTTGAAGGGTCGCTACTTTGTGGGATGGCAGCGGCGGGGCAAGTATTTGTTAGGCACATTCGACAACGGGGCAATACTGGTTGTGCACTTACGCATGAGTGGCCAGTTGTTGTGGCTGGCCACCTCGCAGCCCCTGTGCTCCCATACCCGTATTCGCTGGTTCTTTCCTGAGGGGATGGAACTGCGCTTTGTGGATCAGCGTACCTTTGGGCGGTGTTGGCTGCTTCCCAACTTCGAGGCGATCGCCACTCTGATTCCGACCCTTGCCACCCTTGGCCCAGAGCCGCTAAGCGAGGCCTTCAGTCCTGCATTTTTAGCCGCCCAGTTGCATCGCTGCCGTCGCCCCCTCAAGAGTACCTTACTCGATCAACGCATTGTGGCCGGCATGGGGAATATCTATGCCGATGAAAGTCTTTTTTTGGCGGCGTTGCATCCGCTGACCCCTAGCGATGCTCTCACCCCCAATCAAGTGGAGCAGCTCCATCAGACGGTGCGCCACGTCCTAGAGGCAGGGATTGCTGCAGGCGGTACAACCCTGCGCACCTTTGTTAGCACTCTTGGGGTCAATGGGCGCTACGGCGGACAGGCATGGGTCTATGGCCGCAAAGGGCAGCCCTGCCGGGTGTGTAGCACCCCCATTGAGCAGTTGCGTATTGCTGGGCGCTCAAGTCACTATTGTCCGCAGTGTCAGCCACTGTCACGGGCAATGGGCAAATAAAGGGTGAGGATCTCGCCCGCATGGCGATCGTGCCGTTGGGTAACTTTTGCACCAACCGCTTCAATCAAGAGCTTGGCCGCTTGGAAGTTGAGGCTCAGTTGGCCGGTTGCCGGATGCCAGAGTAAAAGTTGCCCAAGGGAGGCTAAATCACTGCGGTGTTTATACTGAGGCGATCGCAACTCCAGTTTGACCTGATGCCCCGCTGGCTGCACTACTAACTGAAGGGCGCTCTCAGCGGCAAGGGTTTGGCTGTAGTATTCCACCAACCCGGTGAGCACCTGATCCAGCGACTCCGGATCACTAAGCACCACTGGCAGGTTAGCAGGGCACTGGAGATATAAGCTCACTTGGCGGCGTGCGGCCTGCTTCTGCCAGCGCGGTAAATTGGTTGTCAACAACGTCTGAAGGCACGTGCGCCCCAAGGCCATGGGTGTTTTTGATGCGGGACTAGAGAGCATCTCCGCAGCTTGGGTGAGCAGATCAAAGCGGGTCATTTGCTCATGGATTTCTTGGCCAATTTTATGCAGGTACTGGTAAGTGCGCTGGGGCAAGTCCTGCTGGCGCTGGAGCAGTTGGATAAGAGTATTGATGGTGGTTAGGGGGGTTCGCACTTCGTGGGCAAGGGCTTGGAGAATATTGACATCCGCAGCGTCTGGGGCGGTTGGCGCGGCGGTGGCTGGCGTGGGTACAGGCTGGCTATAGTCCAGCAGCCACTGACCAAACTGGCTCACCAGCCGATAGCCAGGGCAGCGAATACCAACCTCCCGCAACCACTCATCAATCGGTTTCAACCCTGAGGAGGGGTGCTCTTGCCGTAAATGCTGCCAAAATGTATAGATTTCTTCCGGGGCGAAGGAAAACCGTAACCCCTGCTCTGGCTGATACACCAGCAGTACACTAACCTCAGCGCTCAACACTAGGCAAAAGGGACTAAGCCAGCCACTGGTACTTGGAATGATCGTCACTTGGGGAAGTTGCTGACGCTCTTGGGCGGGTAGGTACGCTAGCGATCGCCCCTGCGCCAGCACGTAGGTTTTAAGCGCCGGATAGTCAAGAATTAAACTGGGGGAAGACACCAAAAAACCGGTACTAGGGGCGCTATAGCGCAGTAGCTCCTCCAGCGCCCTGACCCCAGCATGCCACTGCCAAAAGCGATCCGTCTGCGGTGGATCGCGCAGCATATCACGGGTATAGGTGGCCGAGCGCGGACGAAGCATGGCAGGAACCCCAACTGCTTTGACCATAGCGGCTGTTGCGGGATTCGCCTAGGGGTAAAACCGTACTTAAAGGGCGATCCTGCCGTACAAGTCATAGACATCGGCGGCAGTAATTTCCACCGCCATGATAGCGCCGAGCCGAGCCGCCCCCTTCACGTAAACCACACCATCCACATCGGGGGCAAAGCGGGGCGAACGGCCAAGGAATTCCCCCGTTTGCGGGTTCTCTTGCTCCATGAGGACAGGAACCACCTTCCCTACTTCGGCAAGGTTTTTACGCTGGGCAATGGGCTGCTGTAGTTCCATCAGGCGATTGCGGCGGGTGGTTTTTACCGCCTCCGGCAGTTGATCGGGCAGGTGGTAGGCGGCAGTGCCTTCCTCCGCAGAGTAGGTAAACACCCCCACATGATCAAACTCGTGACGCTGCACAAACTCGCAGAGGTGCTCAAAGTGAGCCTCAGTTTCCCCCGGAAACCCAACAATAAAGGTCGTCCGCAGGACAGCACCCGGCAGTTGGGCTTTGACCTGTTCAATGAGGCGATCGTTCACGCCTGCCTGCCAAGGGCGATTCATGGCGCGTAACACATCAGGGTGGGAGTGCTGCAAGGGCAAATCAAGGTAGGGCAACACATTGGCAGTGTCGCGGATGGCAGCCATCACCGCCTCGCTTAAACCAGTCGGATAGGCATAGTGGAGGCGAATCCACGGCACATCGACCTCCCCAAGGGCGCGGATCAGATCAGCCAGTTTTGGCTGGCCGTAGAGATCCAAGCCGTAGTTGGTGGTAATTTGTGAGACCAGAATAATTTCCTGCACCCCCTCAGCCGCCAGTTGGTGGGCTTCGGCAACAATGGATTCAATGGAGCGCGATCGCTGATCGCCCCGCAGGTGCGGAATAATACAAAAGGCGCAGCGGTAATCACAGCCTTCCGCAATCCGCAGGTAGGCCACTGGCTCTGGGGTTGTGCGATAGCGGGGCACCGTTTCATCGGCAATGTAGGTCGGCACGGCACTCACCCGCTGCACCCGCTCACCCGTTTCAGCCCGCTCAATGACCTCAACAATGTGTTGGTAGTCACCACTGCCAACAACCGCCACCGCTTCGGGAATCTCCGCCAATAATTCCCCCTGAAAGTGCTGCGCTAGGCAGCCGGTAATCACAATTTTTTTATTGGCCTCTGCGAGTTCGACAAGGGTGCGCACCGACTCTTGGCGGGCAGCTTGGATAAAACTACAGGTATTGACAATAACGTAATCGGCCTCGGTTTCATCGGTGCTTACTCCGTAGCCTGCTGCCGCCAACAACCCAATCATATGTTCAGTGTCAACACGATTTTTGTCGCAGCCAAGATGGGCGATCGCAATTTTGGGTTTATTGGGCATAGAGAGTAGCAGGATGCATGTTAACAGTAGGGGGTAATGTCCTCACCGCACTCATCGGCTAAGTACGTCAGCGATCGGAAGCGTAACCCCACTAACTGATCATAAAGGGGATTGAGTTTACAGAGGGGGGGAATGTGAACAATTTTGCGCCCAAAGAGGGTGATGTCGCGCTCAAAGGGGCATTGGGGGGGAATTAAACGGCAGAGAAACCGCGCCACCTTGGGATCTTTTATTTCGAGGTCGTCTAACCAGTTGCGCACTGGATCTAGCAGCCGCAGGGTGTGCTCACCGGCGTCGTGCCGCCCGTCAAGGGTATGTTTTAGCGATTCCAAAGCGTCAATTTCTAGCCCCAGGGCACGGCAGAAGCGTTGTAGTTCAGCATCTTCGGATTGGGAGTAAATGCCGTTGGCCAGCCCCACCATAACCGCTGTGCGCAAGAAGTTTTCAGCCAAGGGGCGATCGCCCCCAAAGGCAGCAACTAATTCGGCATCCGTGACGGGGGAAAAATGATCAATGTCAATGTCAGGGGCAATTTCGTCTTGGATGAGGCTGGCAATGAGCTTCTGCTCCTCGGGGTCAAAGTGGCCGTCAGCACAGGCAACACTCAACAGTCCTTTAATCCATGTGCCAGTTTGCTCAGGGGTTAACTCCGCTGTCGTATCTGTTGTCGTTGTCATCCTACTTGCCTAGTGGGTTGAATACTCCTGCCTCATTATTGACTGTACCCCATAGCACCCTAGCGTCCGTAAAATCCTTGCTACAATTAACGAAGTTTTGTTAAGCAACCTGTACTCTCCTTGACTGCTTCGCTGTTGCCCTCAACCACTTCATCCTCGTGGCACGCCCTTGAGCCGCTATGGCAGGGAGACTTTGCAACGATCCAGCAGGGGCTGCCCCACGAGCTGCTTGCCCCAGCATGGCAAATTCTCATCTTAGGAGATGGCTCCCCTACGCGGCACCTACAACTGTTGACCCGCGAAGCAACGGAAGTGGATGTGATTGATATGTCGGCCATTGGGCATGAACATGATGCTGCGCCACCCCAACTGCAACTGATTCCGGGGCCACGCCTGCGCCGTCAGGTGTGGTTGCGCACGGCCTCGGGTCAGCGCCTTGCCTACGCAGCCTCCTGGTGGGAAGCCGCCCATGTGGATGAGTACTTGCAAAACCGCGCTATGCCCATTTGGACGAACCTTGCCCAGCGCAAAGTAGAACTTTATCGCGATATTCAAGCCGTTTATTTCGGCCACTGCGATACCCTTGCTGCTGCGTTTGGCGAAGCAGGGCCGTTTTGGGGTCGCCACTATCTGTTTTGGCACGATCGCCGCCCCCTAACCCTTATTTACGAAGTGTTTTCCCCCTATCTCTGTCGCTACCTTGGCCCGATGGGGAGTACCCTCGATAGCTTGCAAGCGCCTTACTCTGACCTCAACGCCTGCCGATAGACCTCTACCTGACGGTCAATCCCCGTAATAGCAGTACCAACAACCACTGCATGGGCACCGAGGGCTAGTGCCTTAGCGGCCATGGCTGGACTGGCAATGCCCCCCTCGCAGAGGATAGGTACGCTCAAGGTTTGCACCAGCGCCGTCAATAGCTCCCAACTCGGCGGTGTCTCTGCCGCCGTTGCCTCTGTATAGCCAAATAGGGTGGTGGCGACCCAATCAGCGCCCGCACTCACAGCTGCTGCGGCACTGGCAACCGAGTCAATATCCGCCATGACGAGCTTGCCCAGTTCAGTGTGAATCCGTTCAATCAAGGGGGCTAAGGGTTCCGGGCGGCTGCGCTCCGTCGCATCTAGGGCAATGACATCTGCCCCCGCTGCGGCAACGGCCATCGCATCGGCAAAGCGAGGGGTAATGTACACCGGAGTTTCAGGCAATACCTGCTTCCATAGGCCAATAATCGGCACGTTCACCCCTTGGCGAACTGCACGGATATGTTCCGGCGTGTTGATCCGCACCGCTACTGCGCCTCGCAGAACCGCCGCTTCGGCCATGGCCTTAATGATCTCCGGTGCGGCTAAGGGGGAGTCTGGAGGGGCTTGGCAGGACACAATCAGACCACCACGCACCACCTCAGTGATTGTTTGCTGCAGCACTGTCCCTCCCTGCACCGTTGTAGTGCCTCTACCCAACCCACTGTACCCCACCGCGACCATAGGTCTTTCTCAATAGGGCAAATATAAAGAAAAGATTAAAAACCCCCAAAGGGCAATGTTAGTATTCCGATTAACAGATTTAGAAATGTTAAGATTCTTAATATATCTAATACATCTGCTAAAAAGCTGTTAAAGCACCACTGGTTTGACTGCACCCTTTAGCAGGAGAGTTTGTCCGTACTACCCTAAAGAACCAATATCAAAAGCATTTCAACGACTAACTGCTGTCAACCTTCATATCGAGCGATGGTGACTATGGAGACTTCAAAAGACTTGGTACGTACTTATCTGCGGGAGATTGGTCGTGTACCGTTACTAACCCACGAGCAAGAAGTTATCTATGGTAAACAGGTACAGCACCTTGCCCTACTCAATGAGCTGCGCGAACAGCTTGCCACTGACCTCAAGCGTGAACCAACTCTACAGGAGTGGGCAACTGCCGCTAATATCAACCCAGCGGAGCTAGAGAGCGCTATTGAGATGGGCGAGCGGGCTAAGCGCAAGATGGTGGAAGCCAATCTGCGCCTAGTGGTGTCGGTGGCCAAGAAGTATATTAAGCGCAATGTAGATCTGCTGGATCTGATTCAAGAGGGCACGATTGGGATGCAGCGGGGGGTGGAAAAGTTTGATCCGACGAAGGGGTATCGCTTTTCTACCTATGCGTACTGGTGGATTCGCCAAGCTATTACGCGGGCGATCGCTGAGAAGGGGCGCACCATTCGGCTCCCCATTCACATTACCGAGAAGCTCAACAAAATCAAGAAGGCGCAACGCCAACTCTCCCAGCGGCTAGGACGAGCCGCCACCATTAACGAACTGGCAGCAGAACTGGAACTCACCCCAGCTCAAGTGCGGGAGTATCTGGAGCGGGCGCGGCAGCCCTTGTCGTTGGATGTGCGGGTGGGGGACAACCAAGATACTGAACTGGGCGAACTGCTGGAGGATACCTCGATTTCGCCGGAAGAGTTTACGGCTCAGTCGTCCTTGCGCAGTGATTTAGAGCGGCTGATGGCGGACTTAACCCCGCAGCAACGCCAAGTGCTCTCCCTGCGGTTTGGCCTAGAAGATGGGCAACCCCTGACCCTTGCCAAGGTGGGTGAGTTGTTAAACATTAGCCGGGAGCGGGTGCGGCAAATTGAGCGGGAAGCCCTCAGTAAGCTGCGCAAGCGCCGGAGCGATATTCATGAGTACCTTGCTAGTTAGGGGACATTTTAGGGAGCTGCCAGCACCAGCACTGCATTCTGGCCGCCAAAGCCATAACTACAGCAGAGAATCCGCCGCAGGTGAGCAGCCCGTGCCTTCAGGACAATATCGAGGTCAAAGGCAGGGTGCTGACAGCCTACACAGGGGGGAATGTGCTGGTCTTTCAGGGATAAACAGGATAGGGCGGTGGCGATCGCCCCTGCTGCCCCAAGGGTATGGCCAACCGCCCCTTTGCTGCTGGTAACGGGGGTATGGAACCCAAACAGTTTTTGGATCCAGGCCGCTTCTGCTGCATCATTTAGCCGGGTGCCGGTGCCATGGCTATGGATATAGTCAATCTCTGCAGGGGTGCATTGGCTCTGATGCAGAGCCTTTTGAATGGCGGCGATCGCCCCTTCTTGGCGTAAACTTGGCGCAGCGATCTGTTCGGCATCGGCGGTGAGACCGACCCCAGCAATGGCACCATAGGGCTGAACTTGGCGAGAGCGGCTATGGCGCTCCGACTCCAGCACTAGAATGGCTCCACCCGCCGCCAGCCCCAACCCTTGGCGATCGCGATCGAAGGGCGCCACCCGCTCAGAGGCTAACACCCCCAACCGCTGAAAGCCAGCAAACGTCAGGGGTGACAGGGGCGACTCTACTGCCCCTGCGAGCACAACGTCGCACTGCCCCTGCTGGATCAGCATTGCCCCTTGGGCGATCGCCCAAATCCCCGTGGCGCAGGCCGCCGTCGGATTCAACACCGGACCAACGATGCCAGCCTGTTGAGCCACCTGCTGGGATACTGCTGCTGGTAACCGCTCTAGCCAGTGATTCAGAGGTAGCGATGGTTCCTCTGAGCGCAGCCATGCTTCCCACTGGGCTTGAAAACTTCGACTGGAGCCAACGACGACCCCCCCATCCACCAGAGGCGCGGCTAAACCTGCATCCGCTAGTGCTTCAGCAACGGTTTGGCTCAGAATTATCTCTAAGGGTTGGGTCGTTGTGCCGATAACGCCTACGGTTCCGGTTGGTAAGCCTTTTGGCTGTAAGCCGGTTTCCCCCTGAAGATACCGCTGCCACGTTTGGGGGGCGTTTTCACCAAGGGTAGTCAATAGACCAATTCCCGTAATCAGAACCGTCACAGTAGCACTTAGCGAGTACTGAGGCTAGCTTGGAGCTGGAGGCTAAGGGGGCGATCGCCATGGATGCACAGGATTCCTGGTTGACGGGGTGGCGCTTGTGATCTCCACAGTAGGGTGACACTACCGGGGGGTAACTGGTCTAGGGTCGAGGATTCAGACGTTAGCCAAAGAATCGGATCAATGGGGTAGGGGGCAACCGTGGCCTGGGGTTGAATGTCCGCTAAGGTGCGCAGAACCGCTGCTTGTCCGTGCACCATCCCCGTGGCAGCACTCCAAAATTGCACGGGAATTTGCTGTTGCTGGCTATACACGTAGAGGCTGGCTGCGGCAATCACGGCCTGTTCAAAATCCTCCTCCTGCCAGCGGGGGGTTGTATCAAGGGCAATGGTGATGGCATTGCCACCGCTGAAGGTGTCGAACTCCCGCACCCGCAGTTCGCCGTAGCGGGCACTCGTGCGCCAATGGACTAAGCGCAACGGATCGCCCCAGCGGTAGGGTCTCAGGGAGCGGGTAATACCCTCTTGGGCAACGTGGAGATGGTGTTGGCGATCGCGCCAGTCTTGGGACAGTTCTTGACCCAGTTGATCCAGCAGGGGACAGTGGTGTAGTTGCAGTACTTGGGGATAAACCACCAGTTGGCTTGGCACACTCACCTGCCGTTGACACCAAAATAGACCCAAGGGCGAGGCCGTTCGCAGGGAGACCCACTGCCAATCGTAAMCCCCCCGCCGGTGTGGGATGAGGTCGTACTGCCAGTCGTAGGTGTGGTGGGGCAAAATTTCGGCAATGGCCTGCTGCGGCGGTTGGCTTTGGGTCGGTGACCAGAGGGCACGGGGCAGCCGATCAATCACCTGAAGGCTATTTCGGGGGGAGGTGGTGGCATTGGTTACATAAAGATGCAACCGCAGGCGATCGCCCGCGTGCACAGGCGTTACAGGTGCGCGCTCTAAAACTATCCCTCGCAGATGTCGCGGCGGCAGAATCGCAGCAACAATTAATAACCCCAAAATAATACCAGTAATGACGTATAGCCAACCGGCCATGGAGTTCACTGCCGCCGCAAATAAAAAGAGAGTCATCCCCAGCAGCAGCCCACCGCCATAGGCAGGTGTAACCCAGCGGCGTTCTAAAAAGTGATTCAGGCGACGCAGCCAAGCCATTGCAGTGCTACCCTACGGTTTATGAGCGGGACTCCGCTGCCAGCAGCGATGGAAAGGAACGGCAAAGCACCTGCTGCAGAGCTTGGCGAAAATCTCCCTTCACTAGTGCTGGGTCAAACCGCTGTACTAGCTCGCCGCGCTCAAAAAATAGCAGGGTGGGTAAGGTCGTGAGTTGAAAATGGCGGCTTAGGGCAAAATGCTCATCGGCATTGATTTTGAGCACCTGTAACCGCTGCGGTAAGGACTGCTCCAGTTGATCCAAGAGGGGATCAATGAGGCGGCACAGGCCGCACCAGGGTGCCCAAAAATGGACAATGACAGGGACTGGCGCACTGTGAATTTGCCGCTGAAAGCCTTCGATACTAAAAGTGGTTTGAAGACGGTTCACGTTGTTATCTCGGTTTGTCTTGGGATCATCCTACCAGTCAGCGGCAGTTTTGCAGCAGGTTTAGACCATCCCAGTCAGCCACCGATCCAGCAATTGCTCTAAGTAGGGGATCAGTACTTGGGTTTGCCCAGCCTTCGCCACTATGTCAGCCGCCGATTGAGTGTAAGCCCCGGAGCCTAACTCAGTGCCACAGTGGTGGATGAGATCCGCAATGGTGGCCGGGGTCACTTCAAGGTGAAATTGCAATCCCAAGACGCGATCGCCCCAAAGGAAGCCTTGCTGCTGGCAGACAGCACTGGTGGCTAGGGGGATCGCTCCCGACGGCAAGCTAAAGGTATCGCCATGCCAATGAAAAACGGTGAGGGAAGATGGCCACGCCTGAAACCATGGGTGCTGTTGGGCGGCAGGGGTGAGGTTAATAGGATACCACCCAATTTCTTTGGCAATACCGGCGGTAACGCTAGCCCCGAGCACCTGGGCTAGGAGTTGTGCCCCTAGGCAAATACCCAGAATTGGCATCCCGTGGGCGATCGCCGCCCTTAGAAATGCTTTTTCTGCCCGTAACCAAGGATAAACTGCTTCGTCATTGACCCCCATCGACCCACCCATAACAATCAAGGCATCGATGTCTGCAAGCGTGGGGAGGGTTTCACCAGCGTAAAGATGGGTACCCTGCCAGTGATGTCCCCGTGAGTGTGCCCACGCTGTAATGTGAGCGGGGGGTTCAAAGGGCACATGTTGCAGGTAGTGCAGCCGCATCGCTTATGAAGGGGTAGATGTGGTATCCCCGAGAATACGTGCCTTATAATCATTGACCTTTTGAGTCAATTCTCGCCGTCCTGAATCAAACAAGACATAGCGATACAGGAACCAAGTGCCGTAGCCAAAGCCAATGAGTTGGCAGGTGGGTGCCAACAGGGGAATAGCATTCACAACTTCCAAAATCGCGATCGCCAGTGCCACAAAGGGAACCGTTGCCAAAATAATCAGCAGCGTCCGTAGGGGTTGCTTGTACTCTCCCAAAAATGTACTCACCTGATCGGGAAAGACCGTCAGCACCCAGTACAGCTTTTCGCGGGCTTGTTGCCACTGCTCATCGGTTAACCCTCCCACCGTAGGGGCGGGTGTTGCGGGTTCACGTCCAGCTAAACTGCCGGCTGGAGTTGTGTCCACCTCAAGAACGGAGGCTTCTGTATGGGTTGTTTCCGTGGCTGGCGATGTTTCAAATTCATTCATGCGATTAGTTTCCTGACGCTCGTTCCTAACGCTGATGAGTGACATGGCTTACGGGTCTAAGTATAGTACAGAAATTGGCACGACCGCGCCGTTAAGTTCTACCCCCATGCCTAGGGGCAAACTTGCGGTGCTGGCTGGCACAGTCGTTGCGAGAGTCACGTCGGGAGAACTTGCCCCATGCGGACTTGCTATGGGTGGTTAATGGGTTGCTTGGTGGCGATCGCCCCGCTGTCTAACCAGCGTGCCCTTGCCGCTCCCCAAACCGTTGAGTGCGACATTTTAGTGATTGGCGGTGGCTTAGCTGGCGTGGCCACTGCTTACGAAGGATTACGCTACGGCAAAACTGTTTGCCTTACCGAAATCACCGATTGGTTGGGGGGGCAACTGTCAGCCCAGGGCACCTCTGCCCTCGATGAACAACTGCGCCAGCGACAACAGTGGTGGTTTCCCGCTGGCTATAGCCAACTCCGTCGCCGCATCATTGCCCAAAACCGCCCGGGAGATTGCTGGGTCAGTGAGGTTTGCTTTCTGCCAGCAGTGGGGGCAACCCTTGTGAGTGACCTGCTGCAAGAAATGGCGGCTCAGGGGCGGGGCACCCTCAAGGTGTTTCTCAATACAGTGGTGCAGGAGATCACCCCCGCAGACGATCCACAGCAACCCGGGCAACTCATCCGCCATGTGCGCGGCATTCAACACCGACGTGCCCCCCAAGCCCCACCGCTAAATACCGACCCCCTCTCCCAAACTCTGGCAGACATTTACAGCGATCAAGACTCACCACGGTTGAGCAAAACCATTCTCAATTTTCAGCCCCCCACCGCGGGCGACTGGATGGTGATTGAAGCCACTGAAACAGGAGAGGTGCTGGCCTTGGCGGATCTCCCCTATCGCTTGGGGATTGATCCTGTGAGCGTGGACAACCCGTCCGCCTCTAGTCCTGTTCCCTATCCCTACTGCCCCCAAGCCATTACCTATACCTTTGCCCTTGAGGTCATGGCTGAGCCTCAAACCTATCGCCGTCCCGCCAGTTACGATCGCTTTGCCCCCTTTTACAGCTATGCCCATTTGCGTTTTGGCCAAGAGCCAGTATTGGTGCTCACCTATCGGCGCATTTTTAGTGCTCAGCCCGCTCAAGGCTCCCGACAAGTCAGTGTGGGGGATATTTCGATGCAAAACTGGGAGCGGGGCAATGACTACGGCCCAGGAACGGCGATGGATAATTTATTGTTGACGCGATCGCAACTGCTGGCCAGTGGTCAACTCCAACCCCGACGCTGGCAGGGAGGCTGGCGGATTGCTGGCTTAGCGGCAGCAGAAGAACTGGCACGGAATTACTTTTACTGGCTGGCCACTGGCACCACCGATGCAGTCTTAGGGGATAACATCAAGCAACCCAACCCCTATCTGCGCTATCTACAGGGGTATGATTCGCCGATGGGCACGGCTCATGGCCTGTCTAAATTCCCCTATATTCGCGAAGGGCGACGGTTGGTGGGTCGCTATCAGGGGGGCTGGCCAGCGGGGTTTAGTATTGATGAGATTGATATTTCTGCAAAGCCCTACTGGCAAGATCCTTACTATCCCCAGACTCTCGGTGCAGAGCAGTTCCAACAACTAGCGATTCGCATGGGTGGGTTGCAGGGACTGGCGGTTGCTCGCGGTGTGCTTCCCCTGAGTCAGATGCAATGGCGGCGTCGGGCGCGACTTTATCCCGACAGTATTGGCATTGGCTACTATCCCATTGATTTTCATCCCTGTATGCTGCAACACCCCCCAGAAGCTGCAGGTAATATTGAACGCCCGCGAGAACGTCAAGGGGCTGGTCAAACCTATCCGTTCCAAGTGCCCTTGCGAGCATTGATTCCCCCCCGCATCAATAATTTACTGGTGACCGGCAAAAATATTGCCACCAGCCATATTGCGGCTGCGGCCTATCGGGTGCACCCCTACGAGTGGTCGGTGGGGGCTGGCACAGGCACGGTGGCCGCCTACGTTCTTGAGCAGGGTTTGCGCCCCCATCAGCTTACGGAACCGCTGCCCCTTTATAGCCCCCATCTGGTACAGGTGCAGCGGCGGTTACAGGCGGCGGCCAACCCCATTGCTTTTCCAGACAATTTTTAGGAACGCCTCCGCTGAGAATGGCAACCTTGACACTCCCACCGACTAAAGTCGGGGGATTCTTACGCAGTCCACAAACGAACTCGTAAAGGCGTGAGCAAACCGCCCCTACACAGTTCCTTGAGGCAAAGCCCCAAAGTTCTGCTTACTTGTAACAACTGTCGCCGATTGGGTTTTTCACCAAGGATGGCGATTAAGTATAGATTAGCACAGAGCAACTAAAGTTGCTAGGTAGCTTTTCCTCCCCGTACTAAAGTACGGGGCTACCAAGCTATCCCTCTGTGTAGGCTACTGCGGCGGTAACTGAACCTGCTATGGTTGATGGGGAGCTATTGGAGTGCGACAGTCTTTGCCATGAGTCCTAACTACCGCCGCGTCTTGCTCAAATTGAGCGGTGAAGCCCTCATGGGTGGCCTCAACTACGGTATTGACCCGAAAGTAGTTCAGGCCTTTGCCAGTGAAATTGCCCAAGTGGTTCAAGCAGGGGTACAAACAGCTATTGTTGTGGGCGGTGGCAACATCTTTCGGGGGATGAAGGGGGCTGCCGCTGGCATGGATCGAGCAACGGCGGACTACATTGGCATGATTGCCACAGTGATGAATGCCATGACCCTGCAGGATGCCCTTGAACAAATGAATGTGCCCACCCGGGTACAGACGGCGATCGCGATGCAGGAGATTGCCGAACCTTACATTCGTCGCCGCGCTATCCGCCATCTGGAAAAAGGCCGTGTGGTGATCTTTGGCGCTGGCTCTGGGAATCCCTTTTTTACCACGGATACTACCGCTGCGCTGCGAGCCGCAGAAATTGATGCCGAAGTCATTTTCAAAGCAACCAAGGTAGATGGGGTCTATGATGCCGACCCTCAAGAAAACCCAAATGCCCGACGCTATCGAACGTTAACCTACACCCACGCCCTGACCCATAACTTGGCGGTCATGGACAGTACGGCGATCGCCCTGTGTAAAGATAATGATATCCCCATCATTGTGTTTAGCTTAGAAACGGCGGGCAATATCTACCGTGCGTTGACTGGGGAACCCATTGGTACGATGGTTGGAGGCTCCTGTGAAATTAGCTGATGTCGAAGAGCGGATGCAAAAATCCGTGGAAGCAACCCAGCACGACTTTAATAGTATCCGCACGGGTCGCGCCAATGCGGCCTTACTAGACCGGGTGATGGTGGATTACTACGGCACTGAAACGCCCCTGCGCTCCTTAGCTACTATTTCCACCCCCGATGCAACAACGATTCTCATTCAGCCCTACGATCGCTCCAGCCTTGCCGCTGTTGAAAAAGCGATTCAACTGTCGGATCTGGGTTTAACCCCCAACAATGACGGCACCAGTGTGCGCTTAAATATTCCCCCCCTCACTACCGAGCGCCGCAAAGAATTAGTGAAAACAGCCGCCAAAATTGCTGAAAATGGTAAAGTTGCGATTCGCAATATCCGCCGCGATGCTATCGATCAGGTGAAAAAACAAGGGAAAGCAGGTGAGCTGTCTGAAGATCAAGTCAAGGATCTACAGGATAAGCTTCAGAAGTTAACCGATAAGTACATCAGCAAAGTAGATGCCCTGCTCGCAGAAAAAGAAAAAGATATTATGACAGTCTAGCTCTACACACCCCTCGCACCAAGGGAGGCCTAGCTCGATGAAACTCGAGTGGCTCCCTACGCTATCTACGAACTCTCTAAGGGTTGCTGATGTTTACAGGCATTATTCAAGCGGTTGGACAGGTGCAGTGGCACTCCGAGCACCAGTTGCTCATTACTGCGGCGATGGCACCGTTTCTCAAGGAGATGGCTATTGGCGATAGTATTGCCGTGGATGGGGTGTGCCTGACGGTGGAAACCTTTGATCGCAGTAGCTTTCGGGTGAGTGTCTCTCCAGAGACGCTCCAGCGCACGACCCTAGGGGAAAAAGCCCAGCAAGGTGCGGCGGTAAATTTAGAGCCAGCATTGCGGGTTGGGGATAAACTGGGTGGGCATTTTGTAACCGGTCACGTGGATGGGGTGGGCTCTCTGAGGGCGATCGCCCCCACTGGTGAGAGTTGGGAGCTGACCGTTGCCGCACCCCTAGCGGTGGCTACCTACATCATTCCCAAGGGCAGTATTGCCATCAATGGCATTAGCTTGACGGTGGCTGCCTGTAATGAACTGGGGGATGAATTTACGGTGGCGGTTATTCCCCATACCTATCGGGAAACAACCCTCCAGTTTCTTCAGATTGGGGATGCCGTGAACTTAGAAGCCGATCTCCTTGGGAAATATACCCATAAACTCTTGGGGCGATCAGCGGCACCCGCAACCGATTCAACCATTGATATCCCCTTCCTCCAAACCCATGGCTATGCCTAACCCCACAGCGGCGGTTGATGTGGGGRTGGGTGGGGGGTTGCTTCATATTTCGAAGACTTGAGCCGCCCTGAAAGGGATAAGCCCTTTCCTATCCCTCGAATAGATTTGGTTTGGCGATTTAGGGCGATCGCCGCACCGGTTGCGCAGCGAGGGCGAGAGCCGTCGCCGTTGGCATTACGACGTTCCGGGCTAGCCCTAGGGTTTTCAATATCCAGATAGCCCACCAAGTGACATCAATCTCCCACCACCGCCAGCCTGCCTTCGCCACATGGGGATAGGCGTGGTGGTTATTGTGCCAGCCCTCGCCATAGGTCAAAATCGCAGCCCACCATAGGTTACGGGAATTATCGTTGATGTGAAAGGTGCGATACCCCCACATATGGGTGACGGAGTTGATCAACCAAGTGCTATGCCACAGCAACACTGACCGCAGGAAAACACCGTAGATGACGAAGGGCCAGCCGCCTAGGGCATACAGGGCGATCGCGAGGGGCAGTTGCAGCAGAATGAAGTAGCGGTTGAGCCAGCGGTAGAAGCCTTGGCGAACTAGGTCAGGCGCAAATTTTTGGTAGCGATCGTAGTTGAAGTAGTCGGGATGGGGATAGATCATCCACAGCATGTGGCTCCACCAAAAGCCACGCTTAGCGGAGTAGGGATCCTGCTCCACATCCTCCGTATGGGCGTGGTGTAGTCGATGGCCGGCCACCCAGAAGATCGGCCCGCCCTGTAGAGCCATTGCCCCCACTAGGGCGATCGCATATTCCAGCCAGCGGGGAACCTGAAAGCTGCGGTGGCTGAGCAGGCGATGGTAGCCCAAGCAGATGCCAATGCTGCCAAACAGCCAATGGAGCAGGAGCATCACCCCCAAGGCCGACCAAGAGAAAAACCAAGGAGCCAGCATGGCTAAGGCATGGACAGCGGTGAAGAAGAAGACAATCAGCCAGTTGAGGGGATAGCGAGTGGGTTGACTTGGTGCACTAGTGGTCATAATCAATCTATATCAATCTATATAGATTTGGAGAATACGTTGCCGGTGCGATCGCCCAAGTAGGCATCAAATACAGCAGCAATGTTGCGAATCAGCAGGCGGCCACTGGGGGTTACTTCGATGCCATCCCGCGAGCGCTTCAGCAATCCATCGGCTTCTAGGGCATCGAGCTGGGGCAAGACGGGGGCAAAGTAGTCGTTGAAGTCGAGGTCAAACCCGAGGTGATACTTGGCTTCTAGATCCTGCACCGAGAGTTGGAACTGACACATCAGTTCCATGATCACCGTTCGACGAATCAGATCATCTTGGCTGAGCCGCACGCCGCGCTCGATAGGAAGCTGGTTGGTATCTAAAGCTCGGTAGAAATCCCCAATGCGCTTATGGTTTTGGACATAGACATCCTGCACCATGCTGATGGAGGTTATGCCAAATCCAACTAGGTCAGACTCGGGCTGGGTGGTGTAACCTTGGAAGTTGCGATGGAGTTTGCCGGTCTGCTGGGCGATCGCCAGTTCGTCGTTGGGCTTGGCAAAGTGATCCATGCCGATAAATACATAGCCTGCATCGGTTAACTGGGCGATGGTTTGCTGAAGGATTTGGAGCTTTTCCGCACTGCTGGGCATTTCTGATGCGGGCATGCGCTTTTGAATCGGCTTCATCCAGGGAATATAGGCAAAGTTAAACACCGCGATGCGATCGGGGTTGAGCGCTAGGGTTTTTTCTACTGTTTCCCGGAAGCTATCCACAGTTTGGTAGGGCAATCCATAGATCAGATCCACATTGACACTCTTAAAGCCCGCCTCCCGGATCCAGTCCATCACATTAAACAGCATTGATTCTGGTTGTATCCGGTTGATCGCTGCCTGTACCGTGGGGTTAAAGTCTTGGATGCCAAAGCTAATGCGATTAAATCCAAGCTGCCGCAGATGATTGAGATACTGGCGATCGCCATCTCGAGGGTTAATCTCAATGGAAATTTCGGCTCTGTCATCAAAGGTAAACTGCTGGGAAATCTGTTCCCATAGATAGTCAACCTGATGGATATTTAGATAATTAGGCGTACCGCCGCCCCAGTGGAGTTGATGCACCCGGCGATCGCGAGAGATCAGGGGCGCTATCTGACGAATATGGCGCCCCAAGTAATCGACATAGGGTGTAGCAATGCCCTTACGCGGTGTCACGATGGTATTGCAGCCGCAGAAATAGCAGGCGGTTTCGCAAAAGGGAATGTGGCAATAGAGGGATAGGGGTGTTTTCTTATAGTTTCCCAGAGCGATCGCCGCTCGAAATGAGGTTGTATCAAAATCGGGAGATAGCTCTGTTGCAGGAGGATAGCTCGTGTAGCGCGGCAGTGGCTGATTGTATTTGTTAAGCAGAGCCGCATCAAATTCAACGGTCTGAGAAAGCGGTTTCATGATGGCTAGGTTTCATACGTCAAATGGATGAGCAAAATGGATGAGCAGATCAATCGAGTCGGAACAGTCCCAAGCTACCCCAGCACATGTCGAGTGCTGTATCACCTGACGCTGGGATTTCAAGCGCTGAACCTTCAAAGAGCGGATTCCCCAAGCGCCAATGCCTAGCCTAGGACGAGTTCGCGATCGCCCCCTTGGGCATGGGGCGTGGTGCTGCCGGGGCGATCGTGGCGCGTGAGCAGGTGAAAGGTATGCTCCCCGATGGCGGCCTTTACATCCTCTTCCAGCTCGTGCATGATGTTGCGGTTGAGCATAAAGGCATCATTAGCGGCGGCAATCATCCGTTCCACCGTATCCTCATCAATGGGCAGAGAATCAAGGGTTTGGCGATACTGTTCCTTCATGGCTTGTCGGGCTTCGGCGGTTGGCAATGCTGGAAATTCATACATCTGAGTTCCCACACCGTCGGGTAGGTTGAGCGCCGAGCGAATGATCCGCTTTAGAGCCTGCCCCCCCGATAGATCGCCCATGTAGCGGGTATAGGCATGGGCAATGAGCAACAGTGGGTCAACCTCCGCCAGCAGACGCAGGCGATCGCAGTAGGCTTGGCCGGCGGGAGATGGGGTAATTTGATCGCGCCACTGGGGGCCATAGTAATAGGACAAATCCTTAGCCAGTTGTTCCGCTCGGTTTAACTCCGGGAAATACATCGCCCCAACGACAGGATGATCAATATATTGGCGGAAGAGGTCTTCCAAGGTGCTGTAAACAAAGTATAAATTTGCAAAGAGTTTGCGCAATGGCTCCGGTTCCACAATCCCTTTCAAAAAACACTTCATAAAGGCCGTATTTTCAGCCGCCGTATGGGACTGCTGGGTTCCTTCGCGGAGGCGAGCAGACAATGAACTCATGGAGACTCTCCTAACGAACAGTTTCTCGTGATTGTTCAGCGTTCACAGACGGAATTAGATAGAGGCACAGCATTTGCCAGATAATGACTGCCATCCATGGCAGTTTCTGGATCAGCTTGATTACAGCAGGACGCTGGGTGCTGGCAATCTCGGCTAGATGCTGGTTCGCGATCGCGCAGGTGTTCAGGCGCGGGAAAAAGGTAGGATGGTCGGTGTTGAGAATACAGGGAAAGGCACGCCGAGCCGTTTCGTTGGTATTGCGGATGACGTCTTTATTGAATTGATCCGGATCTAACCCAATGGACTCGTAGAACGTTGCCCGTTCCAGCACCGTCAAGGTATGGGTGACAAAAACGGTAAGCAGGAAGAACCGAGCCCAGAGGCGACCGCCCAAAGTATTCCACAGTTTGGGTTGCGATCGCAGTAAGACCTTGAAGAAGTCACCGTGACGGTTTTCGTCTTGGCACCAGCTTTCAAAGTACTTGAACAGCGGGTAGATGCGATGTTCAGGATGCTGTTCCAGATGGCGATAGATTAGAATGTAGCGCCAATATCCAATTTTCTCGGATAGGTAAACCGTGTAGATAACCCATTCTGGTGGGAAGAACGTATAGGTGCGGTTTTTGGTCAGATAGCCCAAATCGAGGGATAGACCAAAGTCAGCCATGGCTTTGTTGAGAAAGCCAGCATGGCGGGCTTCATCACGGGCAAGAAGTGCAAAGGCTTCCGACAGAACAGGGTTACGCCCCTTGAGTTTGCGAGACAGTTCTTTGAACAGCAAGAACCCTGAAAATTCAGACGTACAGGAGCGCTCTAGGAAGTCAATGAAGGCCTGCCGGGTTTCGCCATCGATGCTATCCCAGCATTGATCAAACTCCGCATTGCGCACGAAGTGATAGCGGTTGTAGTCGGCTCGCAGTTCGGCCAATACCGACTCAATTTCATCCTCATGCCCAGACAAATCCATCTGAGCAACGGCATCAAAATCGGTGGTATAAAAGCGAGGCGTTAAAAGGGTTTCTTGAGCTGGTGCTTTAATTCCTGGCCGCAGACTGGCTGCTTCAGCAGAGGAGGTACTGACCATAACTGTGCGTGTTGCTATCGATACTGTGCAACATCTTTCCCTGAAGCGATGAGTTCTCACAAGGCAGTTACCGCGCTATCCCTATAGGAACTTGGAGTAAAGCATTACCCAGATAGCTTGACCAGAGGACATTCTTAAGAAATATTGAGTTTTGTGTCAACCTGTCAAAATCCCTCATGGCAGTGTCTAGAATGCCGACAATGAGAATGCCGACAATGGGGGTGTTCTCGGCGGGGCTGTGAAGGAGTAGGATCGATCTAAATGGCAGATGTCAATGGCGAAGGCGTGTATTGATGTCCAATGTCCGATTCAGTTTGTGGTGGATTTGTTGGGCAATAAGTGGTCAATTTTGCTGTTACGGGAGCTATTTGAGGGCGATCGCCGCACCCACGAGCTGTTGGCAGCGCTACCGGGAGTGAGCACTAAGACCTTGACCCAGCGTTTGCGGGAACTGGAAGCCCATGGCCTAGTGGAACGACGGGTCTATGCGGAGGTGCCGCCTCGGGTGGAATATTCCCTAACCCCCAAAGGACAGCAGCTTCAGCCGGTGATGGCGGCGCTCCATCAGGTGGGATCCCAGTGGCTAGCCCAAGATCCGTGCTTCTGTGTGCTCAACACGCCGCCGTGGCTCATCGAGCGTTAACCGATGGGGCAGATCTTCCCAAATGGATGGGGGCTAGAGCAATTACGCCTGACTCTTCAGAACCGATGATAGTTATCTCATTCGTCTCATTTTTGACAAAACCTTGACCCAAAATCTAGACAAGTAACAAACCAATTAGCAGTATTCGTGTTCAATGGAACCTCTCCTTGACGGCACTATTCTTGTTCCCAATCCTCTGCCTCCATTCGCTGCCCGCCGCCGCTTACTGCATGTGAATGGCGTGAGTAGCGATCGCGCCAAGCAACAGCGGGATCTCAATCGCCTTGCGGAGTTAACGGCTGCCCATCCCCTTGAGATTCGCGGTATCCATAACCAAACCCACGGTCTCCAAGCCGATCTGTTGGAAAGTTTGCTGGGCAAAGCAGAACTCTACCATTTTTGGCCAACAGTAGAAAACAACGACCGTGCCGGCGATCGCCGGCGTGCCTATGCCAAACTCCTTGAACAACTCATCACCAAAGAACTGGGTGATGATGCAGATATGTTGGCGATCGCCCAGCCCAAGGAGGTGCAACACCGTCCCCTGACCCCTGAGACCCCCGCCGCCATCAGCAGCCTTTTAGCGTTACCCTTTTTACAGCGCCTTGGCTGGAGTGATTTTGCCCAATACCTCTACGGCGTATTCCCGGCAGGGGCACCCCGTCCCACCCTGCGCCTCGCCTACGAAATTGTCAAAGGGCTACAAGCCGGTGCTGAATTATACCTAGTGGCTCACAGTCAAGGGCTGATCATTACAGCCTTAGCCTGCCACATTGTGCGGGAATTACTCCTGCCCCAAACCAAATGGATGGAGACCGTGCATATCATTGGCTACGGGCCAGTGATTCTCTTTGCCGATTTACCTGTTGAACTGCAAGGGCGCACCATTTTTCTGCAACACCGCCAAGATGTTGTCGCTGAAACCCTGAGCAACCTCCGCAATTTGGATGTGTGGACAAATCTGCAAACCCAACTCCAAAAAGCATTGCACTATGCCGATGACTTGCTGCAAACCCTGAATACCGATAGCCATCACACCGCTAGTTTTTACTTAGGTCTCAGCCCAGAAGCCGCCAGCCAGCGATCGGCGCAGTTGCTGCAAATACTGCTGACCCAGAATTGGACTGCCACCCCCAGCCTTGCTGCTCTTTGCGGCAGCCGCTTGATCCTCGAGCATTGAGACAGCGGATTAGGAGCAGAAGCAGCTATCCTAGTAAAGAAGAAGAAATAAAAGGACAGAATAGAGCACAAATGAATGGTCTGGAAAAGATTATCCCCCTAGATGGCAGGGATATTAAGGTTGTACTGAAAAAATTTGCACCCCAGGCAGCGGGTTCAATTCTCATCAGCTCCGGTGAAACAGCAGTTCTCGTGACAGCCAATCGCGCCGGTGCCCGCGAAGGTATCGATTTTCTCCCCCTTGTCGTGGACTACGAAGAGCGTCTTTATGCCGCTGGTCGCATTCCTGGCGGTTTTTTACGGCGTGAAGGTCGCCCCCCCGAAAAAGCAATTCTCATTGGTCGCCTCATCGACCGTCCCTTGCGGCCCCTCTTTCCCCAGTGGTTGCGGGATGATTTGCAGGTGGTTGCGACTACGGTGTCCCTCGATGAAAATGTGCCCCCTGATGTGTTGGCAGTCACCGGTGCCTCCATCGCCGTGTTGCTGGCGCAAATTCCCTTTCATGGCCCGATGGCGGCGGTTCGGGTGGGACTGGTCGGGGATGAATTTATTATTAACCCCACCTACCAAGAAATTGAACGCGGTGGCCTTGATTTAGTCGTGGCAGGTACGCCTGACGGKGTGGKGATGGTCGAAGCCGGCGCCAACCAACTCCCTGAAGCCGATATGGTCGAGGCCATTGATTTTGGCTATGAAGTCATCCAAGACCTCATCCAAGCCCAGCGGGATCTGCTCACAGAGCTAGGGCTAGAGATTGTCCAAGCGCCGCCGCCAGTGGTTGACCCCACCCTAGAAAACTTTATCTATGAACGCGCCGTTGATCCTGTGACGGCGATTCTCAAGCGCTTTGAGAAAGATAAAAATGTTCGGGATGCTGCCCTAGATGAGGTGCAAGGGGCGATCGCCCAAGAGATTGCCAATCTGCCCCCAGAGGATCCAGTGGCTGTTGCCGCCGCCGCCAACCCTAAAGCCCTGGCCACCCTCTTTAAGGCCGTCACCAAGAAACTGATGCGTCAGCAAATTATTACCGAGGGCGTGCGGGTGGATGGTCGCCGTTTAGACGAAGTACGACCCATTTGGTGCGAAGTTGGTGTGCTGCCAGATCGCGTCCATGGCAGTGCCCTGTTTAACCGTGGCCTAACCCAAGTCTTGTCGGTGACCACCCTTGGCTCCCCGGCAGATGCCCAAGCGCTCGACGATCTCCACCCCGAAGACACGAAGCGCTACCTCCACCACTACAACTTTCCCCCCTATTCTGTGGGGGAAGTCAGGCCGTTGCGCTCTCCCGGACGACGGGAGATTGGCCATGGTGCCCTTGCAGAGCGTGCCCTTGAGCCGGTGCTACCGCCTAAAGATCAGTTTCCCTACGTCATCCGTGTTGTGTCGGAAGTATTGTCCTCCGATGGCTCCACCTCCATGGCATCAGTCTGTGGCTCCACCCTCTCGCTGATGGATACCGGCGTGCCCATTAGCAAACCGGTGAGTGGCGCAGCGATGGGGCTGATTAAAGAAGGCGATGAAATTCGCATCCTCACCGATATTCAGGGCATTGAGGATTTTCTTGGAGATATGGACTTCAAAGTTGCGGGGACAGATAGTGGCATCACCGCCCTGCAAATGGACATGAAAATTACCGGCCTACCCGTGGCGGTGATCAAGCAGGCGATTGAGCAGGCACGACCCGCCCGACTGCATATTCTTGAAAAAATGTTGGCGGTTATTGGCACCCACCGCTTAGAGTTGCGCGATAGTGTGCCACGGTTGCTGACGTTGCAGATCCCCGCCGATACCATTGGCCTAGTCATTGGTCCTGGGGGGAAAACAGTGCGCGGCATTTCCGAGCAGTTTGGAGTCAAGATTGATATTGCCGAAGACGGAATCGTGACCATTAGTGCGCCCAATGCTGCAAATGCCAAGCAGGCTCGCAGTGCCATTGAAGCCTTAACCCGTAAACTCAATGCGGGGGATGTCTATTTGGGTAAAGTGACGCGGATTATCCCCATTGGCGCATTTGTTGAGTTTCTACCCGGAAAAGAGGGCATGATCCACATTTCCCAATTGGCCGAGTATCGGGTTGGCAAGGTCGAGGATGAAGTGAATGTTGGCGATGAAATCGTCGTCAAAATTCGCGAAGTTGATAACAAAGGACGCATTAACCTCACTCGCTTGGGAATTCATCCCGACGAAGCGCAAGCCGTTCATGCTCGCGCAAATCGCTAAGCTCATCCATCTCGTATTCAAGGTTCATGCCAAAGTCTGCTCAGCATACGTTCCTTTTAGAGGTGGGAACGGAAGATTTACCGGCTCGGTTTGTTGCGAGCGCGATCGCCCAGTGGCAAGCGATCGTTCCGGCAACGTTGCAGGAGCATGGTCTTAGTGGCACGGTTCAGGTGTTAGCCACCCCTCGTCGCCTAGCCGTGCTCATTGAGGATCTACCAGCCCAGCAGCCAGATCAGTCCCTCGAGATCAAAGGGCCAGCTGCCAGTGCTGCCTTTCGCGATGGCGAACCCACGCCTGCGTTGCTCGGCTTCTTGCGCTCTCGCCAAGGAGACCTGAAGGAGATTGAGGTGCGAGCCACCCCCAAGGGAGACGTGGTCTATCTGCGGCAAGTCCGCCCTGGTCAACCCACGCCTGATCTGTTGAGCCACCTGAGTCGGCAGTGGCTAGAGACTCTTGACGGGCCTCGTTTTATGCGCTGGGGAGATGGGGACCTACGATTTGCGCGCCCGATTCGTTGGTTAGTGCTGCTCTGGGATGATCAGGTGCTGCCCTTGACGTTGCACAGCCATTCAGTTTGCATTGTCAGCGATCGCCACACCCATGGCCATCGTGTCCTAGCCTCAGAGACGATTGCCCTGTCCCATGGGAGGGACTACGCTAGAGCGCTAGAAACCGCAGGGGTGCTCGTGGATCCCCGCGCCCGTGAAGCAACAATCCGCAAGCAAATTCATGAGCTAGCCAAGGAGGTAGGGGGCTGGGTAGATCTGGAGGTTCCCCTGATAGAGGAGGTCACCCACTTGGTAGAGTGGCCAACAGCTGTTCTAGGCGCCTTTGAGCCACGATTTCTAGGGCTACCCCTAGAGGTGATCACCACGGTGTTGATCTCGCACCAGCGGTATTTTCCGGTTTATACCGATAACCAACGCCAAGCCCTGCTACCTGCCTTTATCACCATTAGTAATGGCGCTCCCACCGCCACTCCCCTCATTCGCGCAGGCAATGAGCGGGTGATCCGCGCTCGGCTTGCAGATGCAGAATTCTTCTATAATGCCGATACAGCCCAGCCCCTAGAGAGCTATGTAGCCAAACTGGCAGCGGTCACGTTCCAGGATGAGCTAGGATCTATGGCCGCCAAAGGAGAGCGAATCACTGCCCTTGCCACCACCATTGCCAAGGCGCTCAATTGTTCAGCTGCCGATCGCGCCGCGATTGAGCGAACCGCCTATCTGTGCAAAGCCGATCTGGTCACCCAGATGGTGGGGGAGTTCCCGGAGCTACAGGGGTATATGGGTCAAGTTTATGCCACCGTATCTGGGGAATCGCCAGCGGTTGCCACCGGCATCCTTGAGCATTACTTACCACGTTTTGCGGGGGATAAACTCCCTCAGACCCTCACTGGTCAGGTGGTTGGTCTGGCCGATCGCCTAGATACCCTGATTGCGTTATTTGGGTTGGGATTATGCCCTACGGGGTCGTCGGATCCCTTTGCCCTGCGGCGAGCCGCCAACGCCATCATTACCATCCTGTGGCACGGACGGTTACGCCTTAATCTGCTGGAACTGTTGCAGGAGGGCAGCCAGCAATTCTGCCAGCAATTTCAGGCTAAACTCTCCCCCAACGATCTCTACGCCCAACTTAGCCAGTTTTTTAGTCAACGGTTGCGCACCCTCCTGCAGGACGAGCAGGGGATTGACTACGATCTGGTGAATGCCATTAGTCCTGACGATGTGCCCGATCTTCAGAACCGCGCCCTTGCCGATGTCCTTGACGCGGGCGATCGCGCGCGGTTTTTACAGCAGTTGCGTGATTCTGGCCAGTTGCAAACCATCTATCCTACGGTGAATCGCGCTGCTCGCTTGGCGCGGCAGGGAGACTTAGACCCACAGCGGTTGGACTTGCGAGCGGTCAAGGCTAAGTTTCTCGAAGCTCCTATTGAAAAAGAGTTTTATGCGGCTTTGAAAGCGGCACTGCCCACCGTGAAGCAAGCACAGCAAACTCGCACCTATAGCGACATTGTCACCACCCTACAAACCCTCACCCCCATCGTCAGTCGCTTTTTTGATGGTGATGAGAGCGTGCTGGTTATGGCAGACGAGAATCACCTGCGCGCCAATCGTTTAGCCTTACTGGGGCTATTGCGCAACTGTGCGGCTGTGATTGGTGACTTTGGGGCGATCGTTCACGCCGAAGCCCCCCATTAAAGACAGCAATAGGAATGATGTTGCTTAGCTCCCAAGTCGCATCGCATAATTGAGGGTACGCTGTTTAGCATTGCCGTGTCCCATTTCCCTGCTGAATATGGCTGAACTGTTCATGACCGGAAACGTTTGCGAGAACCGCTATGACTCCTGAACCCCGGGCCAAGCGCCCCCGTCTGCCCAAAAGCCAAGCCACGCCGCCCACCGCGACAGACCCAGAATTGACACCCCCAGCCAAAGCTCGCCCGGAAATTGTCAGTATCTCTTCAGGGAGTAAAAAACCAGCCCCCCCCAAGCCAGAGATGCCAGAGATGAGTGTGGCTGACCCATCTGAACCATCTAAGGGAGACATCCTCCGTCGCCCGCAACCCATCCCCCCCCCCAGCGATCGCATGCAGTACCGCGCCATCGGCGTTGTGCGGGGTCGCTATGTCCCTGCTAGCGAAACGGAATTTAACCGTGGTGTATTAATTACGGAAGACGGCGCCGAAATTGAGACGGTTCTGTTGGGACAGGTGATGAACCTGATTAAAAAATATCTTGATCTCAATGAGCCCCATCTGTGGGTGGTCTATCCCCGTACCCGGGAGGTGGACAATGATGTTAGGTTGCATCTGCAGGTGGTCGGTGTGTGGGAACCTGAACGCTTGCAGCAAGAGCAGACGATCGATAGCGATCCCGGTGTTAGTGACGGCTATTTTTCGGTGCGCGGTGAAGTTATTTTTAATTCCCAAGACAAAAACTTTGTGGTTGTGAAAGTGCAGCAACTACCGCGCCGCCGTGGCGATAAAATCAAAGCCTTTAAGATCAAACTTAAAGGGACGGTCTCTATGAAATCACCGGGCTATTTTTGGGATTTTCAAGTGCAGCGGGAAGGCACCACCCTAGTGGTCAATGAAGCCACCGTGGTGGGTGTGTTGCCCCCCCGCAAGCTGAAGCCGAAGCGCAAACCCCGTCCCGCAACTGGTGGGAGTGCTCGCCCACAACGACCGCAGCGGCTAGGTGCGCCTCCACCGCGCCCCGCATCGTTTCAATCGATCCGGCGATCGCCCAAACCACCAGTGAACTAGTGGGTAGCGGTTACTGGTACATTAGTTGTAAATTTTTGTAAATTGTCACAGGCGCTGTGGCAATAGCTGCACCACTATGTTTTATCCACCTAATGCACCTACGAGGAACACCATGACCATTCAACTTGGGGGACACCGCACCGCCCGTCGCGCTTACGGTATTGATGAAATTGCGTTGGTTCCCGGCAGTCGTACCCTAGACCCCCAACTCGCAGATACTCGCTGGCGACTGGGCACCCTTGAGCGAGAGATTCCGATTATTGCCAGTGCCATGGATGGGGTTGTGGATGTCACAATGGCGGTCAAACTCAGCCAGATGGGGGCGTTGGGAGTATTKAACCTCGAGGGGGTTCAAACGCGCTATGCCGATCCAGCCCCAATTCTCGAGCAGATTACCAGTGTCAGTGTGGACGAATTTGTCCCCCTGATGCAGCAACTTTATGCTCAACCCATTCAACCAGACCTCATTAAGCAGCGCATTCACGAAATTAAGTCGCAGGGGGGAATTGCTGCTGTGAGTTTAACCCCTGCGGGTGCCAGTCGCTTCGGGGATACGGTGGCAGCGGCGGGTGCCGATCTTGTATTTGTGCAGGCAACGGTAGTGTCACCATTTCATCTGGCATCCGACTCTGTGGCACCCCTAGATTTGGCAGCGTTTTGCCAGCGGATGCCTATGCCTGTGATTCTGGGTAACTGTGTGACCTACGAGGTGGCGCTCAGCCTCATGCGCTGCGGTGCTGCCGCTATTCTGGTGGGTATTGGGCCAGGAGCCGCGTGTACCTCCCGCGGAGTTTTGGGGGTCGGGGTACCGCAAGTGACGGCGATCGCTGAGTGTGCAGCTGCGCGAGATGCCTACTTCCAAGAAAGCCAACGCTATGTGGCAGTCATTGCCGATGGCGGCTTAGTGACGGGGGGCGATGTCTGTAAGTGTATTGCCTGTGGTGCCGATGCCGTGATGATGGGGTCGCCCTTTGCCCGCGCTAAGGAAGCCCCCGGTCGCGGCTATCACTGGGGGATGGCCACCCCAAGTCCGGTGCTACCTCGGGGAACCCGTATTCATGTGGGCACAACGGGCACCCTAGAGCAAATTTTGCGCGGTCCCGCCCAGCTTGATGATGGTACCCATAATTTCTTGGGGGCACTGCAAACGAGTATGGGCACTTTGGGGGCGAAAGACCTGCGGGAAATGCAGCAGGTGGAAATTGTGATTGCGCCGTCCCTCCTCACGGAAGGCAAAGTCTATCAAAAGGCGCAGAAGTTGGGCATGGGCAGGTAGCTCGACTCCACCCGCCCCGCCCCACGGAACTGTTGCCGATAGGCGGTACCCACCGGATCAGCACTGGGGAGCAAGGTATCAACACCAATGCCGTTGCGGCCACACTCTTTACCGGAGCTATGGAGGTAGTACCCCTCCCCTAGGTACAGGGCAACGTGGGTAGCCTTCTGTTGGGTGCCAAAGAAGATCAGATCGCCCCGCTCCAATTTGGGTAAGACTTCGTCAATGGTTGCGCCTCTGGGGGCGATGGGGGTGGTAAAGGCCTCCTGCTGGTAGGCATCCCGCGGGAGCCAAATCCCTTGGCTGGCAAAGCTGGCCTGGATTAAGCCCGAACAATCGTAGTGGGGAGCCACTGTCCCGCCCCATAGGTATTCGTGGGGCACCCGGCGGGCTGCTTCGCAAAACTCAATAATGGCTTCAATAGCACTGACAACGGCGGCGCGATCGCAGGGGATGGGCTGATAGGGGGTGGTTGCCGGCTGTAACTTCGGGTAGTCAGATGGGTCAAGCCAGCCCCAGTACTCATCCTCCGCTAGTTGAACATAGAGCCGGGCGGTGGGTTGTGCAGGTTGCAGAGCCGGTGCCCACAGAAAGCGTGCCGCCGCCCCTTGGGTGGCGAGGCGATCGCCCGTCGGGGCATCGTAAAGATTGACGTTAGCCGCTAGGGTAAATAGTTGCATAGACCTGTTCAGGGGATCCACCGTACCAGCACTCCTTAAACTTGCTGCGGATCAATATTTGCAGTATAGTTAGAGATTGCGAAAGTTGAACTCGGCGAGACACCATCATGGCCTGCCCCAAGAAAAAAACCTCGAAATCTAAGCGCAGTATGCGCCGCGCTGTTTGGAAACGTCAAGCCGCTCTTCAGGCACAACGCGCCTTGTCGATTGGTAAATCAATTTTGACTGAGCGTGCCAAAGGCTTTTACTTCCCAGAGGGTGAAGAAAATACCGACGACGAGGAGTAGGTATGGCATCGCAAACACAGCCTAGTCGATCGCCAAAGCTAGAAACCCCTAAGTATGGGTTTAATACCTTTGCTGAGCGGATGAACGGTCGAGCCGCAATGATTGGCTTAGTGGCACTGCTGGCGTGGGAATATTGGACGGGCGAAGGTTTTCTGCACTGGCTGGGCTGGCTCTAGGCGCTGAGCTGCATCACCTGCCACCATGATTCCCTATAACTTAAGTGACCCCACCCTCTTTGTGATCATGGTTGGGGTCATGTTTTTAATGATTGTCAGCCGTCTTATCCTCATTGCCGGTCTCTTTTCATTGTTTTATGGCCTAGCGGGTTACACCCCGCTCAGGAGGCGGCGCGTCAATTTGCGTCCCTATCGCCGCTGGCAATTTTGCCAGGAATTTGGTTGGTCGCTCCTCACCTCGGCTATTTTTGCACTGGCGGGGGCAGTGACGGCGGTGATTTGGCAGCAGGGCTGGACCGCTATCTATGTCGATCTCCAGTCTTGGCGGGATTACCTGTACGTGCCCGTTAGCCTCTTAGTGGTCTTACTGTTGCACGAAACCTACTACTATTGGTTGCACCGCTGGATGCACCATCCCCGTATTTATCGCCATGTGCATCGGGTACATCACCACAGCATTGTGGCTTCGCCGTGGACGGCCTTTGCCTTCCATCCGTGGGAATCGCTGCTGCAAGCCCTGTTTTTACCCGCAGTTATTTTGGTGGTGCCTCTGCATCCCTACACGATTGTGGCGCAGTTAACCGTGATGACCCTTTCCAGTGTGATTAATCATTTGAATCTAGAGATCTATCCCCGTTCCTTTGCTACCCACTGGCTGGGGCGGTGGTTCATTGGCGCGACGCACCACAGTTTGCACCACAGCCAATTTCACTGTAACTATGGCCTTTACTTTACGTTTTGGGATCGCTGGCTAGGCACCGAAAGCCAAGATTATTTAGCCCTCTTTGGCGATCGCACCCGGCGTTGAACCAAGAACGTGGGGGCAGGGGTCAAGATGGGGCTGCTCAAAACAGCGCGGAATGGCAGGGGGKGGGATGGGGGTCAGCGGGGTGCCAAAGACCATTTCACAACTGTAATCGCTAAAGTTGGGGGTCATGGTGAGGGGAAGACCCAACTGGTTGCGAAAAAACTCCTCGGTGGGGTGCTTGCACAGATTGATGCACAATGCCGCGCACTCTGCTTGTGCGAGGTAGTAACACTTTTGAATCCGCACGCCGCTGAGTTGCCGTTGGGGAGTTTGATTGGGGGAGAGCACCTCCACCCAGTAGCGATCGCTAGATCCAACTAACCAGCCCGTGAGGCGGGTGGCAAACCAAGCATTGGTTTCACACACCCAGCGCGTTGGCCGAAATAGGGTGCGGACAATGGTACTGATCCATGGGGGAATAACTTGGGCAAAAACAGCGGCAATGACCTGCTGCTGCGCTGCGGGCGATCGCCCCTGCTTCACCTGCTGGCTAATGGCAACAAAGCCCTCGTAATCTAGGCGCTGTGGCACGACGTCAATCACCCGAGCAATGGCGCGAGTGAGGTGGGCAATACACCACCGCTCTAGCCAGTTGGGGTTATGGGGTGTCATCAAGCTGGTCTAAAACGGACAACGCGGCTCGCCGCACGAGAGGCTCTGTTTCTTGGTTGAGGAGCAAGTAGAGGGCTTCCTGAGCACACTGGCGATCGCCGCGATCCACCAAGCAGCTCAACTGTCGAATGGCGATGAGACGGTGTAAGGGATTTGCATGACTCAGCTCTTGGAGCCAGCGCTGCAATTGCTGCTGTTGCTGCTGAGCCGCCACCCAGATCAACACCGTGAGTAACGCTAGTAAGAGGGCGCCTTGTAGGACAAGGGCAATGACCAACCAATGATCCGTTGCACCCTGCCAGAGATGGGTGAGGGTGTAGGTGCCCAAGCAGGCGATCGCCCCAGCGGCCACCGTAGCCCCTAGGGGGTGTTGGGCAGCCTGAGCTACTTGCGTTTTTAGGTGTTGAGCGTACTCGTAGAGCACCCGCTGCCAGCGCGCTAACAGCCACACGGTTCCCACACCACTGAGGGTGGCCAGCAGGAGCTGACTATCCGTTTGCCACAGCAACAGTGCTCCCCCTAGCCCCACCAACGGATACAGGAATGTACGCCGCTGCCGCGCAGTGCGTGGTTGCCGCCGCGATCCTCGCAACGACGGCGTCACCCACAAGACCCACTGTTGCCAGTGAGGGGTGGAGCGATAGGTACGGGTTACCATAAACTTACTTGTTTCACAACGGTTAGGGCTGGAAGCCCCGTACTTCAGTACAGGGAGGAAAGCTCCTTTAGCAACTTCAGTTGCCATATTACCATTTAAGCGCATAAAATGAACTCATGCCACAGCAAATACTGACCATTGTCTGTCAACTAAATCCCACTGCAGAGCAAATTGTCAAGCTAGACCAAGTTCTGCAGGGCTTCGCTGAGGCTTGCAGATACATCAACAGTACCATTTGCCCCAGCATTACTAACAAGAACCGTATTCAGAAAGAAGT